>NZ_JBGUAY010000005.1:0-300000 GCF_041821025.1 Egicoccus sp. AB-alg6-2 | reverse complement strand
CGTCGTCAGCGGCACCGTCTTGTCGAGGAACGCCGCAGCACCGGCTTCGCGCGCTTCCGCTTCGACGCGTCCGTCGCCGTAGCCGGTGAAGACGACCACCGGCAGGTCCGGGTGGTCCCGGGTCAACAGCCGGGTCGCGGTGATGCCGTCCATGACCGGCATGGCGACGTCCATCAACACGACGTCGGGCTCGTGTTCGCGGACGGCTTCGATCGCCTGCGCGCCGTCTTCGACGTCGGCCAGCACCGTGAGCCGCGGATCGCGACCGAGCGCGAAGACGAGCAGCAGCCGCAGGTCGGCCGCGTCGTCGACGATCACCACGCCGCAGGGCACGCTCACACCTCGGAGGGAGCCGGCTCACGCCGCAGCAGCATGTGCTCGTCCACCGCGCTGTCGGCGAGAAGTTCGGCGACAAGCTCCTGGGATGCGGCGAGGGCCCGGGACACGGCGGCCCCGCTCATCTCGTCCTCGCCGAGCGACCGTGCGTAGTTGGCGGTGGCCAGCGCCTGCACGACGTTGTCATGGAGTTCGAGCGCCGTGCGCCGCCGCTCCTCGGAGCGCTGCACGGCGGTCTCGGCTGCCGTCCGGGCGGTGACCGATCGCGCGACGTCGTACATGCCGACGCCCTGCACGGCCGTCACCACCGTGACGAACGAGACGTGGACCGCCGCCCAGAAGAGCGGCCGCTCGAGCTGGTAGGGCTGCGCGAACAGCAGCCCCCCGTCAAACGCCAGCAGCACATGGTGTCCGACCGCGAACGCCGCCGCCGCGAAGAAGACCAGCCAGTCGCGATAGAGCGCCACCAGGCCGAAGGCGACGAAGAAGTAGAAGTGCGCTTCGGTCACACCTCCCGCGACGTGGACGACCACCGCGGAGACGTACATCAACCCCAGCGCACCGGCGCCGGCCGCCAGTCGTGGGTGTCGCGCGAACCACGCGAGCGCGGCGAACCCGAGCAGCGGCAGGACCACTTCCGACACGGCATGGGTGAGCGTCCAGCCCGCCCGGGCGCCCAGCACCCACAGCACGGGCACGTGAACGAGCAGCAGGACGACGATGGCCCGGTGTCGGCCTGCCTGCCCTTGATGTCGCCCCGTGCGCATGCAGCGCCCCTGTCGTCGCCCCTCGAGCCCTGCCACGCGGTCGCGCGGGCGCAGTGTAGGGAGCCCGGCACCATCGCGGGGCCCGAGGAGTCGTTCCCGCCCATCGGGGGAACGGCGAGCCCCCCGCGGGCAGCTAGGGTGGCGGCATGGCAACCATCGAACCCACCGAAGAGCGACTCGCGCTGTTCATCGACCACGAGAACGTGGCGATCGGCGCGCGAGACATCGGCTACCGCTTCGACCCCGCGCCCCTGATGGAGGCGCTGGCCGAACGCGGCAAGCTGCTGGTACGCAAGGCGTATGCCGACTGGAACCTGTTCACCGAGGACCGGCGGGGGATGGTCGACAGCAACGTCGAGCTCATCGAGATCCCGCAACGCTCCGACGGGGTCCGCAAGAACGCCGCCGACATCCAGATGGCGGTCGACGCGATGGAGCTGGCCTTCACGCGCGACTTCGTGTCCACGTTCGTCATCGTCTCGGGCGACTCGGACTTCACCCCGCTCGTCGGCAAGCTGCGCGAGCTGGACAAGCGGGTCATCGGCGTGGGTCTGAAGGGCTCGACGTCGGCGATGCTGCCGCCGGCCTGCGACGAGTTCCTCTTCTACGACCGACTCGAGGGGGCGCCGCGCCGTACGCCCGGCGGCACGCCAGCGGGCCGCTCCAAGAAGAAGGGTGCGGCCAAGAAGGCCACCGCGCCCAGGGCTGCCGCCACGGAGGCGAAGGACCTGACACCGGCGGACGCCGGCGACGCCGACAAGCCGGCGGCCTCGTCCAGCCAGAAGCAGGATCTCCGCAAGCTCGAGCGGGTGCTGACCCGGACCCTCTCGGGCATCCAGTCCTCCTCCGCGGGGGCGGTGCAGGCGTCCAATCTCAAGCGCGCGCTGCTGCGCAAGGACCCCACCTTCAACGAGCAGGACTACGGCTTCCGCGGCTTCCGCGAACTGTTGCGTCACCTCGAGGAGCAGAAGGTCATCGTGCTGACCGAGGGCACCGCCAAGGGCGACCCCGAGGTCGATTTCCCGTCGGCGCCCCGCGACGAGGATGCGGCGTTCCAGCTGTTGCGTGAGACCGTCAAGGAGTTGATGGTCGAACTCGGTGGCGATCCGCCCCTGTCGGGTCTCAAGGACCAGCTGCGCAAGCGGCAGCCCGACTTCTCCGAGAAGGACCTCGGCTACTCCGGGTTCCTGCAGTTCTGCAAGGCGGCGGTCACCAAGGACGTCGTGGAGATGGACTGGGAAGAGCCCGACCAGGAGTACTACCTCTACGTCGAGGACGACGCGAAGGCGTCCTGACCTGCGCGGACGCGTGCAGGGACGCTTCTGGTCACGCGGCCGCGGGCGTTACCCGATGCCCATACGGGGCGAGCCGGTGTCGGGTCCGCGCTGTTCCACCGATGCGACGCCGGCGCCAGCCGCGCATGGCAGCGTTCGTGCGTAGCGACTGACGTCCCCACGCGCGAACGCGCACTGCCGTCGACACCACCTGACGGCGAGGGGATAGTCAGGCTCGCGCGACGCTCCTGCCGCGCAGGCGCCTCGTCCCGGTGCATCGGGTGACGGGCACGCTTCGGTCGAGCGCTGCAGGGGTTGCGGGGATGGGTACCGCGGACGGGGCTGCTGAGGCGTCCGACGACGACGCCGCCGCTACGCATGCGAGCCGCGCGTGGGTTGCCGGCCCACCGGGCCGGGGTCCGACCACCGCCGCGTCGGCCACAGAACGCTTCGTGGCGCGGGGCCCCCTCGCCGAGCTGGCACCGCTCGAGCCCGGTCCGATCACCGGTCATGGTCAGGGCGTCCGTGAGAGCCTGCCCCGCGCGACGCTGTTGCGGACCACGGATCTGCTCAGCCTGCGCCTGTCCTTCGTCGACCTGGTGCGCGAGGAAGGGCCGGACGGGCCGGTGCTCCGCCGTGCCGATGGTGCGCGGGTGGGCTTCCTGCGCGTCATCCTCGCCGGGCAGCACCTGCACGAGGAGGCGTTCTTCTCCTCCAGCGGTGGCGTGAAGGCCAGGGGAGACGGCTCCCGACCCCCTGATCCCGACGACCGGGTGCCGGAACCCGAGACGGCGTTTCGGACCCCGCCCGTACGCGCACGGCTGGCGGGTGCCTCGCGGGTGGTGCTGCGCGTGCTGGACGAGCAGATCCCGTGGACGTGCGAGGGCATCCTGCGTGCGCTCACCGGGCTGCGGCTGAGCGTGCCGCGCCAGGCGACGCCACGGGCGCCAGCACAAGACCCGCTCCTCGACCTCATCGAACGCTTCGACGTGGTCGGCGCCTCGACGCTGCTCGACCGCGCGACGACCGGGAGACATGCGGCGTCGGTCTCGGGCGCGCTCCACGCCGTCGCAGCGATGCGCGGCTCGGTGACGGCCGTCCGGTCCCGCTTCGGCACGTCCGCGGCGGCCCAAGCCGTGCTGGCCTCCCACCAGGGTGGCGGCGCCTTCCGGCTCGACGCCGATCTGCTCCGGCGGATCGAGTTGGAGCCGTTGCCGATCGAGACGCTGCTGCCGACCACGCCCGCACCACCCACCGGCATCCAGACCGCGCTCGAGTTGCCGTGGCGCCTGCTGCTGAGCCCCCATGCCGAGGCAGGTTTCGCGCACGCGCTGGAGCCGGTCACCTCGGTGACCGGCTGGGTCGAGCTGTGGCACACCCGGCTGGGTACCCGCACCGACGACGGGGTCGACGAGCGCCCCACCGACGACCGCACCGTGCGCGCGGTCTGGGCCCGCGACTTCGACGAGCTCGCAGGTTTCCCCTTCCGCAGCACCCCGCCCGGTTCGGGCGAGGAGTTTCCACACGCCGACGGGTCGCAGGACCGACCCCGTTTCCGCGCCCCGCTCAACAGCCGTGACCGCATGATGCTGGTCCACGAGACCGCCAACCCCAAGCGGCCCCGGACGTCGGGCACGGCCGCCTACGTGCCGCCCCCGGTGGACGTCGAGCACCTGGCGCTGTCGGCGTTGGGCGGCTCCCTGCGAAGCCGGTTCACGACCCGCCCGCCGCGCAACACGACCATCGAGAAGTGGGTCCACCACGCCACGTACGGCCGCGACAGCTTCGTCGAGGTCGTGTACGCCGGGTACCTGCTGCCGTTCGGGCACCGGGCGTCGCTGGTGAAGGTCACCGAGCGCGAACTGCACCAGGGAACCGCCTACCTGGTGCAACGGATGTACGTCGTCGTCCGTCAGCCGGTCCGCGACCTGGGCGCTGGCGGGCGGACCGTCGGTGGGTCACGGCTCGATCGTGCCGTCCCGTTCTCCAGCGTGCGGCTGCTGACCACGACGACACCGTTCATCAACGCCCCCACGGACCTGACGCCGTCGATCTCGGGGTGGATGTTCGTTCCGACGGTCGACGGCGTCCCCTTTCCCTTCCGCATGCTCGCCGTGGACCTCGACGACCGGCTCGTCGAGCTCGAAGGTCCGCTGGCCTTCGTCGAGAAGGACCACGGCGACACGGATGCCCGTCTGCGAGCCGTGGTCGAGGCGTACGCGAACCTCGGTCACGCCATCCATGCCCGGGGGCAGAAGGTCGCCTACGCGGCCAGCGTGGCTGCCGCCGACACGACCCTGGTGACCCGCCAGCTGCGTTTCGACGTCGTCACCTCGACCGGGCTGCGCCAGCGCGGTGGTGACGCGATCGGGTTGGAGCCCGTGCTGCGGGACGCGTCGGTCGTAGTCCCGGCGATGAGCGCGCTGGCGGGCGCCGACGCCTGGGTCACCGTCGCCTACCCCTCGCGTTACCTGGCTGACGGCTTCGCCGGCACCACCGCCGAGGTCTTCCTGGACGTGGTCGGCGGCGCCAAACTCGACTTCTCGACCCAGTCCGACCGATCCGGAGGTTTCGTCGCCCCGTCGATCGCGGTCCGGTCGCTGTCCCGCAGCCTCGGCCCGATGGCGCGGACGGCCGCCGAACTGGCCCCGGGCAGTGGGTTCGATCTCCGGACCTACTTCGACAGCTCGGCCAAGCTGTTCGGCCTCGTCGGCCTGGGGCAACTGCTGCCCGAGGGCACCGTCGACCAGGTGCCGAGGTTCGTCGCCGAGAGCCTCGATGCCGCGACCATGCTGATCAGCAACATCGAACGCGTGGGCGTGCTGGCCGGCAGGCTGGCGGCCGCTCCGGGTGTCGACGGCGCCGCGGCCGCGCTGCAGTCGCTGGCCGATGCCGCGACGTCGCTGCTCGACGGGATCGTCGACCTGCTGGCCGACCCTGACGCCACGGCCGCCAGATCCGCGGCGACCGACCTGCTGGGGGTCGCACAGGCAGCCCGGTCCCAACTCGCCGCCGCCGAAGGACTGCTCCGCGCCGACCGCGAGGCGCTCGAGAGCGTCCTGAACCGGGTCACCGACGTCCTGTCCGGCGCCGGGGACTGGATCGGGCAGATCGCCAAGGTGGCCTCGGGTGCCCCGTTGCCGGAGCTGGTCCGGGCCCGTCTCGACTGGCACGCGACCCTGTTGCCGTGGCCGTCGGCCGGCGACCCCATCTTCGAGCCGGTCGGCGATGGCTCCCTGACACTCGCCGTCGACGTGCAGGCGCCGACGGCGGCCGGCGCACCGCCCAGCGCGCTGGTCAGCTGCGCCGTCGCGCCGTTCGACCTGCACCTGATCGGGAAGAAGAACGCGTTCCTGCACCTGCAGTTCGAACGGCTCGAGTTCTCGGCTGTGCCCGGCCGCAAGACCGACGTCAACGTCGTGTTCCGTGCACCGGACGGCGTGGTGTTCGGCGAGCCGTTGGCCTTCGTCGAGACGCTGCGCAGCATCATCCCGCTGGACGGCTTCAGTGACCCGCCCTACCTGGACGTGCGCCCTTCGGGCATCGAGGCCGGCTTCGACGTCGCGATCCCCACGGTCGCCATGGGTGTGTTCGCGCTGTCCAACGTCACCTTCGCCGCGGCGTTCGCCGTCCCGTTCATCGGCGAGTCCATCGCCGTCCGCTTCGCCTTCTCCAGCCGCGAGGACCCCTTCCGGCTGCAGGTCGCCCTGTTCGCCGGAGGCGGCTTCTTCGCCGTCGTCATCACGCCGTCCGAGGTTCGCGAACTCGAGGCCGCCTTCGAGTTCGGCGCCGCGGTCGCGCTGAACTTCGGTGTGGCGAGCGGTTCGGTGTCGGTCATGGCCGGGATCTACTTCCGGGTCCTCACGCAGGGCGGCGAGACCAGCGCCCAACTCGCCGGGTACTTCCGTGCACGCGGTGAGGTGGACGTCCTCGGCCTGATCCGCGCCTGCATCGAGATCTACCTCGAGCTGACCTATGAGACCGCGAGCGGCAAGGCGGTCGGCCGGGCGAGCATCTCGGTCGAGGTGTCGGTGGCCCTGCTGTCGTTCTCCGTGTCCATCACCTGCGAGAAGAAGTTCGCCGGCAGCTCGGGCGACCCGACGTTCGCCGAGGTGATGGGGCCCTGGGCGGGCGAGCCGGACCTGCCACGTCCGTGGGACGAGTACTGCGACGCGTTCGCCGGCTGACGGTCGAGCGGTTGGGAGGAACGATGCGCGAGGACGGCATCCTCACCGCGCTGCCGGGGACGAGCCGGGACGGCCGGCTGCGGGTCACGGCGTTCGTCACGCCCCGGCTCGACACCGGCGGGGACCGGCTCCCGCTCCGCGAGTTCGCGCAGGTCCGCGACAACCCGGACGGTCGCACGGGGTTCGAGGACTGGGGCAGCGTCGCCGAGATCCTGCACACCACCCTGATGCTCGAGGTCGACGGCGTCGGCGCGCTCACCCTGGCACCCGACCCGGACTCGCCGAGCCCCGACCCCCACCTGTGGCGCACCCTGTTCGACGGCGTGCACGTCGGGCCGGGCGACTTCCAGGACCTGAGCGACCACCGCATCGCCTCGTTCCCCTCCGTTGGCGTGAGGGAACTCGTGCGCGACACCTACACCGCCGTCGCCGAGCAGTCGCCGACGACCCACCCGCCGGCAACCGGCGGACCGCTCTCGATCCTGCACCCGATCGGCGAGCTGGTCCTGTACGGCCGTGAGCGGGGGGAGGGCTGGGAACGCCCGACCGGTGCGCTGCGGGGCACGTCGCCGTCACCGCGCGACCCGAACGGTCCGGGGCGGATCGTCGATCGGGTCCACACGTCGCGGGGCACACCGGAACGAGTCCGGCAGACGATCAACGAGGTCCTGCGGTTCTACGACCGGCCCGGCGCCGCCGATCCCGAGGGGCCTGACGTCGTCCCCGGTCAGCCGGGGCGCCCGGACCCCGATTTCCACGCACTGTGCGCGACGCTCGGCGACTACCCGGACCTGCTCCGGCTGCTCGGACTCGCCCTCGATCTGGCCATCGTCGAGGGCGAACACCTGGCCGAGGGGACCGGACGGTTGCGCTTCGTCGACGTCGGCGAGCCCGAATGGCTGCAGCACGAGTCCGCACGGCCGTGGACGGCCTTCGAGCTGCAGGCCGGCCGGTTCGTCGCCGAACCACGCAACCGCGAGGACGAACTCGTCGACGGTTCCCTGCGGGTCGAGGACGGCCGCCTGTTCCACGTCGAACAGATCGACCTCGACGGGGCGGCACTCAAGCTGGCCGGCACCGCCCGCACGGTGGTCACGACCGCGCAGACCGTGAACGCCAAGCCCGGCGACGACACGGTGGCCGCATCCATGACGCCCGACGCGGTGACCCTGCCCGCCCTGCGTGGTACGGGACTGACGCTGTACCGCGACCAGCGCGCCGGCGCCGTCGTGCACGCCTGGGATGACACGGCCCGCCGCGAGGCGGACCGCGTGCACGGCGACGTGACGCTGTTCGCCGAGGAGGTCACGCGCGGGTACCGCCTGGACGTCGCCGAGGAATCCGATCCGGACGCGTGGTTCAGCCTCCACGAGCGCATCGGCACGTACTGGCTGCGCGACGACGCCTCGGGGGCGCGGGCGCCCCTGCCCATCGTCCCACCCGAGCGACGCGACGAGGGCTATCTCAAGCGGGCGAGCGCCAGCCACAACGCGGCCGAGGTCGGGGTGGCCTACCTGCACGAAGCCGTGGCCGGCTGGGAAGGGTGGAGCCTCGCGGCCCCGCGGCCTGGGCACCGCATCGGCGCCACGGCCGTGGAGCCGGTGTCCCGTGAGCAGCGGGGCACGGACCTGCCGCTCGAGGTCGAGACGCGGGTGGCGCCCGGCACGCTGCCGAGGCTGCGGTTCGGCGGGTCGTACCGATTGCGTGCCCGCCTGGTCGACATGGCGGGAAACTCGGTCGAGCCCGCCCTGCTGGAGCCGAGCCACGTCACCGACGCCACGACCTTCCGGCGCTGGGACCCGGTCCCGTCCCCGGCGGTGGTCCCGCGCCGACCGTTCACCGAGGGTGAGTCGCTGCTGCGGTTGGTGATCCGCTCCACCCTCGGCGTCAGCGCGTCGGACTACGTCCGGCTCCCACGCGTCGTGGACCTTGCCGGCCACCGTCGGGACGACCTCGCCTACCGGGCGGCCGCCGAACGGCACCTGGCCGCCCCGATCGGTGCGCAGCAACTCGCCGAACTCCACGGGTGTTTCGACGAGGCGGTCCGGCGGGGCTCGACGCCCGCACAGCGCGACGCCGCCTTCGAGGTGGCGCGGCGGTCCGAGGGCACCTTCGCTTCCCCGGCCGACGCCGGGGCCATCACCGACGGCGTCGACCCGCCACGCCCGTTTCCGACGCTGGACGCGGCCGGCAATCCGCTCCCGGTGCACCACAACGTGCTCGGAGCGGGTGAGTACGTGGTGCACGACGTCGCCCGGCTGTCGCTGCCGTACCTGCCCGACCCGCTCGCGGTGGGCCTGTCGTTCACCACACTGCCCGGGGACGGCGACACCCGGGTGCTGGACTGGCCGGGAGGACCGGACTGGTACGACCGTCGACCGGTGCTGCTGAGGGTCGAGGAGGGAACGGGCGCGCCCGTCTGGGACGCCGACGCGCGGTGCCTCACGGTGCTCCTGCCGCAGGCCGCACACGTGCGGGTACGCGTCAGCTCGGTGATCCCGCGCGGCGACCTGCCCCTGTTGGGGGTGTGGATGCTCGAGCGCGAGGCCGTCCGCGCCGCGCAGGAGGAGGACGCCGTGCTCGGCAGGCACTGGATGCTGACGCCCTGGACGGTGCTCGATCTGGTCCACGCGGTCGAGAAGCCGCTGCAGCCGCCGGTCGTCCAGGTCGCCGAGCCGGCCGTGTACAACTCCGGGGTCCACCGGTTCCAGGGCGAGACGTTCGCGGCGCTGAACGGCACCATCGCCTGTCACGCCGCCAGCACCGGTCGCCTGGACGTCGACGCGACCTGGACCGAGTGGCACGACGATCTGCACGAGGCGGGGCCGCGGCAGGTCCCCGGTCAGGCCCACGTCGGCGATTTCCTCGTCGATCCGGGCGAGGACCAGGCCCGAGTCGGCCGGACCGCCTACGCATCCCGGCCGGGCGTCGGCGCGACCCACCTGCTTCGGCACGAGTTCGGCGACACCCGGCATCGTCGCATTGCCTACCGGGCGACGGCGTCCACCCGGTTCCGGGAGTACTTCCCGCCCGAGATCACCGACCGGGTGCTCGGTGGCGATCTGATCGAGCACCGGGGCCCCGAGTTGCTGCTGCACGTGCCGTCCTCCCACCGGCCGGACCCACCGGACGTGGCCTCTGTGGTGCCGACCTGGTCGTGGGAGGAGCACGAAACGGCCGGGGTGCAGACCACGTCGACGTCGGAACGCCTGCCCGGCGGGCTGCGCCGCACCCGCGTCCGCCGCCGGATCGGTGGTGGGTTACGGGTCTACCTCAACCGGCCGTGGTATTCGTCCGGAGACGACGAACTGCTCGGCGTCGTGGTACGTGATCAGCCCTGGCTGACGCTGCCGATCGACCGTGACGCCGGCTTCCAGGTCCCTCCGACGGCGCTGGCAGCCGCCGACCTGGCGGTGGGCGAACTGGTACGGGCCGGACTGGTCGGCGACCTCGCCCGCGTCGGGCAGCGCTCGGCGCCGCGGCACCCGACCGATGACCTGCTGGCGACGCTGCGTCGGCACGCTTCGGTCGAGACGGTGCGCCCACCCGGTCGTGCGACGCCGGAGGAGGCGCAGTGGAACTCGCACCTGGCGGTTCTCGCGGGCGCCGGTCTGGGGCGGGAGGTGGCGGAGGCGGCCGCCGTGACGGAGTCGCTGAGCGGTCTGCTCGGCTCGCTGCTCGGCCAGCAGGGATCCGACGAGCACCTGACGAGGTGGGGCACCGATCCGGTCTGGCGCTCGCGGCCGGTCGCGCCCGGTCCGTTCATCCACCATCTGCCGTTGCGGACGGCGGTCGGCACCGGGATCGCGGTTCCCGGCGTGCCGGGACGGGCGGTCGTCGTGGGTCACCAGCCCGTCTACGAGCCGTCCCGGAAGCTCTGGTACTGCGACCTGCAACTGCACGCCGGTGCCGCGTACCAACCCTTCGTCGACCTGGCGCTCGTGCGCTACCAGCCGTACGCCATCGACGGTGCCCATGCCTCGGCGGTGGTGCGGCCCGGACACGTGCAACTGCTCCCGGACCGTACGGCCGCGCTGACGCCGCTGGCCGACGGCTCGTTCGCGGTGTCGGTGCGCGGGCCCGCGGGGTACAACGCGCTCGCCGAGGGCTACCTCTTCGGTCAGCCCGACGCGGTCATCGCCGACGCCGCCCGCGAGGTGATGGCGCAGGTGCAGACCCGTCCGGCGGGTGCAGGCGACCTCGACTGGAAACGGGCAGGCCCCGAGGTGCGGCTGCGGGCGGGTTCAGGCAGCCTGGCGGACCTGTCCTGGCACGGCACGTTGCCCGCCATGGTCGCCCGCGAAGGGGTCGACACGCGTGTGCTCCTCACCGAGCACGAGCTGTTCGAGACCGATCCCTCCCAGGCCGAGACGTACGTCTACCGCCCCGTCGGCGGCGTCGGCGAGTCCGCACGCAAACCAGCGGGCCGGAGGCTGGTGTTCGCGACCGACTTCGCGATGTGAACCGGCCGAGGCGCCCGCGACCGCCGACCCGGCGCGGCCAGTACACTGCGGGAGGTCAGGTGGTCAAGCAGCGGGTGCCTGGCGTGACCTCACGCAAAAGGCACGCTCCATGGAACTCGGCGCTCTTCGACGCACGCAGACACGCATCGGCTCGTGCGTGATGTGTGGCGACCCGGCGCCCGCCGAGCATTCGCTGTGCTCACGCGATTGTCTCGTCGCCGCGCGCCGGGAACTCGACGCCAACGTGGCCTCGCTGCAGGGGCGCGGGGACACCGCGGAACAGCAGGCGACGCTGGTCGAACGCAACGGCGAGCTCAGCGCGGCGATGATCGCCTGGAGCCCCTGACCCACGTGCGGTGCCCCTTCGGACGGAGCGGGCGCGCGGCGGCGCGTCGCCGTGGAGGCAGGATCGAGCGTCGCCGAACAGGTTGCCGCCCGTGTTTCGTCCACACCCGATCGACGCCGCCCTCGCCGTCGAGGAGGAGGAGCGGCTCGATCCGCTCGTGCGGGCCTTCGGTGCCGCGATACCCGCCGGCCTGACGCAACCGCCGTTGCGCGACTGGCTCGAGGGCGACTGGCTCGGCCACGCGTTGCATCCGATGCTCACCGATCTCCCGCTCGGCATGTGGATGAGCGCCTCGGTCCTGGACGTGCTCGCACCGCGCCGATGGCGGGCGGCGTCCACGACGCTGACCGGGCTCGGCGTGCTGCTGGCGCTGCCGACGATCGCGTCCGGCCTCGTCGAGTGGCGCCGCGCCGCGCCACGGCAGCAGCGCGTCGGGGTCGTGCATGCGGCGTTGAACACGACGGCCACGGTGTGTTACGCCACCTCGTTCCTCGCGAAGGCACGGGGCCGCCGGCGTCGCGGCGTGCTGTACGGACTCGCCGGTGGCATCGCGGCGAGCGTCGGCGGCTACCTCGGCGGGCACCTGTCGTTCGCACGTGGCGTCGGCGTGGACGGTCCCGGCCAGGGCCGGGGGCACGCGCGTCCGTCGGTGCGACCGGGTGCGACCGGCATGGACGTCGGGACTGCGGCGGCGCGCTGACGAGGGTCAGCCGACGGCGTCACGCGGGTGCGCGTGCCCCGTCGCGGAGGAAGTTCGCGATCCACCGCGCCACGATGCCAGAATCGGTCGGGGTGTCCAACGTCGCACGGGCGGCCTCGACGACCGGGGCACCGATGCGTTCGACCCGGGCACCCATGAGCGCCTCGGCGTACGCCGGTACGAACTCGGGGTGGCCCTGGAAACCGAGCGAGCGCCGGTGGCAGAAGGCCGCGACCGGGGCATGGCGGCTCGTTGCGAGCCGCACGGCGCCGTCGGGCAGGCGTTCGACCTGGTCCTGGTGGCTGACGAGCAGGCGGAAGTGCGGGCGATCGGGGGCCATCCAGGGAGCCGGCGCGTCCACCTCGGCCTCGTGGACGCCGACACCCCAGCCGTGGGCCGCACGCCGTACCTCCCCGCCGTGGGCGTGGGCGAGCAGCTGGTGTCCGAAGCAGATGCCGACGACCGGCACCGCCTCCTCGTCGGCGGTCCTGACGAAGTCCACCAGGCGACCGATCCAGGGCACGCCGGTGTCGTGCACCCCGTGCCGGCTGCCCGTGATCACCCAGCCATCCGCGGTATCGGGCGAGGGGAGCGGGTCACCGGCGGCGACGTCGTGTCGCTGCAGGGTCAGCTCGGGCGCATGCGTACGGAACAGGCGCGCGAACATGTCGGCGTAGTCACCCGCGACGTGTCGCAGGGACGCGTCGACGTGGTCACACTCGAGCAGTCCGATCCGCATGGAGGTCCTGACGCCAGCACGCCCCGCCGTCGAGGGCGGGGCGTGACGGTGAGGGGTGGTTCAGCTGCCGTGGCCGGGCTGCAGCACCTCGTCGATGAGGCCGTACTCGACCGCTTCGGCGCCGGTCATCCAGAAGTCACGGTCGGTGTCGATGCGGACCTGATCGACCGACTTCCCGGTGCGTCCGGCCATGATCTCGTTGATGCGCTCGCGCATCCAGACGATGTTCTTGGCCTGGATCTCGATGTCCTTGGCGGTACCACGGGCACCACCGAGGGGCTGGTGGATCATGATCCGTGAGTTCTCGGTCGCCGAACGCGTCCCGGTCCCCGTGCACAGCAGGAAGGCCGCCGCGGAGGCCGCAAGGCCGACACAGCGGGTGTTCACCTTGCTCTGCAGCAGGTTGATCGAGTCGTACAGCGCGAACATGCCGGTGATGATGCCGCCGGGGGAGTTGATGTAGAGCGTGATGTCCTCGTTGCTGTCGGCGTCGAGCGCCAACAGCTGAGCGATCAGCTGGTCGCCGTTCTTGTCCTCGAGCGGGCCCTTGAGGAAGAGCTTGCGCTGCTCGAAGAGCTTGTCGTAGACGCGTCGTGGCGCGCCGATCAGCTGCTCGAGCTCGGTTGTCTCTTCTTCGGCCACGGAGGGTCTCCAGATCGGGGACGGTGCCGGCGACGGCGGGCGGGCGATGGTAGCGACGGGGGGCGTCGGCTCCCGGAGGTTGAGCCGGCCACCCGCAAAGGCGACGGGCACGTCGATTCGCGGGCTGCGGCCGTCGGTGACCGATCAGCGTCGCCGCATCGCGAAGGCGACCCGGAACGGGTCGTAGACCGACGGCAACGCCTCCGAGGCGTCGAGGTGGCGACGCGCGGGCAGGCGGTACTCGTGGTCTTTGACGAGCGCCCCGAGCATGGCGCTGGTCAACAGCAGGACCAGGTTTCGGCCGGGGCACACGACCGGACCGGCACTGAACGGCACCAGCGGCCAGGCATCCGGGTCGTGAGCGCCCATCCACAGCGACGGCTCGAAGCGGTCGGCGAACTCGAGCCGCTCGTCGTCGCGGTGGAAGAAGGGCGCGAAGATGATCATGCCCGTGCCCGCGGGGAGCGTGCCGGTCTCCCAGGTGGTCTCCTCGGTCGTGTCGCGCAGGATCCCCGGTGTGGTCGGCCACAGCCGCAGCGATTCGAGGACGCACGCCCGCGCGAACGGCAGTTCGTGGGGCGAGCCGAGGTCGACGTCGGCGACCTCGTCCGTCGTACGCCGCATCATCTCGGGGTGGCCCTCGAGCAACACCAGCGCACGCCAGGTGGCGATGCCCGCGGGGTCGAAGGCGAACAGCCACTGCGGGATCTGCATGTGGGGAACGGTGACCGCCGAGGCCGGCGTCCGCGCCATCAGGTGGGCGAGGCTTCCCGGTTCCGCTTCCACGAGGTGGTGCAGCAGACGGGCCTCGAAGCGCTCGAACTTCCGGCGCGACTTCGGCTTGAGATAGGACCAGTTGGCATCGGCACGAAGTGAGCCGAGCAGTTCGGTGGTCTCCTCGTCGTCGGCGGCGTGATCGCCGAAGACCACCCGTCGCACCATCCGGTACCACCGCTGGATGAAGTCGTCCCAGCTGATGCGGCCGGTCGTCTCGCCGAGCGCGAGGAGGGAGTCGGCCTCCTCGCGGACCTTGACCAGGAAGGACTCGGCCATGCAGTGCACTGGTGCGGGCGTGTCCAAGACCGCCTCGTTGTAGGCGCGGCGATCGTCGCGTTGGGGACCGTGGCTTGCCAGGACCCCGTAGGGCTGGAAGTGGCCCAGCGCATGGCGCTTCTCGAGGTTGGCGGCCCGAAACGGTTCCGGTGACTCGGCCAGCACGCGCTTGACGTGCTCGGGGTCGAGGACGAGTGCGATCTTGCGGGGCAGCGCCAACTGGACCGGACCCGGGCCGTACACCCGCCGCAGCCGCTGCAACTCGCGGACAGCACGCCGGTCGAGGTCGAGTTTCTCGGCGCCGGCGACCATCGGCGGGCGTCGGAGCAGCAGACCGCGCGACATCAGCGGCAACAGCACCCGGCTCACCGCGCGGGTCGTGTCGGCGCCCGAGGCCGTGGGGACCTCGGCGGGCCGGGTGTCGGTGTCCGGGGCGGCGGTCATGAGCGGCTCCTGTGCCTGCGGCGGACACCCAGCATGGCCGGCGCGGCCCGCGGTCGCGTCCGTCGGTCGCCGACCTGTGGCCACGGCAACGCGCCACGAGCCAGGGCCGCACCGAGGGGGCCCGACCGTTCGGGCGCTGCTCCGCTTGACCGTGCGCGGGTCGCGCAGCACACTCGCAAGTCGCGAGAGCGCACTCGGGTGTGCGGGCGGCGTCCCTCCAGGTTGCTGGGGCGGGCACCTCCGCCGACGAACAAGGATCCGACACGTGGCACCGGACGACGACGACGACAAGCGCGGCCGACGCTCCAGCGGTTCCCGCACCCTGGCGCGTGGACTCGCACTGCTCAACGCGCTGGGTGAACACGGCGACGGCGCGACGGTCTCCGGCCTGGCGGAGTCGACCGGACTCGACCGCGCGGTGCTGTACCGGCTGCTGGACACGCTGACCGGCGAGGGCTTCGTCACCCGTGACCCCGAGACCCGCAAGTACCGCCTCGGCTTGTCGATGCTCGAGCTCGGCGTGCGGGCCGCCCAGGGTCTCGAGGTCCGGCGTCTCGCCGGCCCGCCGCTGCGCGCGTTGTCGGACGACACCAACGAGACCGCCTGCCTCGCCGTTCGTGACCGCGACGACCTCGTCGTGGTCGAGGTGATCGAGCCTGGTGACCGGTTCGTGCAGGTGAACTACCGCATCGGCTTCCGGCATCCGCTGGGGATCGCCGCGCATGGCAAGGCGCTGCTCGCCTTCCTGCCCGAGGGCGCGCGCAATCCCGAGTTGCAGTCGGTCCGGCAGCGCGGGGTCGCCTACACCCGCGACGAACTCGAGCCGGGGGCCTCGGGTGTCGCGGCCCCGGTGTTCGACCACACGGGTCGCGCCGTCGCCGCCGTCGGGATCGTCGCGCCCACCTCACGCCTGCCCGAGCCCGAGTCGATCGCGCTTCGCGTCCTGCGCAGTGCCCGTGAGATCTCCGAACGGCTCGGCTGGCGACCTCGCCGGGCGACCTGACGTCGCCGGGCTGCCGGTCGCTGCGCGCACGCGCCGTGTCGTGACGTCGCCGCCGGACCAGCATGCGTGACGCATGCTTCGTCCGGCAGGGGCCAGCGATGACGAGTTACCAGCGGTTCGGGAAGGTGCCAGCCAAGCGGCACACCCAGCTGTGGCACGACGGCCGGTTACTGACCGAGGAGGTGATCGGTCTCGACGGCTTCGACGGCCCCGCGTCGACGCTCTACCACCTCCATCAGCCGATGCAGCTGCGCCAGGTGGGGCACTTCCGCCCGCTCGAGCGCGAGGAGTGGGTCCCGGACGCCCACGTCCACCACTGCTTCGACGCGCGTGCGCTGCCACCGGGCGGCGACGCGCTGACGGCGCGCCGCCTGCTCGCGTTCAACGACGACCTCGAGGTCTGGCTCTCGCGTCCCGACCGTGGCATGAGCGGCTGGTACCGCAACGGCGAGGCGGACGAGATCGTCTTCGTCCACGAGGGCAGCGGAACCGTCGAGACGCTGCTCGGTGACCTGCCCTACCGCGAGGGCGACTACGTCCTGCTCCCGCGCGGCATCACCCACCGCTTCGTCCCGGCGGGCCCGGCCCCCGAGCGTCACCTGGTGCTGGTGTCGACGGGGATGGTCGAGGTGCCGGCCCGCTACCGCAACCGATACGGGCAGCTGCTCGAGCACGCCCCGTTCGCCCAGCGGGACCTGCACGGTCCCGCCGAACTGCGCACCCGCGACGAGCGGGGCGACTTCCCGGTGACGTTGCGGATCCGCGGCGGGCTGCAGGACTACGTCCTGCCCCACCACCCCTGCGACGTCGTCGGCTGGGACGGCTACCTCTACCCCTGGACGCTCAATCTCGCCGACCTGGAGCCGCTCACGAAGCAGATCCATCCGCCTCCGCCGGTGCACCAGACCTTCGAGGGTGACGGGTTCATGGTGTGCTCGTTCGTGCCACGACCCGTCGACTGGCACCCCGAGGCGGTTCCGATCCCCTACAGCCACGCCAACCTGAACTCCGAGGAGCTCATCTACTACGTCGATGGTTCGTTCGGCTCCCGTCGTGGGATCGACGTCGCCTCGCTGACCTTGCACCCGTCCGGCCTGACCCACGGTCCCCAACCAGGCCTGGCCGAGGGCAGTCTCGGGGCAACGTCGACCGACGAGGTCGCGGTCATGATCGACGCGTTCCGCCCGCTTCGGCTGACCGCACTGGCGCGCGAACTCGACCGCGAGGAGTACGCCTGGTCCTGGACGGCGTCCGCCGATCCGGCGCCCGGGGTCGCCGCGCCCACCGAGGAGATCAGCCGCTGACACACGACACTGCATGCGGAAGATCGTTTGTGTTGCGCCCCCCACCGCGCCAGGGGTGTGTCAGACTGGAGCGGGTGAGCACGGAGGCGGGGGCGTGCGGACGCTGGTCATCGACGACGAGCCGCAGGTGCGGCTGGCGCTGCGTCGCGGTCTCGAGCTCGAGGGCCACGAGCCGGTGCTGGCAGCGACCGGTGCGGAGGGCCTGACGCTGGCGTCCACGCGGCGACCCGACCTGGTGCTGCTCGACCTCGGCCTGCCGGACATGGACGGCGTCGAGGTGATCCGCCGCCTCCGCGGCCGTGACGACACGCCGATCATCATCCTGTCGATGCACGGCGCCGAGGCGCGCAAGATCGAAGCCCTCGACGAGGGTGCCGACGACTTCATCACCAAGCCGTTCGGGATGGGCGAGGTGATGGCCCGGCTCCGCGCGGTCATGCGGCGCACACGGCCGGCGTTGGCGGACGAGGCGCTGGCGTTCGGTCGACTGCGCGTCGACCTCGGAAAGCGGGCCGTCTGGTGGGACGACGAACGGCTGCCTCTGACGCCGACGGAGTTCGATCTTCTGCTCGCCTTCGTCGAGCAGCCCGGAAAGCTGCTGACCCACCACTGGTTGACCACGCGGCTGTGGGGACGCTCGGCGGGCGGTCGGGCACGTCAGCAGTTACGGGTGTACGTGCGTCAGTTGCGCGACAAGCTCGGCGACGACGTCGCGGCCCCGACGTTCATCGCGACTGAGGTGGGGGTCGGGTACCGATGGCTGCGCGAGCCGGACCCGACACCAGAGGACGACGGGCCGGAGGCGTAGATGCGCCGCGTGCCGCCCCGACCTGCCGACGAGGCCGAACGCCTTGCGGCCCTGCGCGAGTTCGACCTGCTCGACTCGCCCGCGGAGAAGGCGTTCGACGACCTCACGCGGCTGGCCGCCCAGATCTGCGGGACGCGCACGTCGCTGCTCACCGTCCTGGACGAGCAGCGTCAGTGGTTCAAGTCCCGGTACGGGCTGGAGATGACCGAGACGCCGCGCGAGTCGGCCTTCTGCAGCTACACGATCCTGTCGGATGCGCCGATGGTCGTCCCCGACGCCCACGCCGACGAGCGCTTCACCGACAACCCACTGGTCACCGGTGATCCCTTCATCCGCTTCTACGCGGGGATGCCGATCAGCATCGGCGACGGGCATCGGTTCGGCAGCCTGTGCGTCATCGACGGCGAACCTCGAGAGACCGGACTGCGCGACGATCAGCTGCAGGCGCTGCGCATCCTGGCGGATCATGCGGGGGAGCTGATCGGCACCCGGTATGCGGCGCGCCGCTACGAGCGGTTGATCGAACTCGCCCCCGACGGCGTCCTGGTGCTCGACGGGCAGGGCGTCGTGCAGCTCGCCAATCCGATGTTCGGACGGTTCGTCGGCCGGCCCCCCCAGGAACTCATCGGCTCCCACGTGAGCCGATGGTTCCCGACCGCGCCCGGCGACCCCGCCGCGGATCTGCTCGCGCTCGGGAAGCACGGGGCGGGGACCGCGTTCGTCGAGACCGAGCTCGATGGTGGCACCACGAACGAGCCGCGACCCGTCGAGATCGCCGTCTCCGGCTTCGCGACCGGGGGCGGGACGGCCGCGAAGTGGCTCGTCCGAGACATCACGATCCGACGTCGCGCCGAAGCGGCCCTTCGAGCAGCGCACGCGCGACTGAGTGCCGTGGTCGGAAACGCCCCCGCAGCGATCTACATCAAGGGCCTGGATGGTCCCCTCGTGCTCGGCAACCAGCGTCTGGCGGACTGGGTCGGCGTGGGCGAGGCGGACCTCGTCGGCACCGACATCACCGACCGCTTCGGGCCCGACGTCGGCGAACAGCTGCGTGCGATGGATCGGGCCGCGATCGCCGGCCGCGTCGCCGTGCACCGACAGCTCCGGCTCGAGACGGGGCCGGTGACGCGCGACGTCCGGCTGTCCAAGTTCCCGATCGAGGACGCCGACGGCGTGGTGCAGGGCATCGGCTGCGTCGGTGTCGACGTCACCGCCGAGATGCGGGCCGCCCGGGAGCGCGAGGAGATGCTCGAGCGTCTCGCCGAGGTCCAACGTCTGGAGAGTCTGGGGCAATTGGCCGGCGGCGTGGCCCACGACTTCAACAACCTCATGACGGGCGTCCTCAACTTCGTCGCCTTCGCGCAGGCCGGTCTCGACGGCCACCGACGCGCCTGTCCGGACGACGCCGGGCTCGACGCGGTGGCCGAAGACCTGCGTCAGGTCGAGTACACGGGTGCACGGGCCGCCTCGGTCACGCGGCAACTGTTGCTGTTCTCCCGGCGCGATGCCGTCCGTCCGGAAGCGGCGGACCTGCGCGAGGTCGTGTGGCACCTCGAGCCGTTGCTGCGGCAGGCGGTCGGCGATCGGGTCGACCTGCGGACCGAGGTGGCATCCGAGCCGGTGGTCGCGGCGGTCGAGGTGTGGCAGCTCGAACAGGTCGTGCTCAACCTCGTCGTCAACGCCCGCGACGCCACCGGTTCGCGGGGCACCGTCCGGGTCGCCGTGTTCGAAGAACCCGTCCGCTCGCACGATGGGGAGGCGGCCGACGCCCCCGGTGCGTCGACGAACGTGGTGCTGACGGTGACCGACGACGGGATCGGCATGTCGGAGGAGGTCCAGTCCCGGGCCTTCCAGCCATTCTTCACGACCAAGCCGCGCGGCGAGGGCACCGGCCTCGGCCTGGCGACCGCGCATGGCGTGATCACCCGTCTGGGCGGCACCATCGAGCTGCAGAGCGCGCCAGGTGAGGGCACCACGGTCCGCCTGGTGCTGCCGGCGAGCCGGGTCCCTCTGGTCGAAGACGCCGGCCTCGATGCGGACGAAGGACCGTCGCCACGACGTGCGACGGTGCTGGTGGTCGAGGACGACGACGGGGTCCGCAGCGCTGCCCTGCGCATCCTGGGAGACCACGGCCACGTCGTCCACGGCGCCGCCGACGGCAATGCCGCCCTGCAGGCGTGGGACCGGCTCGGTGACGACGAGGTGGACCTGGTACTGGCCGACGTCGCGATGCCCGGGCTCGACGGCGTCGGTCTCGTGCACCGTCTGCGTGCGGTCCGACCCGACCTGCCGGTGGTGTTCATGTCGGGTTTCCGTCGCGATCTCGACGAGCGGAGCGACCTCCCCGCCGGGTCGATCACGGTGGTCGAGAAGCCGTTCACGCCCGCGCGGCTTCTGCAGGCGGTGGACGACGCGTTGCCGTGAGAGCTCACGGTTGCCATCCGATGGTCCGCGAAAACCTCACACCGTCCTCACGCGTCCCGGCCGATGATCACCAGGTGCCAGGTCGGCGCACACCTGACGGTGGCTGCCGCAGGGTCGTGGGGGACGAGGATGGGCGATGTCGGATGAGGAGCTGCGGCGGTCGGTGATCGCCGCGCTCGAGCGCGACGAGCTGGTGGTGCACTACCAACCGATGGTGCGCACGTCGACGGGCAGCGTCGCGGGCGCCGAGGCGCTCGTGCGGTGGCAGCACCCCGACCGCGGCCTGCTCGGTCCGGGCGCGTTTCTCCCCGCCTTCGCCGCAGCCCGCGCCCTCGACGAACTCGGACGCAGGGTGTTGTCGATCGCGCTCGCGGAGCGGGCCCGTTGGCCGGACGGCACTACGTCAGCGTCAACCTCGCGCCGGCCCAGCTGTGGCCGTCAGGGGCTGGCGCACTGCCCGAACAGGTTCGGGCGTGCTGTGCCGAGGCAAGTGTCGACCCCGCCGATGTCTGGCTCGAGGTCACCGAGCAGGCCATCCTTGACGGTGGCGCGAGCCTCGACGTGCTGCAGGAGCTGCGCTCGATCGGGGTGCGCACCGCCCTGGACGACTTCGGCATCGGCTACGCCTCGCTCGCGCGGCTGCGCGATCTGCCCTTCGACGTCTGCAAGCTCGACCGGTCCTTCACCCAGGCGCTGGCGGGCGTCGGTGGCGATGCGGTTGTCCGTGCCGTCAACACGATGACACGTGCCTGCGGCCTGCAACTCGTCGCCGAGGGCGTGGAGAGCGACGAGCAGCTGCGCCGTCTGGACCGCCTCGGCATCGACCTGATGCAGGGATTCCACCTGCACCGGCCGATGCCCGCGATGCGATTGCGGCAACTGCTCACCGACCAGGCACCGAAGCGAACCCACCCGTCGGCCGCCGTACCGAGGGGGCATCGCCGGGCCGCTTCCGGTGACCACCATGCGGTCTACTACGCACACCGCGACGAACTGGTCGCCTGCGTGGCCGACGCGCTGGCCGATGCCATCGCCACCGGCGCCAGCGCATTGATCGTCGCGACCCCCGAGCATCGGGAGGCGTTCGACCATGGCCTGCGGGAGCGTGGCATCGACACGGCCTCCGCACGTCTCGCCGGATGCCTGGTGGAGCTGGACGCCGACACGACCCTGGCCGAGTTGCTGACCGACGGGCTCCCGGCCGCCGACCACCTCGAGCGCGTCATCGCCGATCTGCTCCCAGATCTCGCGCGTCCCCTGGTCGCCTACGGTGAGATGGTGGCGCTGCTCACCGCCCGCGGGGAGGCGGCAACGGCGATGGCGCTGGAGGAGACCTGGAACGAGGTGCTCACACGCCGGGACCTCACGCTGCACTGCGGCTACCCGAGCCAGCCGCCCGATGCCGGTCACGACGGACGGGATCGGGGGGCGGAGGTGCTCGAGCAGGCGGCGCAGCGACACACCCACGTCACCGTCGCCCGGCGCACGTGGTCGGTCACCGCCGACGAGGACGGGGGCGGCCGCCAACCCGGCGGCACCGGACCGACCGAGCTCCAGCGACTGCGTGCCGCCCTGTCCGCCCTCGCGCTCTCGGAGCGGCGAGGGCGGGACCTGCAGCGCGAGTGCGACGAACTGCGCGCCGCTTTGGCAGGTGCCGAGACGGGAGTCGTCGCGGCACGCAGCGACCTCCAGGCGGTGGAGGGCGGCCGGCGGCCGCATGGACCGCGCGGCGGGACGTGCTGTCTACCCTGAGGGGAAGGCCCCGTCGAAGGAGACCGCGCGTGCCGGAGCAACTCGAGCTGGCGACCGCTGAAGTGCTCGGTGCCCTCGCCTACGGCCAGTTGCGCTCGTTCCAGGTGACGGCACGTGCCGTCGCGCTGGCTCCCGACGCCCGCACCGCCGACGAACTCGCAGAGCTGGCCGTGCGTGAGCACGCCGGCTACGCACTGCTGCGCGACACACTGGCCAGGCACACGGATCTGCCGGCGGCCGTCATGGACCGCCAGAAGCCCTACTTCGACGACTACTTCGATCGCGTCCAGATGGACGACTGGTTCGCCGCGTGCGCCTTCTTCGCGTTGGGACTGCCGATCGCGGCGGATTTCGGGCGGGAACTGGCCGCCTCGCTGGATCCCGAGACCGCCCTGGTGGTGGTCGCGTCGCTCGCCGACCGAGGTCCGTTCGAGCGCTTCGCCACCGCCCATCTGCGACGGCAGTTGGGCGACGAGACCTCCTGCGATCGGGCCCGCCAACTGGTGGCGCACCTGCTCGGTTGGGCGCTGCAGGGCTTCCAGGGCGTGGTTTCCGACACCGACGCGCTCAAGGTCGTCCTCGCCAGCGGTGGCGCGGCCGACGGCGAGTCGGGCGAGACCCGTGTGAAACGTCTGGCGATCGGCGTCATGCAGGGCCACCATCGGCGCATGATCGACCTCGGCCTCGAGGATCTCGAGGAGATCATCTGAGCGGCGTGCCGATGGACCCGCTCGAGTCGCTCCCGCTGGAACGCCTGCGGCGACGTACCAGCGTGAAGTGGCGCCGGTTCCCCGACGACGTCCTGCCGTTGTGGGTCGCCGAGATGGACGCGACACTCGCACCCGCCGTCACCAGGGCGTTGCGCGCCGCCATCGATGCCGGCGACGTCGGCTACGCGGCGGGGGAGGGCTACCTCGAGGCGGTGGCCGCCTTCGCGGGTCGGCGCTGGGGCTGGGAGCTGCCGGTCGGCCGCGCCCGGCTGGTGCCGGACGTGATGCGTGGCGTCCACGAGGTGCTGCGGGTGGTCACCGAACCGGGAGCACCCGTCCTGGTCAACCCGCCCGTGTACCCGCCGTTCTACGACGTCGTGCGGCACGCCGGCCGGACGGTGGTCGAGGTACCGCTGACGGGATCGGGGCGCCTGGACCTCGACGCGCTCGACGCCGCCATGGCGGCCGGCGCGGGCCGAGCCGCTTACCTGCTGTGCAGCCCACACAACCCGCACGGCACCGTGCACGGCCACGACGAACTCGTCCGTGTCGCCGCCCTCGCGCGCCGGCACGGGATACGGGTCGTCAGCGACGAGATCCACGCCCCGCTCGTGCTGCCGGGTACGCCGTTCGTGCCCTACCTCACCGTTCCGGGCGGTGAGGACGCGATCGCGCTGCTGTCGGCGTCGAAGGGATGGAACCTTCCGGGGGCCAAGGCGGCGGTCGCCGTCGCCGGTGCGGATGCCGTCGAGAACCTCGCGACGATCCCCGAGGTCGTCTCGCACGGCGTGAGCCACCTGGGCGTCCTCGCCCACACCGCGGCGCTTCGGGACGGTGGCGACTGGCTCGACGCGCTTCTGGCCGCCATCCTCGCACGGCGGACGCTGCTCGCCGACCTGCTCTCGGACCAGCTGCCGGGGATCGACTGGACCCCCGGCGAGGCGACCTACCTCGCCTGGCTCGACGGTCGCCCCCTCGGGCTCGACGTCCGCCCGGCGGACCACTTCCTCACGAAGGCGCGGGTCGCCCTGCTCCCGGGCGAGGAGTTCGGGACCGGCGGCGCCGGCCACGTCCGGCTCAACTTCGCGACGTCGACCGCGATCCTCACCGACGCCGTCGAGCGCATGGCCGCGTCGCTGCCGTGACGGCAGTCCGACGACCGTTCGGCTGACCCGGGTCTCACCTCGCCTCCGGTGGGGTCGACGAGGCCCGGCGCTCGGCGAGGTGCGCGGCAAGACCGCCCCCCAGCGTCAGCGGCGCGACCACGCCCTCGAGTGCGGTCCGGGGCTCGAGCACCACCGACGGGTCGCCGGTGGCGAAGAACGACAGCAGGGCGAGCGGGCCAGCGAGGCCGCCGAGCACGATCGCCGCCACCCTGCTGTGCCGAACCAACGGAGGGGCGAACCGGTCGAGGACCCAGCGTGCAGCGGCGGCGACGATCGTCATGCCGCCGGCGAAGAGGGCCAGCGCAGGCAGCCAGACGGCCAGGAGCAGGACCGTGACGGGCTGGCCCGAATCGATCGCCAGGTGGACGCCGAGCGTGAGGTAGATCACGGCGAGCATCACGGTGAACCACCACAAGATCCACGGCCCCCACGCGATGGGGGAGGGCGGCGACGTGTCGACCCCCACTGGACGACGCCTCTCGCCGTTACGTCGGCGGCTCGCCTTCGTTCGACGTTTCGGGACCGGAGGCGGCGCATTCGCCGCACCGTTGCCCGTCGTCGAGATCCTCGGCGTACGCGCCACAGTCGGTGCAGACCCGGTCGAGCCAGCAGGCGGAGTCTCCCACGGTTGCCCTCCTTTCGTGGTCGACGCGAGCGGACTCGTCCACTCCGGAGCGTTCAGCCGGTCACATGCTCGAGGTGGACCTGGTGCCAGGCCGGATCGCTGGCCGGGTGGTCCGCGCGCCAATGACCTCCCCGAGACTCGGTCCGCAGACGCGCGGCCCGCACCAGCAGACGCGACACCCGCAACGCGTGCCACAACTCGACGCCGTCGTGGTGCTCGCCGGGCGCACCCAGTTCCGCCGACAACTCTTCGAGTTCCGACGCGACGGCCGCGAGCCCGGCCTCGGTCCGTACGGGACCCGCGCCCGTCAGCATCGCCTCGCGCAGGCGGGTGCGCAGCGACTCGGTCGCGCTGGTGTTGCCCGCTCCGGCAGTCGGCGGCGCACCGAGGTCGCCCTGACGCCTGGGAAGGTCGGCCGTGATCGCCTGGGCCGTCCGAGCCCCGAACACGAGCGCCTCGGTGAGGGAGTTCCCGGCCATGCGGTTGGCGCCGTGGATGCCGGTCGAGGCGACCTCGCCGGCGGCATAGAGCCCGTGCACCGATGTGCGTCCGTCGAGGTCGGTGCGGACCCCGCCGACCTGGTAATGCGCCGCCGGCGTCACCGGTACCCGTTCGGTGGCGAGGTCGAAGCCGTAGCGGCGTGCCCCGCCGAGCACGGTGGGGAACTCGTGGGCGAACTGCTGTTCCGAGAGGTGGGTGGCGTCGAGCCAGGCGGTGCCGCCGTCCTGGTCCAGGATCGCCTTCGCGACCACGTGGCGGGGCGCCAGTTCCGCATCGGGATGGCGATCGAGGAGGAAGCGCTTGCCGTCGGCGTCGTGCAGGGTGGCGCCCGCGCCCCGCAGCGCCTCGGTCAGCAGGAATCGCCACGTGCCGGCGACGGCGAGGCCGGTGGGGTGGAACTGGACGAATTCGAGGTCGCGAACCGCGGCGCCCACCCCCAGCGCGAGCGATACCCCGTCGCCGGTGGCGTGCGCCGGGTTGGTCGTCGCGGCGAACAGGCCGCCGCAACCGCCGGTGGCCAGCAGGACCGCGCGTGCCTCGACCGCGACGATCCGTCCCTCGACGAGCACCCACAGGCCGGTGACCCGGTGGGCGCCGTCGCGTGCCAGGCTCAGCACGATGCCGGGCAGCCGCGACACCTTCGTCGCCGCCGCGGCCCGCAGCACGCGTACCAGTTCCGCGCCGGTCGCATCGGCGCGGTGTACGGAACGGGGGACCCGCTGCCCGCCCTCGCGGGCCAGATCGAGATGGCGGGGATCGTGACTGCCGAGTTCGCCGGCCACGCGGTCGAACTCGGCACCCATCCGCAGCAGTTCACGGACGTGACCGGGCGCCTCGCGGGTGAGCAGGTCGACGGCGACCGGATCGCAGAGGCCGTCACCGGCCAACCGTGTGTCCTGCGCGTGCAGTTGCGGGCTGTCGTCGGCGCCGATCGCGACCGCGAGACCGCCCTGCGCCCACGGCGAGGAACCCGAGTCGCCCCCGGGTACGCCCTTGTCGACCACCACGACGTCGAGGTGGTCGGGGAGGCGGGCGGCCGCATACAGCCCGGCGACGCCGGCGCCGACGACGACCACATCGGTGCGGACCCGGTCGTCGACGATGTCGGGCGGGCCGGGCGGCCCGGGCCGTGGGGTCGGCGCGGGCGGAGGCGGTGGGGTCGTCATGGTCGCGTGCGCTCCGAGAGGGTGCGGCGCACCGTCAACGAGTTCGTGAGCAGTTCGCCGAAGCCGTCCGGGTCGGCGAGCAGCCACGAGTGGCCGGCATCGGTGACGATGTCGCCGGGGGCGCCGGCGGCCTCGCACATCGCGAGGAAGGTCGCTTCGGGAACCACCTTGTCCGCCGAACCCCACAGGATCGTGACCGGCAGGCCGCGGGCGGCGAGCGTGGCCAGTTCCTCGCGCAGATCGGCGTTGCGCGCCAGTTCGCCGGCACGCCAGACGGCGCTGGGGTTGGTGACGGCGTTGCCGACGAGGTCGCGCAGGACGACGGGTAACACGCGGCGGTAGTCGCGGCGCCCGAATTCGCGCGGGAGGCGCAGGCCCCAGTCCCACAGCGGACGGTCGGCCAGGAGCCGATCGTTGCGCTCACCTGCCTTCCAGACCGACCCCCCGATCGAGTTCACCAGGGTGATCGACCGGGCGCGCTCGGGGTGGTACCAGGCGGTCGCGACCGCGACACCTCCGCCGAAGGAGTGCCCGACGAACGCGGCCGGTTCCTCGACGCCCGCGTGGTCGAGCAACTCGTCGACCCAGTTCGCCAACTTCTCGAACGTGTACGCGCCGGCGAGCGCCTCGCTGCGTCCGAATCCGGGGAGGGCGGGCGCGAGGACACGCCAGCCACTGGCGGCGATGCCGGGCAGCGCCCGCGCGTAGGACCGTGCCGACAACCCCCAGCCGTGCAGGAAGACCAACGGTGGGCCGTCGCCGGCCTCGCCGTAGACGGCGACGCGACCCTCGAGCGTCGTGCGGTGCCACCGCAGTTCCGCGTCGGGCTCGCGCGCCACAGGCCCTCCGGTCGGCGGGGAGATCGGGGTGGCCACCCGTGGCGGCCGACCCGGCAGTCTAGCGATGCGGTGCCTCGGATCCGTGTGTGGCAGGCTCCTGGCGCGATCGACCAGGAGACGGATGTGGAGATCGGGATCGTCGGGGGCACCGGGGCCCTCGGGCGCGGACTGGCCCGCCGCTGGCTCGTGGCCGGCGTGGACGTCCGGCTCGGCTCGCGCGACGCCGCGAAGGGGGCGGCCGCGGCCGAGGAGTTGCGGACCGAGTTGCCGGACGCCGCTGGCGCCGTGGTCGGTGTCGACAACCTCGGCGCCGCCGAAGCGGACGTCGTCGTGCTCGCGGTTCCCTACGAGGGCCTCGACGAGGTCCTCGGACCGCTGACGTCTGCGGTGTCCGGGCGCATCGTGGTGAGCGCGGTCAACCCGCTCGCGTTCGACGCCGAGGGTCCCTACAACGAGCCCGTGGCAGCGGGCAGCGTCGCCCAGGCCCTGGCGGCCAGCCTGTCACGAGCGAAGCTCGTCGCGGCGTTCCACAGCGTCTCGAGCCGCGAACTCGCCCGCCTCGAACAGCCGATGGACGACGACGTGCCGGTGGTCGGCGACGACGAGGAGGCGGTGGCCACCGTGGTCGACCTGGCCAACCGCATCGAGGGCGTCCGCGCCTACAGCGCGGGCCCGCTGCGCATGTCCGGACCGCTCGAGACCCTCACGGCGTTGATCATCTCGGTCAACAAGCGCCACAAGGCCCACGTCGGCCTGCGGTTGTCCCGCCTCACCCCTCGCTAACGCGTCCACGCCGGACCCGCTCCCGGCGGCGGTACGCGCCGAACGTGGCCACGGTCACCAGCACCGCGGTCACGGCGGCGAGCACCACGGGCACGGACGAGGCGCCGCCCCCGACCTCGTCGGAAGCACCGGCGGTCGCGCCATCGCCCAACGCGCCACCGGCCGGCGCGAGCACCGGCGGCAGTTTCGCATCGTGGTCGTGGTGGACCTGCCCCAGCGACGCGGTGCCCCAGACGCCGATCAGCCATGGCTGCTCGGTCGTGCGAAGCGGCGCGGCATCCTCGTCGAGCACCACCAGGGCATCGGAGGTGACGGCGACGACCGTGCCGTCGCCGGCGCGGATCGTGCGAACGCCGAGGTCGGGAAGTGGCGCCACCTCCGTGAGCGAGAGGTCCACGAGCCGGAAGGACGGGATGCCGCTGCCCGACATGCCGCCACGGTCCTCGTCCTGCAGCAGGATCCGGTCCGAGCCGACCCACGGTTGGCTGACCGGCTGCCACCAGCCCCGCGACTCGCCGACGACCGCGCCGGTCGCAAGTTCGACGGCGAGGACCAGCGGTTGGTCGTCGAAACCCCGCACGAGCGCGTGGCCACCGTCGGGCGAGACCAGGATCTCGTGGCCACCGCTGGGATGTTCGATCACGCGCCGCCGCTGCCCCGTCGCGGGATCGAGGGTGTGCAGGCTGAAGGGACCGTCGCTCCACCCGCCCGGCTGGAGGAAGGCGACCTCGTCACCGGCGAAGGCGGCCGCCCCGCTGTTGGGCAGGGCCAGGACCGCCGGGTCGCCGAAGACGTCCTCGTGCAACTGCACCGCCATCTGGTCGTCCCAGACGCGCAACAGCAGGTCCACCCGACCGTCAGCACGGCAGGCGTCGTCCTGGAACTCGATGCTCGCCTCGACGTCTGCGGACGGGAGGTACTGGGCCGTCTGCGCGAACGAGGGCAGATCGTGGCGCGTGACCACGGTGCGTCCGGTGTCGTCGTGGCCGATCGCGAGCAGCAGTTCGCCGCACGCCTCCGCCCGGGCCAGGGACGGTTGGTCCGGGCCGACGCCGAGCACCCGCAGTCGGTCGTCGAGTGCGACCAGCCCGGCCCCCGGCAGCGATCCGTACGCGACCATCGCCACCGGCCCCTCGGCCTCGGGGTCGATCGAGACGGGCTCGAGTCCGGTCGTCGGATCGAGCAGGCCGCACTCCATCGTCCGCCAACCGCCCCGTTCGGGGGTGAGCGCCAGGACGGCGACCCCGCCGACGGAGACCCATGGCAGGCACGATGCCCCGCTGTCGAGCGCGAGGGGCACCTCGTCGGGGAGTTCCGGCCCGCGCAGCACCTCCAGCACGCGCCCGACGCCGGTGCTGCCGCCGTCGTCGATGCGACGGATCCGCGCCACGGCCGCCCCTGGATCCCGCTGGGCCACGTCTTGCAGCGTCATCTCGGCGCAGCTGCAGGCCCGCGCCGGTCCGACGGGCACCAGGGTGGCGAGCACCACGGCGAGCACCGCGAGGACGAGGCAATGGCTGGTCGTGGACATGTGCACCCCATCTCGCGTCGCAGGTGTGACGTCGGCCGAAGCACGCCGGTTGCGAGGGGGCCCTCACCGTGCCGTACGACGCTCCTCCTCGACGATGTCGCGGTAGCCGGCGATGAGGCGTGCGGTGACCGGTCCGGGTCGTCCGTCGCCGAGCGCACGGCCGTCCAGCCCGACGAGGGGCACGACCTCGCGGGTGGTCGCGGTCAGGAACGCCTCGTCGGCCCGGACCAGCTCGTCCACACGCAGCGGCCGCGTGTCGGCGGCGATGCCGAGGCGGCCGGCAGCCTCGAGGACGACGGCGCGCGTGACCCCGGCGAGCAGCCCGGCGTCCGTCGGTGGCGTGACCAGGGTCCCGTCCACGACGGCGAACAGGTTGGAACCGGCACCCTCGAGGACGTCGCCGCTCGGGGTCGTCAACAACGCCTCGTCGGCGCCCTCCTCGCGGGCCCGGCGGCGGGCGGTCACGGCGACGAGGTAGGACACCGCCTTCACGTGGGGCAACTCCCGCGCCAGCGGCACCGTGACCGCGGTGACGCCGACTTCGGTCCGCCGCGGATCGAGCGCGAGGCGATGGGAGGTGACCACGACGGTCGGCTCGCCGGTGGCCCGGCCCGGGAACGGGGCGTCCGGGTCGATCGCTCCCGCCGAGATCGTCAGGCGCAGTGCAGAGTCCTGGCCGTCCAACGCGTCGAGGTTCGCCCTGGCCGTCGACGCGACCGCCTCGTGCAGGCGCTCGCGGGGCCCCGCGTCGAACCCGAGCTCTCGAGCCCCGGCCAGGGCGCGTTCGAGGTGCTGGTCGAGCCGGAAGACGTGGGCACCGTAGGCACGGAACGTCTCGAAGACCCCCTCACCGTTGCGGAAGCCGCGGTCGAAGACCGACACCACGGCCCGGTCGGCGGCGACGAGCGTGCCGTCGATCCACACCCGCAGCGGTGCCTTCATGTCCGAATCTCCTGGTCGGCGCCGACGGCGCGCAGGAAGGCGGCCGCCTTGTCGAAGCTCTCACGGCGCTCGTCGACGGGATCGGAGTCGGCCACGATGCCGCCGCCGGCGCCGTAGTCGACGCGTCCGTCGTCGTGCAGGGTCGCGGTCCGGATGGCGACCGACAAGCGTGCGGCGCCGGGCGAGAGGAACCCGACGGCGCCGCAGTACCAACCACGACGGACGGTCTCGAGACGTTCGATGAGGCCCATGGCCGCGATCTTGGGGGCGCCGGTGATGGAGCCGCAGGGAAAGGTCGCGCGCAACAGCTCGCCGTACCCGACCTGTGGGCGCAGTTCGCCGGTGACGGTGGACACCAGGTGCCACACGGTCGGGTGGGCCTCCACGACGGTCAACTCGGGCACCTGCACGGTGCCGGGCCGGCAGACGCGGCCGAGGTCGTTGCGCTCCATGTCCACCACCATGACGTTCTCCGCCCGGTCCTTGACGGACGTGGCGAGGTCGTCGGCGAGTGCGGCGTCCAGCGTCGGATCGGGGTGGCGCGGCCGGGTGCCCTTGATCGGTCGGGTCGTCACCCGCGTCCCGTCGACGGCGAGGAAGGTCTCGGGCGAGATCGAGGCCACGCCGATGGCCGGCAGCGCGGCACCGAAGAGGGCCGGCGACTCGCGGCGCAGCGCCTGGTAGAGCCCGGGCAGGTCATCGTCCCATCGCGTCGTCAGCCGCTGAGTCAGGTTGACCTGGAACACCTCGCCGGCGGCGATGTGCTCGAGCACCGCCCGGATGGCGGCGAGATGGGCCTCGTGCCCGAGGCTGCTGGTCACCGGTGGCGGCGTGCGTGGCCGCGGCACGTGCGCCGCGGGTCGGGAGCCGTCGATTGCTGCCAGGTGCGTCCGGACGCGCGCTTCGAGGTGGGCGCGTCCGCTCAGGAGGTCCCGGGCCAGCACGACCGCCCGGGACCGGTCGGGTGGAACGGCGACCACGGTCTCGGCCAGCGTCAGCCACAGGTGTGCGGTCCCACGGTCGTCGGGCAGCCGCCGCGGCAGGTGCTCGACGCGGTGCCCGAGGTCGTAGGCCAGCGCGCCGGCGAACCCGCCGGTGAAAGCCGGCAGGTCGGAACCCCCCGGCACCGGGGCCTCCGGCACGATGCCGAGCCGCGCGCACCAGCGCTCGAGCGCCGCGAACGGATCCGACCCCTCGTCGGTGGCGCCGTCCGGGCCGACCCACCGGGTGCGCGCGCCGTCGTCCTCGAGACGGTGCTCGCCGTGCGGCACCACGTACGACCACCCGCCGTCTCCCGCCGACTCGAACAGGTCGGCCGGTCCGCAGGCACGCAGGAGGGCATCGAGGTCGACCGCACCGTTGCGCGTACGCGGTGGACGTGGGACGTCGAGGAGCAGCAGGTCGCCCCGCCAGCCCGTACCGGCCGTGTTCACGTGTTGGAGGGGACGCCGTACTTGCGCCGGAAGGACGCATCGTCGAGTGTGTCGATGTCCTCCTCGAGCTGGGCCTGGAACGCATCGGCCTGGTGTGCATCGGAGAAGGTCTGGGCCCACACGAGCGCGCCCGACTCCGCCACCTGCAACTGCACGTCGTACATCTCGGCACCGTCGTAGCCGCCGCGGCGCCGGGTCAGGACACGGAAGTCCCGGCGGGGTGAACGGGGGGCGGTCACGTCTGGCTCCGGCAGGCTGGGGGAGCGGAACGTACCCGCAGGCCGGGACACGGGACAACGCCTCCCACGGTCCCGTCGGCGGCCTGGGCCGTGTCCGCCGACCACTACGCTCGGGACGGGTACGCCATCGAGTGAGCGGACGCGACGGACGTGAAGGTCTACACGAAGCGCGGCGACGACGGGACCACCGGCCTGCTGTACGGCGGCCGGGTCGACAAGGACGACCTGCGTACGTCCGCGTACGGCACCGTCGACGAGACCTGCAGCGCCCTCGGCCTCGCTCGCGCCGACCTCGAGGGGGATCTCCATGACCTCGTCCTCGAGGTGCAGCGTGAGCTGTTCGTCGTGGGCGCCCAGCTGGCGACGGCCGAGGAGCACTGGGAGCGGCTGACCGTCGGGGTCAGTCGTGTCGACGACGCGATGGTGGACGCACTCGACCAACGGATCGACGCCAGCGTCGCACGTCATCCCCTGCCACAGGAGTTCGTCGTCCCGGGTGGCACGCGGGCGGCGGCGGCACTCGACCTGGCCCGCTCGATCTGCCGCCGCGCCGAACGCCACGTGGTCGCGATGGTGCGTGCCGGCCAGCTGCCGGACCAGGCTCCGTTGCGCTACCTCAACCGGTGCTCGGACTACCTCTACGTGCTGGCGCGCGAAGCCGAGGGGAACCACGTCCCCTCGCGTGCCAGGGGATGACCGCGACCGCTTCGCGCACGGTCGTCGACGACCTCGGCGTCAGTGTCGTCGTGCCGGAGTCGCCGCGGCGCCTGGTCAGCCTCGTCCCGAGTGTGTCCGAGCTGTTGTGGTGGTGGCAGCTCGCCGACCGGCTCGTCGGGGTGACCGACTGGTGTGTCGCGCCGCCGTCGGCGTACGCGGGGGCGCGGCGCGTCCGCGGTACGAAGAACCCGGACGTGGCGGCCATCGTCGACCTCGCGCCCGACCTGGTGGTCGCCAACGAGGAGGAGAACCGCGAACTCGACGTGCAACGTCTACGCGCCGCGGGCGTGGCGGTGTACGTCACCCGGGTACGCACCCTCGACGACGTGATCGGCTCCCTGGGCCGGCTGGGTGGCGCGGTCGGCGCGCCCCGGGCGGGGGAGGGGACCGCGCAGACGATCCGTCGCGCGCTCGACCAGTTGCGGGCGCCACCGCGTCGGCTGCGGGCGTTCTGCCCGGTGTGGCGGGACGGCGTTCCCGACGACGGCGACGCGGGCGACGAGACGTGGTGGGTGCTGGGCCGGGACACCTTCGGCGCCGACCTGCTCGCCCGCTGCGGCTTCGACGTCGTGCCGGACGATCCGACGGGCCGCTATCCGCGCCACCGGCTCGGCGACGTCGCGGCCTGGGACCCCGACGTCGTGCTCCTGCCCGACGAGCCGTACGCGTTCGGCCCGGGGGACCGCCGGGTGTTCACGGGTTGGCGGGCCCGCACACGCCTGCTGGACGGCACAGCGTTGTCGTGGTGGGGGCCGCGCACGCCGCACGCGCTGGGCGACCTGTCCCGGCTGGCCCGCCAGCTCACGTCGCGCCGGCGGGCTGCGGGATGACCGGGGCGCTCCGGCCTAGTAGGTGTGTTCGGGTCCCGGATACTCCCCGTCGGCGACCTCTGACGCGAAGGCCTTGATTGCCGCCCCGATCTCGGCCCGCAGGTCGGCGTACGGCTTCACGAATCGCGGCAGGCGGCCGCTCGTCAGCCCGAGCAGGTCGTGCCAGACGAGCACCTGTGCGTCGGTGTCCGGTCCGGCGCCGATGCCGATGGTGGGGATGTCGATCGCCGCCGTGATGCGTTCGCCGACCTCGCTCGGCACGCACTCGAGCACGATGGCGAACGCGCCCGCCTCCGCGAGGTCGACCGCGTCGTCGAGCAGCCGTTGAGCGGCGGCGTCGTCGCGTCCCTGGACCTTGAAGCCACCGAACTGGTTCACCGACTGTGGGGTGAGCCCGAGGTGTCCCATCACGGGGATCCCGGTGCGGACGAGGTGGGCCGTCACCTCGACCATGGGGCCCCCGCCCTCGAGCTTGACCGCGTTGGCGCCGGCCTCCTTGAGCATCCTCGTCGCGGACGCCAGGGCCTGCGACGGGCCGTCCTGGTAGGTACCGAACGGCAGATCACCGACCACGATCGCGTTCGGTGCCCCACGCGCGACCGCGCGTGTGTGGTGCAGCATCTCGTCGAGGGTGACGGGCACGGTCGAGTCGTAGCCGAGCACCACCATGCCCAGGCTGTCGCCGACCAGCAGCACCGGCACCCCGAGTTCGTCGAGCAGCGCCGCCGAGCTGTAGTCGTACGCGGTCACCATCGTGAACTTCTCGCCCCGCTCCTTCGCGGCGCGCAGGTCGTGGATGTTGACCGGCCGTCGTGGTGGGACGGGGGTGGGTGGCGGCGATGCCGCGGCACCTGGGGACACGTGAACGGACACCGGGGACTCCATCCTGCCGGCCCGCGACGCGGGTCCAGCGGTCGTCATTTCGGTGGACGCCACAGTGTGCCCTGTTCTCGCGGGGACGCCACCATCGGCGATCGGTCGTCCGGCCTCGGCGGTCAGCGGCCGTCGTAGGCTGGCTGCGGCGACCTCGGAAGGCAGGCACGTGGGACGGGCGGCGGGCATCCCCGACATGGTGGCCGTGCACCGCAACGGTGCGGATGCCAGGCGCACGATCGAGCGGCTCTCACGAGCGGGCGTCGACGGCGGCGCGATCGTGCTGCTGGGACACGTCGAGGTGGCCACATCCGGGCGCTATGGCGACCGCCAGACCGACCGTGGGAGCTCGCTCGCGCTCGGCGGCCGCGCGGCACGCGGCTTGCTGTACGGCGCCGCGCCGGGTGCGCTCTTCGGTGCCGTCCTGCTCGCGCTGACGACCGAGCCGACGTTGTTCGCCGTCTCGGCCGGGGCCGCCGGAGGCGCGGGTTTCGGCGCCAGCATCGGCGTGCTCACCGGGTTGCTGGCGACCCCCACGATGGCGACCTCGTGGGAGCGCACCTTCTCGCCCCTGGCTCCGGGCGGGGTCGGCATCGGCGTACGGATCGCCTCGCTGCGCCAACGTGAGCGGGTCGCCCGCGTGCTCGCCCATGCCAGCGTTCTGCGCGTCCACGAGGTGGACGACCTCGACCTCGCGGGCGACGGGCACTTCGCCTTCGACGACTGATGCGATGGGGGTCTGCGCCGCCGTGCTGGACCAGGCGCCTCTCCGCGGGTCGGATGGTGCCCGAGGTAGCGTGGGAGGAGTTTCGCGGCGGTCGAACGCCGCGAGGGGCCGCATCGCCCCCGTGATGAACAGGGCTGACCGTGCACATGCTGGACGAGAAGATCGAGCCGTTCTTCGACGTCGTCGTGCGTCGCAACCCCGGCGAGGTCGAGTTCCACCAGGCCGTCCGCGAGGTCCTCGAGTCGCTCGGGCCGGTCTTGGCCAAGTATCCGGAGTTCACCGAGCACCGCATCCTCGAGCGCATCTGCGAACCCGAGCGCCAGATCATCTTCCGCGTGGCGTGGCAGGACGACGCCGGCGAGGTCCAGATCAACCGTGGGTTCCGTGTCGAGTTCAACAGCGCGCTCGGGCCCTACAAGGGAGGCATGCGCTTCCACCCGTCGGTGTATCTCGGCATCGTCAAGTTCCTCGGCTTCGAGCAGGTCTTCAAGAACTCGCTCACCGGGATGCCCATCGGCGGTGGCAAGGGCGGGTCCGACTTCGATCCGAAGGGCCGCTCCGACGACGAGATCATGCGGTTCTGCCAGAGCCTGATGACCGAGCTCTTCCGTCACATCGGCGAGTACACCGACGTGCCCGCGGGTGACGTCGGGGTCGGCACACGCGAGATCGGCTACCTGTTCGGGCAGTACAAGCGCATCACCAACCGCTACGAGTCCGGCGTGTTGACCGGCAAGGGGACCGGCTGGGGTGGCGCACTCGTGCGCACCGAGGCCACCGGGTACGGCACCGTCTTCTTCGTCAACGAGATGTTGAAGGCCCGGGGCTCCTCGCTCGAGGGGCGGACGTGCCTGGTGTCCGGCTCGGGCAACGTGGCCATCTACGCGGCCGAGAAGGTCCACCAGCTCGGCGGACGCGTGGTGGCGTGCTCGGACTCCGATGGGGTCGTCCACGACCCCGAGGGCATCGACCTCGAGCTGCTCAAGCAGGTCAAGGAGATCGAGCGGGGACGCGTCGCCGACTACGCCGAGCGTCGGGGCTCCGCCACCTTCATCCCCCGCGGCAACATCTGGGACCTGCCGTGCGACGTCGCGCTCCCGTGCGCGACCCAGAACGAGCTGACCGGCAAGGACGCGGCGACGCTCATCCGCAACGGGTGCGTCGCCGTTGCCGAGGGCGCCAACATGCCGACCACGCCCGAGGGCGTCCGCGCCTTCCACGAGGCCGGGATCGCCTACGGCCCCGGCAAGGCCGCGAATGCCGGCGGGGTGGCGACCTCGGCGCTCGAGATGCAGCAGAACGCGAGTCGTGACCGGTGGAGCTTCGCGCACACCGAGGGGCGGCTCGAGGAGATCATGGTGGACATCCACCAGACCTGCCACGACACCGCCGAGGAGTTCGGCACGCCTGGCAACTACGTCGTCGGCGCCAACATCGCGGGCTTCATCCGGGTCGCCCGGGCCATGGTGGCGCTCGGCCTCGTGTGAGCGCGACGCTCGCTGCGAGACGCCGGGATCTCAGTCGCCGGTGGTGTTGCGCCAGCCGTTGGTCATGGGCACCCGCCGTTCCCGGCCGAACGCGCGGCAGGTCACCTTCGGTCCCGGCGCCGACTGACGGCGCTTGAACTCGGCCCGGTCGACCAGGTGCAGCACCTGGCGGACGGTGGCTTCGTCATGGCCCCGCGCCACCAGGCCGGCGACCCCGAGGTCCTGTTCGACGTACCCCTCGATGATGTCGTCGAGGATTTCGTACGGCGGCAGGCTGTCGTCGTCGCGCTGGTCGGGGCGCAGTTCCGCCGACGGCGGCTTGTCGATCGTGGACGGGGGGATCACGGCACCCATGGCGTTGCGCCAGCGCGCCAGCTCGTACACGAGCAGTTTCGGGACGTCCTTGAGCGGCGCGAACCCGCCGGCCATGTCGCCGTACAGCGTGGCGTAGCCCACGGCGTACTCGGACTTGTTGCCGGTCGTGAGCACGATCGAGCCGCGCTCGTTCGACAACGCCATCACCAGCAGGCCCCGCAGTCGGGCCTGGATGTTCTCGTAGGCGACGCCGGCCTGTCGGCCGTCGCCTTGTTGTTCGCCGAACCCGGTGACGACGAGATCGCCGAGAGCCTCGCCGACCGCCCGCATCGGGGCCTCGATCGGCAGCTCGTGGTAGATGCTGCCGAGGTTGGCCGCCAGCGCCCGTGCGTCCTCGAGCGAGTGCTCGCTGGAGTAGGGCGAGGGCATCGCGACCCCCAGCACGTGCTCGCCGCCGAGTGCGTCGGCGGCCACTGCCGCCGTGACGGCGGAGTCGATCCCGCCGGAGAGTCCGATCACCGCCTCGGTGAACCCGTTGCGCTGGCAGTAGTCGCGGGTGGCGGTGACCAGGGCGTGCCACACCTCGCCGACCGGGTCCAGCCGCTCGAGCGTGGCCGGCGGTGGCAGGGTCGGACGGTCCGCGGCGTGACCGGCGAGCCGCAGCGCACCGTCTGGTTCCGCGGCGTCGGCGTCGGCCTGCATGGGGAGGTCGACGACGACCAGGTCGGGGCTGAACTGGGCGCCGCGGGCCACGACCTCACCGTCCGGGGACATCAGGAAGGAGTCGCCGTCGAACACGACGTCGTCCTGGCCGCCGACGACGTTGACGTAGGCGAGCCACACGCCGTCACGTCCGACGTGGCGGGCGGCCCAGTCCTCGCGTTCGGCACGCTTGCCCCGGTGGTACGGGGACGCGTTGAGATTCACGACGAGCTTCGCGCCATGATCGGCGGCGTGGCCGACCGGACCGGGTTCGACCCACAGGTCCTCGCAGACCGTGATGCCGACCGGCACCCCCGCGACGTGCACCACCAGGGGTTCGTCGCGCGGCGTGAAGTAGCGGGCCTCGTCGAACACCCCGTAGTTGGGGAGACGGAACTTGTCGTAGGTGGCGACGACGCGACCATCGGCCAGCACCGCGGCGGAGTTGGTCAGGGCTACCCCGGCGGCCGAGGCGACCTCCCAGCCCTGCGGTTGCGCCGGGTCGTCGCGTACGAGGTCGCCTTCCTCGGTCCCGACGTAGCCGATCACCGCCACCGTGCCCGCGGGTCCCTTCTCGGCCAGGTGCGTGACCGCGTCGAGGTTGGCGCGGACGAACTCGGGCTTGAGCAGCAGGTCCTCGGGGGGATAGCCGGTGGTGGTCAGCTCGGTGAAGACCACCAGGTCCGCGCCGGCTTCGGCAGCGCGGCTCCACGCCTCGAGAACGCGCTCGACGTTGCCGTCGATGTCGCCGACCTGCGAGCGGATCTGGGCGAGGGCGATGCGCAGGGTCATGACGGCTCCGTCGGTGCGAGGACCCGGGCGACGCTAGTCCGGGCCGGGCGCGGTCCCGGTCAGGTCCCACGGGCGAGCGAATGTGGTCGCTCCCGAGCCCCGAAACCCACTCTTCACATCCGCGGGCCGGTTCGACACGTGCCCGAAACAGGACCCACAACCCTGGGCAACAGCAGGTGAGGAGAGTGGCGTCCGCCCAGCACCGGGCGCTCGACGACCACCACCTGGAGAGATTCCGTGAGACGACTGCTGAAGTTGGGCGTGGTCACGGCCACGCTGCTGCTGACGTCGGCGATGCCGGCGTTCGCGCAGATCGAGGGCGCGGTCGACCTCGAAGCGCTCAACGTCTTCGCCATGACCCTGTACCTGACGTTCGCCACGGGCCTGGTCTTCCTGATGCACGCCGGCTTCTCGATGCTCGAGGCCGGCATGACGCGTCAGAAGAACGCCGCCAACATCATCGGCAAGAACCTGCTGACGATCACCCTGGGGACCCTGACCTACTACGTCGTCGGCTGGGCGTTCATGTACGGCGACAGCATCGGAGGGCTCATCGGCGGGAGCGGCTTCCTGCTCTCCAACGCGTCGGGCGGGGCGGGCGAACTGATCACCACCGAGATCGACTTCGCGTTCCAGGCGATGTTCGCGGCCACGGCGGCCACGATCGTCTCGGGAGCCGTCGCGGAGCGCATCAAGTTCGGGGCCTACCTCGTGGTCGTCATGGTTCTGACGGGTTTGATCTATCCGGTGGTCGGTGCCTGGACGTGGGGCGGCGGCTGGCTCGCCGGGCTCGGGTTCACCGACTTCGCGGGCTCCACGATCGTGCACCTCACCGGCGGAGCCGCCGCGCTGGTCGCCGCGGCCGTCATCGGGCCGCGGATCGGCAAGTTCGCTCCGAGGACGGGCCGGGCTCGGGCGATCCCCGGCCACTCCATGCCGCTGGCCGCACTGGGCACGCTCCTGCTGTTCTTCGGCTGGTTCGGCTTCAACGGCGGCTCGGTGCTGGCGTTGGACGGTCCCGCACTCGGCCACGTGATCGTCACCACCGCGATGGCGGGCTGTGCAGGCGGTCTCGCCGCTGCCCTGTTCACCCGCGCCCGCAGCGGCAAGTTCGACGTCGCCATGACCGCGAACGGCATCCTCGCCGGTCTCGTCGGCATCACCGCCGGCGCGGACGTCGTCTCGCACCTCATGGCGGTCGTGGTCGGCCTGATCGCCGGTGTGCTCGTCGCGGTGGCCGTGGCCTTCGTCGACGGCCGCGGGATCGACGACCCGGTCGGCGCGAGCTCGGTGCACGGGGCGTGCGGCGTGCTCGGCACGCTGTGGGTCGGCTTCGCGCACGTCGAGGACGGGCTGCTCTACGGCGGCGGTGCCGGCCTGTTGGCCGCACAGGCGATCGGGGTCGTCGCGGTGGTCACCTGGGTCGGGGCGACCGTCGGCGGGTTGTTCCTCCTCCTGCGGTCGGTCGGTTTCCTCCGGGTCCCCGCGCACGAGGAGATCGAGGGACTCGACGTCCACGAGCACGGGATTCCCGGCTATCCCGAACTCGTCCATGCCAGCGGTGTCAGCCGGACGGGCGGCGAGTACGGCTTCGCGCCGCGCCCCGCATCCGCCCCGGCGCCGGATCCGGTCGAGGATTAGGGGCGGTCGACGAGGGACCGGCCCGCGGTCGCGGGCCGGCCGCCCGCGGTTCTGGACCTGCGGCGTAGAGATAGTTACTATCTTGTGATAGTGACTATCTTCGACGAGACGCCGACATCGGACCTCCGCCAGCGCAAGCGGCTCGCGGCGATGCGCCGCGTCCAGCAGCATGCGGTCGCGCTGTTCACGGCGCACGGCTTCGACGCGGTCACGGTCGAGCAGGTCGCCGCAGCCGCCGAGGTCTCGCCGGTCTCGCTGTACCGCTGGTTCGGGACCAAGGAACGCCTCGTCCTGTGGGACGACTACGACCCCGACCTGTTCGCCGCGGTCGCGGCCCGCTTGTCGGCGCAGCCGCCCCTCGAGGCGGTCCGGGACGCGCTCGTCGACGAGCTCGGTCGCATCTACGACGCCGATCGCGAGCTGGTCCTGGCGCGGACCAGGCTGGCGCACCGCGAGCCGGCGCTGGTGGCTGCGGGAAGCCACGACCTTCGCGCGTTGCACACGGCGCTCACGCAGTTGTTCGGTCGCGCCGGACCGGGACGTGATCCCCTCGAGCACGAGGTCCTCGCAGCCACGTGCGTCGGCGTGCTCACCACGGCGATCTCGCGCTGGCAGGAGGAGGACGGGCGCCGGCCACTCGCCGATCACGTCGTCGCCGGATTCGAGGTGCTGCGGAGGCTGTCGTGGACGGCGTGAGGCTCGCGGTCGAGGACCTGTCCTACACCTACCCTGGACGGTCACGGCGCGCCGTCGACGGGATGTCGTTCGAGGTCGGTGCCGGGGAGGTCTTCGGTTTCCTCGGACCCAGCGGTGCGGGGAAGACCACCACCCAGCGTGCCGTGCTCGGACTCCTGGTGGGCTGGACCGGCCACGTCGAGGTCCTCGGTCGCGACCTCCGGGCGTGGGGACGGGAGCTGTACGACCACGTCGGGGTGGCCTTCGAACTGCCGGTCGGCTACCCGCGGCTGACAGGGCGCGAGGACCTGGCGCACTTTCGCAATCTCCACCGGCGACGCGCCGGCGACCCGGCGGAGCTGCTCGCACGGGTCGGCCTCGCCGACGCTGCGGACGAACCCGTGGCGAGCTACTCCAAGGGCATGCGCATCCGGCTCAACCTCGCCCGTGCCCTCCTGCACGATCCGGCGATGATCTTCCTCGACGAGCCGACGTCGGGTCTCGACCCCGTCAACGCCGAACAGGTGCGCCTGCTCGTGCGTGCCGAGCAGGCCCGCGGACGCAGCGTCTTCCTCAGCACCCACGACATGGCCACGGCGGCGGCCGTCTGCGACCGGGTGGCCTTCGTGATCGGGGGTCGCATCGCGCTCTGCGCGGCACCGCGTGCCCTGCAGTTGGCCTACGGCCGCCGCGAGGTGCAGGTCGAGTACCGCACGGACACGGGCTTGCACCGGCGTACGTTCCCCCTGGAGCCGGCCGCCGCCGAATTGCACGAGTTGTTGGCGTCGGGGCGGGTGGAGACCATGCACACCGCCGAGGCCAGCCTCGACGAGGTCTTCACCCGGGTGACCGGCGCGACGCTGTGAACCTGGCCGTCGCGCTCGCGCCCCGACTGCTGCGGCACGAGTTGCGGCTGCACACCCGGCACGGGATCGTCGCGGGCATCGCGGTCATCACCGGCATCTGGATCGCGTTGCTGTGGCTGCTGCCACCGGCCGCGCGACCGACGGCGGTCGCCTGGGTGCTGTTCCTCGACGTGGCGACGGTCGGGTTCTACTTCGCTCCGGCGCTGCTCGTCGTGGAGCGTGCCAACGGGATCACCGCCGCGCTGCGACTGACCACGATGTCGCCGCGGCACGCCTTGGCGGTACGCATCGGCCTCCTCGGGACGTGGGCGCTGTTCGCGGCGCTGGCCGTCACACTCGGTGGTGGTGTCGGATGGGCGCCGACGGTCCTCGTCGGTGCCACGGTCACGGCGGTCCTGCTGTCCCTGACCGCGGTGGTGATGGTCGGGCGCGGCGACACGCTCACCGACTACCTGCCGCGGATCCCGGTGGTGGGCGTGCCGCTGCTCGCGCCCGCACTCGCACACGGGACCGGCCTGGTCACGCACCCGGCGACACGGCTCTCGCCGGCGACCGCCGCGCTCGAGCTGCTGCTGGGTCGCTGGTCCCCGGCCGGCCTGCTCTTCGTCGTCCTGGTGTGCGCCGCGTTGTGGGTGCCCGCCGAACGCGTCCTGCTGGACGTTCGCGCCCGTGCGCCGCAGCGGCCCCGACGCCGTGAGCGTGCTCGCCGAACGGACGTCGGCCCCGAAGGAGCGGTGCGCTCGTTCGCGCGTACCGATCGACGCAGCCTGCTCGGCGACGGCATGCTGGTGACCCTGGCGCTGGGGATCCCCCTGCTGGCCGTGCTCCTCCGGCTGGCGGCCGGGCCGGGGAACGGTTGGCTCGAGTCCCGGCTCGGCGTGGACCTCGTTGCCCACCTGCCGGTGCTGTGGGCACTGGTCCTCGTCTTCCACACCCCGGTCATGGCCGGCGCGATCACCGGCATGCTATTCCTCGAGGACCGCGATGCCGGCGTCCTGCCCGCGGTCGCGGTGACCCGGGCCGGACTGTCGACGCTGGTCGCCTATCGGTTGACCGCCGCCGCCGTGCTGACCGCCGCTGCCCTGATGGTCGCCCTGCCGCTCGCGGGCGCACGGCACAGTGCGGGCACTCCCGGGGTCGTGGCGACGGCCGTCGCGAGTGCCGCTGCCTCGCTCGTTCCCGCGCTCCTGCTCGCTGCCCTCGTCCGGGACCGGGTCGCGGGGATGGCGCTGATGAAGGTGGTCGCGCTGCCGCTCTACCTGCCCTTGGCGTGGTGGTTCGTCGATCACCCCTCGGCGTGGGCGTTCGCCCTCGTCCCGACCGGGTGGGCGGCCCGGGCGTGGTGGGCGTCCAGGCCCGGCGAGGCAGCGGGGTTCGCGCTGGGCGCGATCGGGTGCAGCGCGGCCTGGGGGGCGGTCGTCCTGCCCCGGCTGCGTCGTCGCCTGTCCGACTGATGCCGCGGGCGCCCTCGACGTCACGGCCGGCACGGCTGCCCATGGCCGACGGCCCCGAGGACGAAACACGGGCGCAACAGGGAAGTCACTACGCTGCGGCGACGCCCGCGGCAGGCTCGTCCGCGCGCGACTTTCGGGAGGACCAGCGCCATGGACAAGCAGCAGGAGTACGTCCTCCGCACGGTCGAGGAGCGCGACGTCCGCTTCATCCGGTTGTGGTTCACCGACGTCCAGGGATTCTTGAAGTCGGTCGCCATCACGGCCGCAGAACTCGAGAACGCCTTCACCGAGGGCATCGGCTTCGACGGGTCGTCGATCGAGGGGTTCACGCGCGTCCAGGAGGCCGACATGCTGGTCGTCCCGGACGCGTCGACGTTCCAGATCCTGCCGTGGCGGCCCGAGTCCCAGGGCGTCGCCCGGATGTTCTGCGACATCCTCACCCCCGACGGCCAGCCCTTCGCCGCCGACCCGCGCTACGTGCTCAAGCGCACCCTGGAACGTGCGGCCGAGATGGGCTTCACGTTCTACGTCCACCCCGAGATGGAGTTCTTCCTCTTCGAGGGCGCAGACGACCCCACCCCGCTGGACAACGGCGGCTACTTCGACATGACGCCGCTGGACGTGCAGCAGGACTTCCGGCGCCAGACGATCAACACGCTGGAGAAGATGGGGATCTCGGTCGAGTTCTCCCACCACGAGGTGGCGCCGTCCCAACACGAGATCGACCTGCGCTACGCCGACGCGCTCACGATGGCCGACAACGTCATGACGTTCCGTCTCGTCGTCAAGGAGACGGCACTGCAGCGGGGGATCTACGCCACCTTCATGCCCAAGCCCATCGAGGGTGAGTGGGGCAACGCCATGCACCTGCACCTGTCACTGTTCGAGGGCGACAACAACGCCTTCCACTCGGCGGGCGATCCCTACCACCTCTCGCCGACCGCCCGGGCGTTCACGGCCGGGCTGCTGCGCCACGCCCGCGAGATCACGGCGGTCACCAACCAGTGGGTCAACTCCTACAAGCGTCTGACCGCACGCCTGCACGGGCCCCAGCCGTCGGGTGAGGCCCCGATCTTCGTCACCTGGGGCCATTCCAACCGCAGTTCGCTGATCCGCATCCCGATGTACAAGCCGCGCAAGGGCGCCTCGACGCGCATCGAGTACCGCGCCCCCGATCCGGCCACCAACCCCTACCTCGCGTTCGCGCTGATCCTCTCGGCGGGCCTGAAGGGCATCGAGGAGGGCTACGAACTGCCCGAGGAGTCCGAGGACAACGCCTTCGAGCTGACGGCCGCCGAACGCGCGGCGTCGGGCATCGAACGGCTCCCGGCCAGCCTGGGCGAGGCGCTGTCGATCATGGAGAACTCGGAGCTGGTCGCCAACACGCTCGGCGAGCACCTGTTCGCGTTCTTCCTCAACAACAAGCGCCGGGAGTGGGACGAGTACCAGGCCCACGTGACCACGTTCGAGCTCGAGCGCTACCTGCCGCTGCTGTAGTGGCCAGCCCACGCCGCTCTGTCCGGGCCCGGCTCGCCGCAGCCGGGCTGGATCCCGACCGGGCCCAGGCGCGGCTGCACGAAGCCGGGCTCCTCGACGCCGACCAGGTCGACCAGGACCTGCTGGCCGTGCTCTCGCGCGCCGCCGATCCCTCGGCCGCCCTGACCTGCCTGACCGATCTCGCCGCCGAGCACCCCGAGGTGTGGCAAGAGGTCTGTGCGGACGGTGACTGGCTGGCGCGGCTGGTCGCGGTCGCCGGCGTGTCCCGCCCGCTGGGCAACCTGCTCGGCCAGCACCCCGATGCCGTCCACGCGCTGCGCACCCTCGAGACGATCGAGGTGGAGACCGTCTCCGGCCGCGTCGCCGAAGCGATCCTCGCCGACGACGACCAGGTCCGGCAGGCCGCCGCCGTCGCCAGTATCCGCCGCGGTGCGACGGCGGACATCGCCGCGCGTGACCTCACCGGCATCGCCAACGTCGAGGAGGTCGCAGCCGAGCTGGCCCGACTGGCGGAAGCGGTCCTGGACGGCACCGTCCGCGCGGTCCAGCAGGAGATCGGTGGGGACCAGCCGTGTGCGCGGCTCGCCGTCATCGGCATGGGCAAGCTCGGCGGCCGGGAGCTGAACTACGTCTCCGACGTGGACGTCGTGTTCGTGCACGCCCCGGTCGACCCGGACGCGCCGGATGCGGCCGAACGGGCCGCCCGCGAGGCGAAGCAGGTCTTCACCCGGTGTCTCGAGCTGCTCAACGCCTCGACCACGATGGGCCGGGCGTACGAGGTCGACCCGACGTTGCGTCCGGAAGGCCGCTCGGGGCCGCTGTCACGTCCCGTCGAGTCGTTCGTCGCCTACTGGGAACGGTGGGCCAAGACATGGGAGTTCCAGGCGCTGCTCAAGGCCAGGCCGGTCGCCGGTGACAAGGCGCTCGGTGACGAGCTGCTCGCCCGCGCCGAGCCGTTCGTGTGGCCGGATCGCCTGGACGCCGACGTCGTGGCCGAGATCCGGCAGATGAAGTCGCGCATCGAGGCGAAGCCCGAGGTGGTTCGCCACGGCGAACGCCAGCTGAAGCTCGGCCCGGGCGGGCTGCGTGACATCGAGTTCGCCGTCCAACTGCTCCAACTCGTGCACGGACGTGGCGACCGGTCCCTGCGCGACCCCGGCACGTTGCCGACCCTGCGGGCGCTGCACCGCAACGGCTACGTCGCCGAGGAGGACGCCGAGGCGTTCGCGGACGCCTACCGGATGCTGCGGACGGTGGAGCACCGGTTGCAGTTGGCGCACGAGCGGCGCACCCACACCATTCCCGACGACGCCGAACGCCAGGAGTGGCTGGCACGGGCGATGGGTTATCGCTCGGACGGGGACGAGCCGGCGCGTACGGCGTTCCTGCGCGATCTCAACGGGGTGCAGACCCGCGTCCGTGAGCTGCACGCCAAGCTGTTCTACCGGCCGCTGCTGGAGACCTACGCCACGCTGCCGGCAGACGCGGCCGGGCTGTCGGTGCCGGTCGAGGCGCGGCGGATGGGTGACGAGGCCGCCCGTGAACGGCTGGAGGCGCTGGGCTTCCGCGACGGCAAGGCGGCGCTGCGTCACGTCCGGGCCATGACCCTCGGCGTCACCCGCCGGGCGCGCACCATGCGGGCCGTGCTGCCGGCGATCCTGAGCCTGCTCCAGGACACGCCCGATCCCGACACCGGCCTGAAGAGCTTCCGCGAACTCGTCGACGTGCAGGGCGACACCGGCAAGCTGCTCGACCACCTCCGCGACCATCCCCCCGCCTCCGAGCTGCTGGCGCGGGTCCTCGGGACCAGCCGGGTCGCCGGCGAGCTGCTGGTCAGCCAACCGCAGGGCATCGACTGGTTGCGCGACGACCACCTGCGCGACCGACCCCGCACCCGCGACGACCTCGTGCGGATGGCGATGGGTCGGTTGCACTGGCAGGACACCACGGCGGCGCTGCGCCGCTTCAAGCGGCTCGAACTGCTGCGGATCGTGCTCCGCGACCTCGCCGAGGCGACCACCGTGTCGGGCGTGGGCGACGAACTGACGGCGCTCGGCGAGGCGTGTCTGACCGGTGCGCTGCGGGCAGAGCTGCGACGACAGGCCCGTGAGCGCGGACTGGACTCGCCGGACGACCTGCCGGTGTCGTTGGCGATCATCGGCATGGGCAAGCTCGGCGGCCGCGAGCTCAACTACGTCTCCGACCTCGACGTGCTGTTCGTCCACGAGGCTGCCGATGGCGCCGACGAACAGGACGCCAACAAGCTCGCACTGGCCATCGCGGGCAACGTGATGCGATCGCTCTCCGACATCACGGCGGAGGGGACCGCGTTCGAGGTCGACGCCGACCTGCGTCCGGAGGGACGCAGCGGCCCGCTGTCGCGCTCCTACGCCTCCTACCTCAAGTATTGGGGCCGTTGGTCCGAGCCCTGGGAGTCGCAGGCGCTGCTCAAGGCCCGGATCGTGGCCGGCGACCGGGACCTCGGAAAGCGCCTCGTGGATGCCGCCCGCGAACTGGCCTACCCGGAACACTTCGGTGAGCGGGACGCGCAGCGCATCCGACGCATGAAGGCCCGGATCGAGAAGGAACGCGTGCCTCGACGGGTCGAGCCGGAGCGCCACCTCAAGCTCGGTCCCGGTGGTCTGTCCGACGTCGAATGGGTGGTGCAGCTGCTGCAGCTGCAGCACGGCGTCCGCGAGACCGCGGTGCGCACCCCGTCGACGATGGTGGCGCTCGACGGCGCGCAGGACGCGAGCCTGATCGACCACGCCGACGCCAACCGGCTGCGCGAGGGCTACCGGTTCCTGGCCCAGATGCGCAACCGGCTGTATCTGCTCCGGCAGCGTGACGTGGACGTCGTGCCCGTCAACCCGCAGCTGCTGGAGCTGCTCGCCCGCTCGATGGGCTACCCCCGCGGCGCCTGGCAGGAGCTCGAGGAGGACCGGCGACGACACCAGCGCCACGTCCGACAGGTGTTCGACCACCTCTTCTACGGCCTCGACCCCGGTCAGCACACCAACGACTGGTGACGGGTGGCAACCTCGGGTCGTCGACCGTGTCCGGGTCGATCAGGCCGGGACGCCGTCGGCGGCCGCCTGCAGCGCCTCGACGTCGAGCTTGACCATGCCGAGCATGGCCTCGGTGGCGCGCCGGGCGCGCTCGGGGTCGGGGTCGTCGAGCAGCCGGTCCAGCACGGTGGGCACCACCTGCCAGGACAGGCCGTAGCGGTCCTTGAGCCAACCGCACTGCAAGGATTCGCCGCCCTCGATCAGTGCGTCCCAGTAGTGGTCGACCTCGGCCTGGTCCTGGCACGGGATCAGAAACGACACGGCCTCGGTGAACGGGAACTGCGGGCCGCCGTTGATGGCGACGAACGGCTGGCCGGCGAGTTCGAACTCGACCGTGACCACGGTCCCCGGCTCACCGGGGCCGGCCTCGGTGTAGCGCATCACCTTGGCGACACGGGAGTCGGGGAACAACGAGACGTAGAAGTTCGCGGCTTCCTCGGCCTCGGTGTCGAACCACAGGTTGGGCACGATCTGGGGTCGCATGGGGCGCTCCTTCGTCGGGCGGATCGTGTTTCCGCGTAGGTGTCGAGGTGGACGACGGCCGGCGGCGGAACTCATCGGTCGTGCAGGTCCGCCGTGGGTCGCTCCGACACCAGCAGCCGGCACGGGCCGAAGGCGCTTCCGAAGGTGCCGACGAACGCGAAGCCGGCCTTCTCCAGCGCCCGCCAGGACGCCACATTGGCGGCCAGCGGCGAGGCGCACACGTGCGTCCAGTGCGGGTGGCGTCCGAAGACGACGTCGTCGACGAACGCGCGGATCACCGTCGAGCCGAGGCCGCGGCCGCGACGGGCCGGGTCGCCGACGAGGTAATCGATGCCGGCCGCCGTTCGCTCGACGCCCAGCGCGAACCATTGCCTGGTCTCCTCCTCGTCGGCGAAGTCGGCCGCGGCATAGCACTGGATCCATGCGACCGGTTCGCCGTCCTCGAGGGCCAACCAGTGCTCGACGGGGTCGGTCGCCGCAGAGCCGTAGTCCCGCACCACGGCGTCCCACGACACGTCGTCGTTCTCCCACCAGCGCACGACACCCGGCTCGTTCAGCCACCGGTGCAGCAGCGGAAGATCCTCGTCCGCCAGGGGCCGGAACGCCGTCATGCACGAAGTCCTGGATCGCACGTCCACGCCGTGAGCGTACGTTGGCACCGACCCGAGAGGACCCGAGATCCGAGCGACCAGAACCGTATGAGCGCCCCCGCCCCGTCCCGAGCGCCGGCGGTGCCGCTGCTGCGGACCACGGCCACCGCCTCGGCAGCGCTGACCGCCGCGGTCCTGCCCGTCTTCCTGCTCGGGGCGCTCAGCGACCACCTGCGCCGCGACCTCGGCATCGACGAGACCGGCGTCGGTGCGGCCGTGACATTGCTGTTCCTCACGGCAGCCGTCACCGCGCCGCTCGCCGGTCGGTTCGCGGAACGGTTCGGGGCGGCCGTCGCCCTGCGTTCGGGGGTGCTGCTGGCCGGTGTGCTCGCGGCCGTGACCGGCACGCTCGCGCAGCGGTGGTGGCAGCTCGCGCTGCCGCTCGCCTTCGTCGGCGTCGCCGTCGGGTTGGTGGACACCGGCGCGGCACGCGCGTTCGTGGACCGCATCGTTGCGGAGCGGCACGGCAGCGCGTTCGGGATCAAGGAGGCGAGCGTCCCGGCGGCATCGCTGCTGGCGGGCCTTTCGGTCCCGACCGTGGCCGCCTTCGTCGGCTGGCGGGCGGCGTTCGTCGCAACGCTCGGGGTCGCCGTGGTGGTCGCCGTCTGTCTGCCGCGCGATCGGTCCCTCTCGGCGAGATCCGCCGGGCTCGCTGACGCGCCGACGCCGGTCGGGGACCCCTCCGGCGGGGTCGTACCGGCGGCGATGCTGCTGTTCGCCGTGGCGGCGGGTCTCGGGGCCGGCGCCGCCACCGCCGCTGCGACCTTCCTCGTGCCGGCGCTGGCCGATCGCGGCTTCGGCGTGGCCGCCGCCGGGCTCACGCTGTCCGTCGCCAGCGTCGCCAGCATCGCCGCGCGGCTCACGCTGGGCCGCTGGGCCGACCGGCCGAGCGCATCGCCGACGCTGGCGGTCTCGTTGCTGTGCCTGCTCGGCGGCGGAGCGGCGGTTGCGCTCGCGCTCCCTTCACCTGCGATCGTCGGCGGCGTGGCGGCGGTCGTGCTGCTCGGGGCCGGCTGGGGCTGGACCGGGCTGGCCTTCCTGGCGGCGGTGCGGGCCCACCCGGCGGCGCCGGCTGCGGCCGCCGGAATCGTGCTCAGCGGGCTGGGCGGCGGAGGAGCCCTGGGCCCACTGGTCTTCGGCGCGCTCGCCGGACGCGTGGGATACGCCACGGCGTGGACCGCCGTTGCGATCGCGTTTCTCGCCGCAGCGGCGGCGAGCGGCGTTGCCCGACGGCGGCTTCCGGCGGCCATGTCCGCTTCCCGCGCGTCCAGGATCCCTCCCATGATGTAGCAGGACTGCTATGTTGGCAGTAGGTCTACTATCTGCGGCCTGCGGAGGGCATGGTGGACACCGGGCAGCAGACGTCGGCTGGAAACGTGGTCGTGCGGGTACGCGATCTGCGGATGCGGTACGGCGACACCGATGTTCTCGATGGCGTCACGTTCGAGGTGCACCGCGGGGAGGTGGTGACCCTGCTCGGGCCCAATGGCGCCGGAAAGACCACGACGATCGAGATCCTCGAGGGGTTCCGGCAGCGGTCGGCGGGTGACGTCGAGGTCCTCGGCTCGGATCCCGCCGACGGCGACGAGGACTGGCGGGCACGCACCGGGGTCGTCCTGCAGTCGTGGCGCGACCACGCGCGGTGGACGCCTCGCGACCTGCTCCGGCACCTGGGGAACTACTACACGCCCTATGCGACCGCCGAACGGCCGCGCCCACGCGACGTCGACGAGCTGATCGGTCTGGTGGGGCTCGTCGGGCATGCCGACCAGAAGATCCTGACGCTGTCCGGTGGTCAGCGCCGACGCCTCGACGTGGCGATCGGCATCATCGGTCGACCGGAGCTGCTGTTCCTCGACGAGCCGACCGCCGGGTTCGACCCGCACGCCCGACGCGAGTTCCACGACCTGGTGCACCGACTGACCGACTTCGAGGACACGACGGTGCTGCTCACCACGCACGACCTCGACGAGGCCGAGAAGTTGGCCGACCGGATCCTGGTTCTCGCAGCGGGGCGCATCGTCGCCGACGGCAGCGCCGACGAGCTCGCCCGGCAGGTCGCCGGCGAGGCGCAGGTGCGCTGGAGCCGGGACGGGGACCACTTCGTCCACGCCACGTCCGACGCCACCGCCTTCGTCCGTGCGCTGCTGCGCGACCACGACGACGTCGTCGATCTCGAGGTTCGACGCGCGAGCCTCGAGGACACCTACATCACGTTGGTGCAGCAACACGAGACCGGCCGCACCATGCCCGGCGTCGGCGGGTTCGCGGCGACGCCGGCGGCTGCCGCCGGCCCGGAGGTGGCCAGGTGAACCGCAACGTGCACGCCGTGCGGGTCGGGGCCAGGCGCGGCTGGCACGAGTTCCTGCTGAGTCTCAAGAGCCCCCAGGACCAGGGGTTCTACCTCGTGATGGCGCTCGGGATCCTGACGTTTCTGTGGTTCAACCGGGACAACGAGCTCGAGGGCACCGGACTGTTCCTGCCCACCTACGCCATGCCCAGCATCCTCGGCGGCCTGATCGCCTTCAGCATGGTGATCGGGCCGGCCTATGCGCTGGCGATGGAGCGCGAGGACGGCACGTTGTTGCGGGCGACGGCGGTCCCGCGTGGGCTGGTCGGCTACGTCACGGGTCAGATCGTGCTGCACAGCGCGAGCCTCGTCCCGACGTTCCTCGCGATCCTGGTGCCGGGATTCCTGCTGTTCGACGACCTGATGCACCGCGGCGCCGCGGGGTGGTTCACCGTCACGTGGGTCATCGTGCTGGGTCTGCTCGCGACGTTGCCGCTGGGCGTCATCATCGGTTCGCTCGTCCCCGGCGTGCAGAAGGTCGGCACCTGGGGGATCCTGCCGGTCCTGGTCCTGGTGGCGATCTCGGGGATCTTCTTCCCGGTCCAGGCACTGTGGGGCTGGGTCCGCACGATCGCGCACGTGTTTCCCATCTACTGGCTCGGACTGGGGATGCGATCGGCGTTCCTGCCAGACGGTGCGCTGGTCATGGAGGCCGGCGCGTCCTGGAGGAGCTGGCAGACGGTCGCCGTGCTGAGCGCCTGGGCGGTCGCCGGCAGTGTCGTGGCACCCAAGGTGTTGCGCCGCATGGCGCAGCGGCAGTCCGGCTCGGCGGTCGCGGCCGCGCGTGAGCAGGCGGGTCAGTGGGTTCGGTGAGCGACGGCGTCCACAACCGCATCGCCCTGCTCCGGGCCGAGCAGGGCGTCAGCCGGCGTGAACTGGCGGACGCACTCGGTGTCCACTACCAGACGGTCGGCTACCTCGAACGCGGCGAGTACAACCCGAGCCTGCACCTCGCCCTGCGGATCGCCGAATTCTTCGGTGTCCCGGTCGAGGCGGTGTTCTCGACGCAACCGTTCCCGCGGGTCACCGACCAGGCCCGTCCGGCCTGATTACCCGGCTCGCGGATCACCGCTCGGTCGCGGCTCGTAGGCTGCGGTGCACGGGACCGTCGTGAGGAGCCAGGATGTCCGACGAGCAGGGAGCGCCCCCGCCCGACGGGTGGCGGCCTGACACCGTCGCCGTCCGCGGCGGCACGCAGCGCAGCGCGTTCGGCGAAACGTCGGAGGCGATGTTCCTCACCTCCGGCTACGTGTACGGCTCGGCCGCCGAGGCGGCCGCCGCCTTCGCCGGTGACGTGGACCGCTACATCTACAGCCGCCTCGGCAACCCGACCGTCGCGATGTTCGAGGAGCGGCTGCGTCTGCTCGAAGGCGCCGAGGACGCCTGGGCCACGGCCAGCGGCATGTCGGCCGTCTTCAACGCGCTCGCGGCGAGTCTGCGGGCCGGGGATCGCGTCGTGGCCTCACGCGCCCTGTTCGGGTCGTGCTTCCAGGTCCTGGACGCCATCCTCCCGCGATGGGGCATCCAGACCGACTTCGTCGACGGCGCCGACCTCGCGCAGTGGGAGCAGGCCCTGTCCACGCCGGCCCAGGCGGTGTTCTTCGAGACGCCGTCCAACCCGACGCAGGAACTGGTGGACATCGCGCGGGTGAGCGAACTGGCCCATGCGGCAGGGGCGCGGGTCATCGTCGACAACGTGTTCGCGACGCCGATCCTGCAGCGGCCGCTGGAACAGGGCGCCGACGTGGTCGTGTACTCGACCACCAAGCATCTCGACGGCCATGGCCGCACGCTCGGCGGTGCCATCCTCGGGTCGAGCGAGTTCGTCCAGGAACAGCTCAAGCCGCTGATGCGGCACACCGGCCCCACCATGAGCCCCTTCAACGCCTGGGTGGTGCTCAAGAGCCTCGAGACCCTGCGGCTTCGCGTCGAACGGCAGACGGCGACCGCCCAGCACCTGGCCGCGTGGCTGCAGGACCATCCCGCCGTCGACACGGTCCGCTACCCGATGCTGGCGTCCCACCCCCAACACCAACTCGCTCGAACGCAGATGTCCGGCGGCGGGTCGATCGTGACGTTCTGGGTGCCGGGTGGCACCGAACGCGCCTTCGCCGTCATCGATGCCCTCAACCTCCTCGACATCTCCAACAACCTCGGGGACGCGAAGTCGCTGGTGACCCATCCCGCCTCGACGACCCATCACAGGATCGGCCCGGAGGTGCGCGCCGCGATGGGGGTCACCGACGGCGTGATCAGGATCTCGGTCGGGCTCGAGGACCCCGCCGACCTGCAGGCCGACCTCGAGCAGGCCCTCGCCCGTTGACAGGTCGCGGCCGCCCCCGGTCGTTGACGCCGCCTGGCGTCCGGCGCACCATCCACCGGCACCATCGGCATCACGCCGGTGCGCACCGGAGCGGGGCACATGGAACTCACTGAAGCCACGCGTGTGACCGCGGCGATCCTGCTCTTCGCGCTCGTGACGGTCGAAACCGGCGGCATGTACCTGGTCCGGGTCGTGCGTGGGGCCGCGCCGGCCACGCCGTTCCAGCTCGCCTTCGCCCGCGCCGGGCACGCCCATGCCGGCGTGCTGCTGGTCCTGTCGCTGGTCGGGTTGCTGTACGCCGACGCGGCCGGCCTCGATGGGGGCGTCGGTGTCGTGGCCCGCTCAGGCGTGCCCGCAGCAGCGCTGCTGATGTCCGGCGGCTTCTTCTTCGCGAGCATGGGGGCGGGGCGGACGCAGCCCAACCGCCTCATCGTCCTGGTCTCCCTCGGAGCGGTTGCGCTCGCCGCCGGCCTCGTCGCCCTCGGCGTCGGCCTCCTGCGCAGCTGATCGTGCTTCAGGCGAGCGGGATCGCGTACCGCCAGATCGCCACGACGTGCAGTCCACTGGCGACCACCACCATGACGTGGAAGACCTCGTGGAAGCCGAACCATGCCGGCCACGGGTTGGGGCCCTGCCGGGCGTAGATCACGCCACCGCCGACATAGATCAGCCCGCCCGCCACGACCAACGCCAGTCCGGCGGGGGACAGCACGCCCGCGACCCGCAGCAGCGGGATGGCCGCCAACGACCCGAAGGAGGCGTAGGCGGCCACGGTGAGCCATCGGGGCCCCTTCGCGGGGGAGATCGCGACGCCTGCACCGACGATGGCGATGGACCAGGCGACCACCAGGCTCCAGGTGCGCCAGGCACCACCGAGCGCATGCACGGCGAAGGGCGTGAACGAGGCCGCGATGAACAACTGGATCATCGCAACGTCGACGCGCGCGAGCCACGTGCGGACCTTCTCGGGCCACGGCGGGACGTGGTAGACGCTGGAGACGAGGTACAGCCCGACCAGGAACACCCCGAAGACGGCGATGCTCACGCGCGGCAGCCCTGGGGACGCCGCCTGCCAGAGCATCGCGGCCGTGACGACCGCCGCGGGCGCCGCCGCACCGTGGATCCAGCCACGCAGGCGGGGGCGTGGACCAAGCACCCGGGTCACGCGATCGCTGGTGGCAGACACTCGGACGCTTTCGTGCGGTTCGCGTCGGGCGACCGCGACGCCAGGTCACGGTAGCGGCGCAGGCCGACGCTCCGAGAGGTCGGCCCCCCACCGAACGGGCGCCCGCGGCGCGCCCGAGGACGGTGCCGTGGCGCTCAGCCCTCGTCGGCAGCGGTCACGGCGACCTCGAGGTGGTCCAGCTGGAGTGGTCCCTCCGTGGTGCCCCACGCGATGTCGGCGGCGTCGCGACCGGTGGCGATCCGGACGAGGGTGTCCACGGGGGCGAGTTCGGTCGCGTCCAGCAGCCGCCACCCCGTGCCGTCGTGTGCTTCGACGACGGCATGGAAGTCCGGTGGCTCGAGGTCGAGGGCGTAGGCGCCGACCAGGCGGGCGGGAACGTCGAGACTGCGCAGCAGCGTGGCGGTGAGGTGGGCGAGGTCGCGGCACACCCCGGTTCGGCGCAGCAGCGTCTCGTCGGCCGCGGTGTGGACGTCGCTGCTGCCGCTCACGTAGGCGACATGGTCGTGGACCCATGCGCGAACCTGCTCCAGCAGTGCCGCCGTGCGGGGGGCGTCGCCGAACAGGACCTCGGCCGTGGGGCCGAGCACGTCGGCAGGGCAGTAGCGGCTCGGCAGCGTCCACGGCAGCAGGTCGAAGTCGAGGTCGCCGAACGACGGGAGCTGGTCCGTGCCGTCCGCGTGCGCCTCCGCGAGGTCGACGGTCGCCGTGTAGTGGAGGCGGACCGGTCCTCCGGCAGCGCGGAGTCGAACGGGTCGACTGCCGTTCGGAAGCGCGCCCGGGTCCTCCACGTCGGCACCGTCCACCTCGAGACGTTCGTCGAGGACGGTCTGCCCGGCGGCCTCCGCGGCCCGTACCTGCAGGACCGCCGTGGCCGGGCCTTCGGCGGTCCAGCCGATCTGTGCGCTGACGTGCAACCTCGTCATGGTCGTCCTCGGCGTCGCGTTCGGAGGGGCCGATCTGAGCACAGGCGCGGACCGTTCCGACTCACGTCACGGGCACCTTCAGCTGGAAGGCCCGGGAGGCGCTTGCCGGATCGTCGTCGTCGACCACCGCCAGCAGGCGCACGCCGCCGGGTCCGGCCCCGACCACCGTGATGCCCTCGACCTTCGCACGGGCCGCTGCCGGCGGCAGCCGCAGCACGACCGGTGGCTCGTCCTCGTCGCCGACGAGGGCCAGGGCGGAGCCCGTGACGGGGCCGTCGGCGACGGCGTCCACCGTGTCCTCGGCGGTGACCGATACGCAGATCCGGCCGTCGTGGAGCGCCACGGCGTCGGTGATGGCGAGCGTGATGCCGGCCATCGTGCCGAGGGTGTAGCGGCGGCGGGCACCGACCTCGACCTGCCCAGGGTCGAGGCGGCCCTCGACTGCGGCCAACAGGGCGGGCAGGGACACGTCGACGCTGGCGGAGTCGACCCCGGTGCGGCCATGGCCGCGCTGGAACCACCGCAACCGGTCACCCACCACGCACGCCCCCTCGAGGTTCAGATCCGCTTCGCGCAGTTCCAGGACGTCGCGAACCCGGGCGTAGAGGGGCGTCAGGTCGGCGGTCTGCACGTCGACGCCCACGTCGATCGGGCGGACGAGGGCGGCACGCATCCTCGGCGCCAGCGAGCCGGACCCGAGGAGCAGGACGGCCCGACCGGCGTCGGTCGCGACGTCACAGGCCGTTTCGAGGTCCGGCTTCCAACGCTTCGTGCCCGATTCCTCGTCGAAGAGGTCACGTCCGTCCCGCGAGGGGAACAGCCGGATGCGCTCGATCGTGCCCCGTGTCGGACGCCACCAGGCCGCGTGGTTGGCGTCGTCCTGCGCCACCAGCCACCCGTCGCCGAACGCGGCCACCCCCGACGCGGCGCGTACCGGGTCGTGCGGGCCGAACCACAGCCGCGTCTCGCCGGACACCTCGACGGTCACACCGGACTCCTCGCCGAACGCACGCGGGGACATCCAAGCAGTTGCGGCCGGTCAGGTTGTGACGGCGCCCTTCAGGAAGCGTTCGTTGGCGGCCATGCGCTCGGCACGGTCGCGGATGCCGTGCAGCATCCGGCGCTCCATGATGAACGTCCCCGGATCGGAGACCAGGATCCAGGGCACGTTCGCGGGCGTCAGTTGCCAATCCATGCGCCAACGGCTGACCAGTCGCGTGCGGTGCGGCGCCAGGGGGTACAGCGCGAGACACCAGGTGCCTCGGGCCGCATCGCCACAGAGGAGCCATTGGTTCGGTTGCAGGTCGCGCACCTGCGGACCCATGCCCGGCACCAGCTCCAGACGATCGCCGACCTGCAGGTCCTGCAGTTCCCGGTAGATCTGGTCGGCACTGGGTCGTCCGTCGTTGTCGATCCAGTCGTAGCTGTACCAACCGGCGCGGCCGTACCCGACCTGCACGAGCCACGGCCAGATCTGTTCGGGCGCCGCCTCGATGGTGACCGCGCGCGTGGTCGCCGCAGCGCGGGCAACGACGTCGTCCCCGGGCATCGTCCGTGCGACCTCGTCGTCGGTCGCGCCCCAGTGACGTTGCCAGGGCCGGACGACGAGGTGGTAGCCGAGGCACACCAGCACGGCTCCGACGACACTGATCGACAGGCCGATCAGGGGGCCGAGCCAGAACACCAGCAGCGTCGTGACGCCAAGTGCGGCCGCCACGACCGCCAGGACGACCACCGCGATCATCAGCTTCGTACGCATCGTTGCCCTTCTGCCGTCGACGCCTGGCCAGCATCGGCGGCGCGCCGCCCGTCGAGCAGAGTCGAACGGCCCGCCTCGATGGGGCGCTAGGATCCCGGCCGACTGGTGGCAACGGCGCCCCTGGTCGAGTCCTTCTCCTCGACTGCTAGGGGTGCCGTGCGTCCGACACCGTCCTCGTCCGTTGCCGCCCACCGGGCGGCGCCGACCGCACAGGGTCTCTACGACCCGGCGTTCGAGCACGACGCCTGTGGCGTCGCCTTCGTCGTCGACGTCCACGGGCGTCGAAGCCATGAGATGGTGGCGCGCGGCCTCACCGCGCTGCGCAATCTCGACCACCGTGGCGCCACCGGTGCCGAGGACAACGTCGGGGACGGTGCCGGCATCCTCGTGCAGGTCCCCGACGCATTCCTGCGCCAGGTCTGCGACTTCCCGCTCCCGGAAGCCGGCACGTACGCGGTCGGCATGGCGTTCCTGCCACAGGACCCCGCCGAGGCCGACCTCGCGGCGAAAGCCGTGGAGGCGGTCGTCGAGGACGAGGGCCTTCGCGTGGTGGGCTGGCGCGACGTGCCGATCGACGACGGCGCCATCGGCTCGATGGCACGAGACGTCCAACCGACCTTCCGTCACCTCGTCATCGCCGCCGCCGAGCGCGACGTGCCGCTGTCGGGGATGGATCTCGAGCGCCGGGCGTTCGTGGTCAGGAAGCGCATCGAGCACGAGGTCGGCATCGGCGCGGCCCCGCAGAACGCCCGTGCGGAGTCGGCGCCGAGCACGGTGTACTTCCCCTCGCTGTCGGGTCGCACCCTGGTCTACAAAGGGATGTTGACGAGCACCCAGCTCGGTGACTTCTTCCTCGACCTCGGCGACCAGCGGCTCGACAGCGCCCTTGCCCTGGTCCACTCGCGATTCTCGACCAACACGTTCCCCTCGTGGCCGCTGGCCCACCCGTACCGGGTGGTCGCACACAACGGCGAGATCAACACGGTCATGGGAAACCGCAACTGGATGCGGGCGCGTGAGGGATCGCTGGCCTCCCCGCTGTTCGGCGACGCGCTCGCGCGGGCACTGCCGATCATGACGCCCGGGGCGTCGGACACCGCCAGCTTCGACGAGTGCCTGGAACTGCTCCATCTCGGCGGGCGCAGCCTGCCGCACGCGGTGTTGATGATGATTCCCGAGGCCTGGGAGAACCATGCCTCGATGTCGGACCTGCGCCGGGACTTCTACGGCTTCCACTCCGCGGTGATGGAGCCGTGGGACGGTCCGGCCTCGATCGCCTTCACCGACGGCACGGTCATCGGTGCCGTGCTGGACCGCAACGGGCTGCGGCCCTCGCGGTACTGGGTCACCGAGGACGGCCTGGTCGTCATGGCCTCCGAGGTCGGCGTGCTCGACCTCGACCCGGCCACCATCGTCACCAAGGGTCGGCTGCGCCCGGGCCGGATGTTCCTCGTCGACACGGCGCAGGGGCGCATCGTCGACGACGAGGAACTGAAGACCGAGCTGGCGAACGCGCAGCCCTACGGCGACTGGCTCGCCGACGGACTCCTGCGGCTCGAGGATCTGCCCGAGCGGACCTTGCTCACCCCGCAGCACGCCTCGATCGTCAAGCGCCAGCGGACCTTCGGCTACACGACCGAGGAGCTCAAGATCATCCTCGCGCCCATGGCGCGCATCGGGTACGAGCCGATCGGCTCGATGGGCACGGACACGCCGATCGCCGTGCTCTCCGAACGGTCTCGCCTGCTCTTCGACTACTTCAGCCAGCTGTTCGCGCAGGTGACCAATCCGCCGCTGGACGCCATCCGCGAGGAGCTGGTGACCTCGATGTCCGGCACGATCGGTCCAGAGGCCAATCTGCTCGAGCCGGGTCCGGAATCGTGCCGACAGATCGTGCTGCCCAAGCCGATCCTGTCCAACGAGGACCTCGCCAAGGTGCTCTACCTCGACGAGGACGGCGAGAACCCCGGCTTCCACCCGTTCGCCATCGACGGGCTGTACCCGGTCGCCGACGGCGGTGACGGCATGCGGCGTGCCCTCGACGAGGTGTGCCGGCAGGTCAGCGACGCCATCGCCGACGGCGCCCGCATCATCGTGCTCTCCGACCGCTACTCCAACGCGGAGCTGGCACCGATCCCGTCGCTGCTGCTCACGGCCGCGGTCCACCACCACCTCATCCGCGAGAAGACGCGCACCAAGGTCGGACTGGTCGTCGAGGCCGGCGACGCCCGCGAGGTGCACCACATGGCGCTGTTGATCGGCTACGGCGCCGCAGCCATCAACCCCTACCTCGCCTTCGAGACCATCGACGACCTGATCCGGGACGGCTTCCTCGGCGAGTTGGAGCACGACGAGGCGGTCCGCAACTACATCGACGCCTGCACCAAGGGCGTGCTCAAGATCATGTCGAAGATGGGGATCTCGACCGTCGCTTCGTACACCGGAGCGCAGGTGTTCGAGGCGATCGGGCTGTCACAGGACCTCGTCGACCGCTACTTCGCCGGCACCTCCACCCGGCTCGGCGGTATCGGGCTCGACGAGATCGCCGAGGAGGTGGCGCAGCGCCACCGTTTCGCCCACCTCGATCGCCCCGAGGAGGCCGCGCACCGCAACCTGTGGGTCGGCGGCGAGTACCAATGGCGCCGCGAGGGCGAGCTGCACCTGTTCAACCCGACGACGGTGTTCAAGCTCCAACACGCCACCCGGCAGCGGCGCTACGAGGTCTTCAAGGAGTACACGCGGCTCGTCGACGAGCAGTCGCAGCGCCTGATGACGTTGCGCGGGCTGTTTCGGTTCAGGACGGGGGAGCGGCCGCCGGTACCGATCGACGAGGTCGAGCCGGTCTCCGCGATCGTCGAGCGCTTCTCCACCGGGGCGATGAGCTACGGCTCGATCTCCGCCGAGGCGCACGAGACGCTGGCGGTGGCGATGAACCGGCTCGGTGGCAAGTCCAACACGGGGGAGGGCGGCGAGGACCCGGAACGGTTCACCGCGGACGCCGACGGCGACCTGCGCCGTTCGGCGATCAAGCAGGTCGCCTCGGGCCGGTTCGGCGTGACGTCGGAATACCTGACCAATGCCGACGACATCCAGATCAAGATGGCCCAGGGCGCCAAGCCGGGGGAGGGCGGTCAGCTCCCCGGTCAGAAGGTCTGGCCGTGGATCGCCAAGACCCGCTACTCGACGCCGGGCGTGGGGCTGATCAGCCCGCCGCCCCACCACGACATCTACTCGATCGAGGACCTCAAGCAGCTGATCCACGACCTCAAGAACGCCAACCCGTCGGCGCGCGTGCACGTCAAGCTCGTGGCCGAGGTCGGCGTGGGGACGGTCGCGGCCGGCGTCTCCAAGGCCAAGGCCGACGTGGTGCTGATCTCGGGTCACGACGGCGGGACGGGCGCGTCGCCGCTCAATTCCCTCAAGCACGCCGGTGGCCCGTGGGAGCTCGGGTTGGCCGAGACCCAGCAGACCCTGCTCGTCAACGGGCTGCGTGACCGCATCGTGGTCCAGGTCGACGGCCAACTCAAGACCGGCCGCGACGTCGTGATCGCGGCACTGCTCGGCGCCGAAGAGTTCGGATTCGCGACCGCGCCGCTGGTGGTGTCGGGCTGCATCATGATGCGTGTCTGCCACCTCGACACGTGTCCTGTCGGGGTCGCGACGCAGAATCCCGAGTTGCGGGCGAAGTTCAACGGCAAGCCCGAGTTCGTCGTCACCTTCTTCGAGTACATCGCCGAGGAGGTGCGCGAGCTGCTCGCGGAGCTCGGCTTCCGGACCCTCGACGAGGCGATCGGTGCGGTCGACACCCTCGAGGTCGCCGACGCCGTCGCGCACTGGAAGGCCAGGGGGCTCGACCTGCGACCGATCCTGCACGTGCCCACCTCGCCGTGGCAGCAGGACCGGCACGCGACCAAGTCGCAGGACCACGCCCTGGAGAAGGCGCTCGACAACCGGCTCGTCGAACTGGCCCGGCCGGCGCTCGAGCGTGGCGAACCGGTCGAGGTCGAGCTGCCGATCGCCAACCTCAACCGCACCGTCGGCACGCTGCTCGGCCACGAGCTGACCAAGCGCCACGGTGGGCTGGGGCTGCCCGACGACACCATCGACGTCACCTTCCGCGGCTCCGCGGGCCAGAGCTTCGGCGCGTTCGTCCCCCGGGGAATCACCCTGCGCCTGTTCGGCGACGCCAACGACTTCGTCGGCAAGGGTCTCTCCGGCGGAAAGCTGGTGATCCGTCCACCCGAACACGTACACCCCGACTTCGTGGCGGAGGCATCGATCGTGGCCGGAAACGTCATGCTCTACGGCGCGACCGGCGGTCATGCCTACGTCCGAGGCGTCGTCGGTGAACGCTTCTGCGTGCGCAATTCCGGGGCGACCGCGGTCGTCGAGGGCGTCGGCGACCACGGCTGCGAGTACATGACCGGCGGGCGCGCCGTCGTGCTGGGCGAGACGGGGCGCAACTTCGGCGCGGGCATGTCCGGGGGCATCGCCTACGTCTACGACCCCGACGACCGTTTCCGCGGGCTCGTCAATCCCGAGATGGTCGACCTCGACTCCCTCGACGAGGCGGACAAGACCTGGTTGCGGGAGCAGATCCGCACCCACCTGGAGCTGACCGGTTCCTCGGTGGCCGCTCGTCTGCTCGAGCGGTGGCATCCGCAGGCACGACGCTTCAAGAAGGTCATGCCGCGCGACTACAAGCGCGTGCTCGAAGCGAGCCGGCTGGCCGAGGAACAGGGCCAGGACGTCGACGAAGCCGTCATGGCATCCGCGCGCGGCTGACCACGACGGCGGCCACGGCCAGCGCTGAGGACCGGCCCCAGGCGGGGCACACGACGAGGTGAAAGAGACCTATGGGTGACGTTCGGGGTTTCCTGAAGCACGAACGCGAGCTGCCGGCCAGCCGGCCGATCGAGCAGCGCGTCGGGGACTGGCGCGAGGTCTATCTGCCCTTCGCGCAGGAGAAGCTGCAGACCCAGGCCAGCCGCTGCATGGACTGCGGGATCCCGTTCTGCAACGACGGCTGTCCGCTGGGCAACCTCATCCCGGACTGGAACGACCTGGTCTACCGCGACCACTGGAAGCAGGCGATCGAGCGCCTGCATGCCACCAACAACTTCCCCGAGTTCACGGGGCGGTTGTGCCCCGCGCCGTGTGAAGCAGCCTGCGTGCTGGGCATCAACGAGGACCCGGTCACGATCAAGCAGGTCGAGGTCTCGATCATCGACCGCGCCTGGGACGAGGGCTGGGTGGTGCCGCGCCCGGCGTCCGTCAAGACCGGTCGGCGGGTCGCGGTGGTGGGCTCCGGTCCCGCAGGACTGGCGGCCGCCCAGCAGTTGACCCGCGCAGGCCACGACGTCGTCGTCTTCGAACGCGCGGACCGCATCGGCGGACTGCTGCGCTACGGCATCCCCGAGTTCAAGATGGAGAAGCGCCACGTGGACCGTCGCATCGAGCAGATGCGGGCGGAGGGCACCGAGTTCCGGACCGGCGTGGACGTGGGCACCGACGTCACCGCGGACGAGCTGCGGGCGGCGTTCGACGCGGTGGTCCTCGCCGGCGGCGCGACGGTCGCGCGTGACCTGCCGATCCCCGGCCGCGAACTCGACGGCATCCACCAGGCCATGGAGTTCCTGCCGCTGGCCAACCGGCTCCAGGAAGGCGACCTGGCGCCCGAGGACCTGCCGATCTCCGCCGACGGTCGCCGCGTCGTGATCATCGGTGGCGGTGACACGGGCGCGGACTGCCTGGGGACCTCACATCGCCAGGGCGCGGTGTCCGTGCACCAGTTCGAGATCATGCCCCGTCCTCCCGACGAGCGGCCGGCGGCGAACCCGTGGCCGACCTGGCCGATGCGGTTCCGCACCTCCTCGGCGCACGAGGAGGGCGGGGAGCGGGTCTTCAGCGTCAACACCCAGGCGTTTCTCGGCGACGACCACGGTCGCGTCCGTGCGCTCGAAGCACACGAGGTCGCGTTCGTCGAGGGCCGGTTCCAGAAGGTCGAGGGCAGCGAGTTCGAGCTCGAGGCGGACCTGGTCCTGCTCGCGATGGGGTTCGTCGGCCCGCAGCAGGACGGGCTGCTCGACCAGCTCGGCGTCGGTCTCACCGACCGCGGCAACGTGGCGCGCGACGATGGTTACGCCACCGACGTCGACGGCGTGTACGTCTGTGGCGACATGGGTCGTGGCCAGAGCCTGATCGTGTGGGCGATCGCGGAGGGACGCGCGTGCGCCCGGTCGGTGGACGAGCAGCTGATGGGCACCTCGGCGCTGCACGCACCGCTGCCGGCATCGGCCACGCCGCTGCGCTGAACGCCTGCCGGCGAAGACCTGTCCGAACAGCATCCTGCCCCTCCGAACCTCCCCGGTAGCGTTGCGGACGAGGGAGGTGCGATGGATCCGGGCGACGAGTGGCTGCGGGCCAGCGGGACACAGCTGCGGCAGCTCTTCGAGACGCTGCCGCAGATCGTCTGGGTCACCCGCCCCGACGGCTGGCACGTGCATTTCAACCGGCAGTGGTTCGACTTCACGGGCCTCACGCTGGAGGACAGCATCGGCGACGGGTGGAACCATGCCTTCCACCCTGACGACCGGGCGCGCGCAGCGGCCCGGTGGGCCGAGGCGACCGGCTCCGGCGAGCCCTACGAGATCGAATACCGCCTCCGCCGGCACGACGGCGCCTACCACTGGATGCTCGGACGGGCCGAGCCGCTGCGGGACGCCGACGGCACGATCGTGACCTGGTTCGGCACCTGCACCGACATCGAGGAGCTCAAGCAGGCCCAGGAACGCAACGACGCCCAGGCGCGACTGCTCGACCAGGTCAGCGACGCGATCATCGCGCACGACCTCGGCCACCGCGTCCTGTACTGGAACCGGGGCGCGGAACGGATCCACGGCTGGACCTCGGAGGAGGCGGTCGGTCGGCATCTGTGCGAGCTGGTGTGCCCGGATTCGCGGCAGGTCGACGACGCGCTGGAACACCTGCTGCGCGACGGCGAGTGGAGCGGCGAACTGCGCTACCTGCACCGATCGGGCAGCGAGGTGTTCGTCGAGGGGCGTTGGAGCCTGTTGCGGCACCCCGACGGCAGCCCCCGTGCGGCCCTGTCGGTCAACACCGATGTCACCGAGCGGCGAGCGATCGAGGACCAGTACCTCGCGTCGTTGGAGGCCCGCGCGACCCAGGACGGGCTCACCGGTCTGCCCAACCGCAGCGTGCTGTTCACGCAACTGGAGCTGCTGCTGGGACAGCGGCAGCGGACCGGCATCGCCGTGGCGTTCATCGACCTCGACGACTTCAAGCCCATCAACGACCGCCTCGGCCATCGTGCCGGCGACCAGGTCCTGGTGGAGGTCGCGGAACGGCTTCGGGCGACGATCCGCCAGGGGGACGTGGCGGCGCGCATCGGCGGCGACGAGTTCGTGGTCGTCGGCGAGGCGAGCGACCGCGCCATGGCGCTGCAGCTCGGCCAGCGGCTCGCCGACGCGATCGCGGGCGAGGCACGCATCGACGCCGGTAGGGTCGAGCTCGCCGCCAGCGTCGGTGTCGCGTTCGCCCCCAGCGACGACGAGACCACCGCCGACGACCTGGTGTCGCGGGCGGACGCGGCCATGTACGAGGCGAAACGCCGCCGGTCGGGAACGGCCGGCCTCGAGACGGTCCGCCGCGCCTCCGGGGGATGAGAGCGACGAGATGACCGAAGACCAACCCGTGCCCCCGCGTACCCGCACGGCCGACCCTGGACACCCGGACGCCGTGGTGCGCGACAACACCGGTCGGAACTGGGACGACTGGTGCGAGCTGATCGAGGCCAGGCCCGACGCTGTCGACGGCCACACCGCGGTGGCGTCGTGGCTGCAGTCGGAACACGGCCTCGACGGCTGGTGGGCGCAGGCGGTGACGGTCGGGTGGGAGCGCCTGACCGGCCGTCGCCTCCGGCACCAGATGGCCGACGGCACCTTCACCGCGACCCGATCCGCGACGATCGCGGCTGACGCGGACGCCTTGCGCGCGAAGCTGCTCGACGCAAGCGGGCGCGCGAGGCTGTTCCCCGGGGAAGCCACCACGCTCCGCTCGAGACCGACGTCCAAGCACGTCCGGATCGCCCTGGGCGGGGGTGTGGCGGAGCTGGCGGTCGCACCCAGGGGCGAGGGGCGGGTCACCGTGACGGTCAGTCACGCCAAGCTGTCCACCCCGGACGACGTCGCGTACTGGCAGGCCTACTGGGCCGACTGGTTGCAGGCCCTCGACGAGCGCTGATCGCCGACCACCCGTCGCCCCACATTCGTGCCCCGGCACGAAACCGGTGGCGAGGCCGCCGTCGCGAGCGCCCCCTCGCCCCCAATGTTCGTGTCCCGGCACGAAAGCGGGGGTGCACGGCAACCCGCGGGGGTCGTCCGGCGTCTGGCTGTTCGGAAGCGCTCGCCGAGCGCGCCGAGCCGAGGTCTTCGAGATGTCCCGCCGCCGTTTCCTTCCCCTGCTCCTCGTCCTGCTGGTGTACGGCTGCAGCGGCGCCGCCGTCGACGACGTGCCGCCCACCGACGGCGTCGCCGCCCCGGATGCGCCCGGGTCGCCTGCGGAGGAGCCGGTCCCGCCGGAGGACGAGCCCGGAGTCGACGCGCCGTCGGGTGACGCGCCGATGGAACCGCTTCCTCGGCTGGTCGCCGACTGGGAGCAGCCGTTCGACCTCGGTCTGCCCAACGGCTGGATGGTCGGCGGCTGCACGGGCGACGCGCCACTGTTGTGCTTCTTCGACGGCACGCGCCAGGTGGGCTTCCTCGAGCTCGGTCGCTACCCGCTGCCGGAGCACTACGACGGGGACGCCGCCGGTTACCTGGCGCACCAAGCCGACGACTTCCTGGTGTCCATGCGCGAGGACCGTGCCGCCGGCTGTCCGAACCTGACGTTCGACCCGACCCCACCCATCGACGTCATCGTCGGGGGCCAACCGGGGGTCCGTGCCGGGTTCCGGCTCGTCGACGCCGACGGGACCGAGGTGGAACGGCACGTCGTGTACTGGACCGTGCACGACGGGGAGCACGTCACGGTCACCGCCCCCGCCTACGCCGACCGCGGCTGCATCGAGCCGATGGGCGAGTTCTCGCCGGCCGATCTCGGACTCGTGACGCTGTTCGTCGACCAACTCGTGGCCGACACGCCGCTGCCGCCCTCGGACTCGGCGGACTGACGCCGAATGCGCGGCGCAGCGCCGCTAGGGCCGGGGCGGCTGCTCGATCAGTGCGGCGCCGTCGTCGTGGCACACGAGCGTGGTGCTGCCGTACGCCCGATGGCAGACGGGACACGACCGCGCGTCGTCGGACTCGACCATGACGACGGCGTCGCCGATCGCGTCCTCGGTGTCGGTGAACAGGCTGCGGAGGTTCGGCCCCGGGATCACGACCGGGTCGGCGAACTCCTCGTGGTGGCTCGTCATGCGGCGCTCCCGTCGCTGCGGCGAGTTTCGCACACGCCCCGCTCGAGGACACGCCGACCCGCGACCGCGGCCCGGAGCGGCCGGGTTCGCCCCAACCCGGCCCGCGTGGCGGGGGCGGCCCCTAGTCTGTCTCCGGACGACGAGTCGTCGACCGAGGTGTGATGGGGCATCCTTTCTGGTGGGGCGCGGCCTTCGAACGGCTCGCGGCCGTCACCACGACGCGCTTGGCGGTCGTGCGGTGGGACGGGGGCGACGACGCCGTCGTCGAGTGGACCAATCCATCGTCCGCCGCGTTGGTCGGTCTGCCCGCCGCTGACGTCGCCGGGCGGCGGCTGAGCGAGGTGTACCCGGCCCGCTACGTCGCCGAGATCGTGGAACAGTTCCGACAGGCGCGTGCCGCGGGCGCCTTCCGCTACGAGGTCGTGCGGGAGCTGCCGGCGGGTCGACGGACGCTCGACGCCGTCACCGTCGCCATCGGGGGCGACCTGTTCGTCAGCGCCGCACAGGACGTCACCGCCGAGCGCGAGGCGCAACGTCGCCTCGACGAGGTCAGCCGGCTCACGGGGACCGGCCTGTACCACTGGAACCTCGCCGAGGACTCGTTGGCCTGGACCGACGAGATGTTCCGGCTGTTCGGCTACGAACCCGGCGAGGTCGAGCCCAGCCGCGCCCTCTATCTCGAACACGTCCATCCCGATGACCGGGGCGCGGTCGAAGCCATGGGCGGCGCCGCCGAAGGGGGAGGCCCGTCCCGTCCACTGCACCGACATCGCGTGGTCCGCGCGGACGGGGACGTCAGGACCGTCGAGGTGAGGGTTCAGCCGGTGGTCGGTGAGGCCGGCGGCCTGCTCTACGAGCTCGGGGTGGTGCGGGACGTCACCGACGAGGTCGAGCTCCAGCGGCACGAGGAGCTGGCGCATCGCGCAGCCGACCAGCAGCGCACCGCCCTGACGGTGCACGACCGGGTGGTGCAGGCCCTGGCCACGGTGGTGCTCGCCCTCGATCTGGACGAGCTCGAGACGGCCCGAGCGGAGGCGATGGCAGCCGTGACCGCGGCCCAGACCGTCGTCACCGAACTGCTGGGCGAGGTCGCGGCCGTCCAGGGCGCCATCGATCCCGGCGCGCTGCGCGCCGTGGTGGATGACGGGGGCGGGGCATGACCCTGACGGTGGTCGTCGTCGACGACGAGCCGGGCCTCCGCCGCCTGCTGGTCCTCCTGATCGAGCGGGACGGGCGGTTCCGCGTGGTGGCGCAGGCCGAGGACGGCATCGAAGCGCTCGCGGCCGTCCGCGAGCACGATCCGGACCTGCTGCTGCTCGACCTCGGACTGCCGCACCTCGACGGGCTCGAGGTGCTCGAGCAGTTGCAAGGCCGGGTCCGCCCCGCCGCCGTGGTGCTCACCGGCTTCGCCGATCCGGCGACCCTGGAGCGGGCCAGGTCGCTCGGGGCCGCCGACTGCCTCGTCAAGGGCGAGGACTTCGCCCGCGTCATCGAGGTCCTCTACGCGACCGGCGTCGCGGCCGACGGCACCTGACCGGTGCGTCCGCGTGGGCGGTGGACGGACACCGCGTAGTCGCCGCTCGCGAACGGCTCGCGGTCCCACGTCGCATAGCGCTCGTGCAGGATCAGGCCGACGGCCTCGCACTCCGCGTCGTACTGCCCGATCGTGTACCGCCCGTCGAGCGCGAAGCCGGCGACCAGGACGGCATCCGGCGCGAGGTGGCGGGCACACCCGGCGATCAGCGCGGCGGTCGTGCCGGGAGGGGTGAACAGCGGCACGTTGCCAGCCAGCACGACGACGTCGAAGGCGCGCCCCAGGTCGAGCGCAGCAAGATCGGCGAGCACCCACGGCAGGTCAGGGGCTCGCTGCTTCGCGACCTCGAGCATCGAGGCGTTCACGTCGACGCCGACCACGTCGACCCCCCGGTCGGCCAGCTCGATCGCGACGCGTCCGGTGCCGCAGCCCGCGTCGAGGACCGTTCGCGGCCCGTAGCGCTGGACGAAGACCACCTCGCCGTGCGGATCCCGGTCGGCGAGGGTTTTCTCGATCCGACGCTGGTAGTCGGCGCCGTCCCAGTCGGTCATGCGGGCCTTCCTTCGTCGGTGCTCCCGAGGTCGGGCCAGGGATACCGTAGACGGCGTGTCGCACGCGGATCGGCGACCACCACGGAGGACCGGGAACGCGCATCCTGCAGGTCGCCCCACCGTGGTTCCCGGTGCCACCCACCGGCTACGGGGGCATCGAGTGGATCGTCGCCTCCTTGGCGGACGGCCTGGTCGACGCCGGCCACGAGGTCACGCTGGCCGCGTCCGGGGGAAGCGTGACCAGGGCCACGCTCGAGACGGTCTTCGACGATGCACCGTCGCTGCACATCGGCAGTCCCTGGTACGAGGCGACGCACGTGCTGGCCGCCTATGCGCGCCCGCGACGCTTCGACGTCATCCACGACCACACGGGCGCGATCGGACCGGCCATCGCCGCCGGCATCGTCGACCGGCCACCGGTGCTCAACACGCTGCACGGCTGCTGGACCGACGCGAACGCGCCGCTGTACCGGGCGATCTGTGACCGGGTCGCGCTGGTGGCGATCAGCCACGACCAGGCCAGCCGTACCCCCGCGGACGTGCAACTCGCCGGGGTCGTGCACAACGGTGTCGCGCTCGAGCGATATCCGTTCCGCGCGGACAAGGAGGACTTCCTGTTGTTCGTCGGCCGTGCGTCGGCGGACAAAGGGCCGGAGGTGGCGATCGAGGTGGCCGACCGGGTCGGACTGCCGCTCGTCATGGCGATCAAGGTCAGCGAGCCGCTGGAGATCGACTACTTCGCGTCGATGATCGCCCCCGCGATGCACCAGGTCGACGTCGAGGTGCGAACCGGGGTCGGACACGAGGAGAAGACCGACCTGATGTCCCGCGCACGGGCCGTGCTGGTCCCGATCCGGTGGGACGAACCCTTCGGGCTCGTGATGGCCGAGGCGATGGCCTGCGGCACGCCGGTCGTGGCCTACCGGCGTGGCGCGGCACCGGAGCTCGTACGCCACGAACAGACCGGCTACCTGGTCGAGCCGGGTGACCTCGTCGGGTTCGCCGAGGCGGCCACCCGGGTCGGCGACATCGATGCCCACGCGTGCCGCGCCTGGGTGGAACAACGCTTCTCGGCGTCACGCATGGTGGAGCAGTACGTGGCCCTGTACGAGCGCCTCGTCGCGCGACCGACCGGAGTGGAAACGACGTGACCGACCTCGGGCCCCTCAGTGAGATCGTCTGCGTGCGAGCCGATTCGTTCGCCATCTCCGGTCCCAACGGCGACATCGAGCCGGGCGGCGACCACGGCCTGTACGTCCGTGACACCCGGTTCCTGCACCGGCTGGAGCTCCTGGTCGACGGCCTCACCCCGGTTCACCTCGCCGGCGCCTCGGTCGGCGGCAACCGTGCGGTGTTCCATGCCTACCTCCCACCGTCGCGTGACACCGAGATCGACGCGACCGTGACGATCACCCGGCGTCGGGTCGTCGACGGCGGACTCTGCGAGCAGATCGATCTCGCCAACCATGGCGCGTACCCGCAGGTCCTGACGGTCGCGCTTCGCGTGGGTACCGACTTCGCCTACGTCTTCGACGTCAAGCACGGCCGCACGCTCGACGAGGTGGAGCCGAGCGGTGACGGCGACCGCGTCTGGCTCCGGCGCGCCGAGGGCGTCGAGACCACCCAGGTTCGTATGCCCGGGGGAGCCGCGACGGACGGCATCCTGACCGCGGAGGTGCGGATCGACCCGGGCACGACGCAGACGCTGGTCGTCGAGGCAACGGCGTCGGACGCGTATGGCGAGGTCGCCCCGCATCCGCGGGCCCGGCAGGAGCTGACCGCCCCCATGCGGGGCGTGGCCGGGACCGTGACCTCGGCGCCGTCGATCCGGTGTTCGGAGACCCGCTTCAGTCGGCTGGTGCGGCGTTCGGTCGGCGATCTGCGGTCGTTGGAACTGCAGGATCCCGAAGCCCCGGGCGACCGGTTCGCGGCCGCCGGGAGCCCCTGGTTCCTGACGCTGTTCGGGCGCGACTCGATCTGGGCCGCCTTCATGGCGCTGCCCTACGACCTCGGCCTCGCCCGCGGCACGTTGCGTGTCCTCGCGCGCCGACAGGGGCGCCGGTCGAACCCGGGGACCGAGGAGGAGCCGGGCAAGATCCTGCACGAGGTCCGCCGCGGCGCCTTGGCCGAGCGCGGGGATCTGCCCCCGTTCTACTACGGATCGGTCGACGCGACACCGCTGTTCGTCGTGCTCGCCAACGAGGCCTGGCGTTGGGGGCTTCCCGACGAAGACCTGCTGCCGTTGCTCCCGCACGTGGAAGCCGCGCTCACCTGGATGCGCACGCACGGCGATCCCGACGGCGACGGCTTCATCGAGTACCTGCGTCACGGCGAACGTGGGCTGGCCAACCAGGGGTGGAAGGACTCCAGCGACGGCATCCGGTTCGCGGACGGCCGCATCGCGCTGGCGCCGCTGGCCCTGTGCGAGGTCCAGGGCTATGCCTACGAGGCTGCGGTCCGTGGGGCGGACCTGCTCGACCACTTCGGCCGACCGGGTGGCGACGCCTGGCGTGCGTGGGCGGCTGACCTCGCCGACCGGTTCCGCACCGCCTTCTGGGTGCAGGACGCCCACGGGCGGTATCCCGCGGTCGCGCTCGACGGCGACAAGACGCCGGTGGACGGCGTCGCGTCCAACATGGGACACCTGCTCGCGACCGGATTGCTCGACGCGGCCGAGCGCGCGCTCGTCGCAGAGCGTCTCGGACGTCCCGATCTCGCCTCGGGTTGGGGGCTGCGCACCCTCTCGGCCGACGGCGGCGGGTACAACCCGCTGTCCTACCACTGCGGTGCCGTGTGGCCCCACGACACCTCGATCGCGGTCTGGGGCCTTGCACGTGGCGGGCACGCCGAGGAGGCCACCCGCCTGTTGCGGGGACTGGTCCGCGCCGCGCCGACCTTCAACTACCGGCTGCCCGAGCTCTTCTCGGGCTTCTCCTCGGAATTCGCGGCACTCCCCGTTCCCTATCCCACCTCGTGCCGACCGCAGGCATGGGCGGCGGGCGGTGTGCTGTTGCTCGTCCGTGCGCTGTTCGGCATCGAAGCGCATGTGCCGCAGTCCCGGCTGACGGTGCGTCCGATGATCCCGGCGCCCTTCGAGCGTCTGGAGCTCACCGGTATCCCGCTCGCCGGCGGAACCCTCGACCTGAGCATCCGCGACGGGGACGTCGCCGTCCGCGTGCACGACATCGACATCGACGTCCTGATCGAGAAGCACTGATCGACGTTTCCCGCCAAACCACGGCGCTCCACGCGGGACAGGAGTAGCCTCGGTCGGTCGGCCGGGGGTGGTGAGGGATGGATCTCCTCGAACGCGACGACCAGCTCGCCGTGCTCTGGGAGGCGTTCCGCTGCAGCCAGCGGGGTGCGGGACGCGTCGTCCTGGTCTCGGGTGAGGCCGGGGTCGGCAAGTCGTCGCTGGCGCGGGCCTTCGTCGCTGATGCGGCCACCCGCTCGCGGGTGCGATGGGGCTGCTGCGACCCGTTGACGACCCCGCGAGCGCACGGACCCCTCCGTGACATCGCCGGGAGTGCCGGCGGGCAGCTCGCGGCGGTGCTCGAGGCCGACAGCTCGGCGGACGAACGCCACGGCGCGTTCCTCGACCTGCTGCGTCAGCGGCCTGTCGGCACCGTCATCGTGATCGAGGACCTGCACTGGGCCGACGACGCGACGCTCGACCTGTTGCGTTTCGTGACACGGCGGATCGGCTCCTGCCGGGCGCTGCTGCTGCTGACCTACCGCGACGACGAGCTGCACGCCGCCCACCCGTTGCGGGCACTGCTTGGCGATCTCGCCACCTCGCCGGACGTCGTTCGTGTGCCCCTCCTTCCGCTGACGCTCGAGGGGATCCGCGCGCTTGCCGGCGCCCACCCCGATGTCGAGTCGCTGCACCGCGTGACGGGTGGCAACGCGTTCTTCGTGACCGAGATCCTTGCGGCCGGGGACCCAGCCGTCCTGCCGTCGACCGTCCGGGACGCCGTGCTCGCGCGGCTGACCGGTCTGCCTCCCGACGCGAGGGCGCTGCTGGACGTCCTGGCGCTGGCCCGCCCGCCTATCCCCACCGGGCTGGCGCTGGAGGTCGGGAACGCGGCGCCACCAGCGCTCGACGCCGGGGTCGAACGCGGTGTGCTCGTGGACGGCCCGGCGGGCCTGCGCTTCCGCCACGACCTGGCGCGTCGGGTCGTCGCCGACGCCATCCCGCCGGGGCGGCGCGCGCAGCTCCACGGGCGCCTGCTCGCCTGGCTCGAGCATCATCCGGCCGCCGACGTCGCCGACCTGGCGCACCACGCCGAAGCTGCCGGCGACGCGGAGGCCATCCTGCGACACGCGCGCGAAGCGGCCGAGCAGGCCGCCGATCTCGGCGCGCACCAGGAGTCGGCCGCCCAGTACGCCCGCGCCCTGCGCTGGTCCGCACGACTTCCGCCCGAGGAGCGCGTGGACCTGCTCGAGCGGCACTCGCTCGCCAGCTACTTCGCGGACGACGCCGTCGGCGCCGTTGCCAGCCGGGCCCGTGCCGTCGCCATCCGACGCACGCTCGGCGATCACCAGCAACTTGGCGACAGCCTCCGCTGGCTGTCGCGCATGTCCTGGGTGGCGGGGCAGAACCAGGAGGCGGAGCGGGCCGGTCGCGAGGCGCTCGAGCTGCTCGCCGATGTCCCGGGCGGGGCGCCGCTGGCGATGGCGCACAGCAACCTGGCCCAACTCGCGATGCTCGGACGTGACCTCGAACGGGCGCGCCGGCACGGCAATGCCGCCATCGCGCTGGCCACCGAGCACGGCGACACGCGGACGCTCGTGCACGCGCTCAACAACGTGGGGGCGGCGGAGTACCTCGGCGGGTTGCCCGAGCAAGGACGCGAGAAGCTCGAGCGCAGCCTCGAGCTCGCACGACGCTTCGGCTATCACGACGATGCGGCGCGCGCCTACGGCAACCTCGGGTCCGGTATGGCGGAGGTCAGGGCCTACGACCTCGCCATCCCGCACCTCGAGGCCGGCATCGCCTTCTGCGCCGACCGCCGGCTCGACTACTTCGGGCACTATCTGCGTGCCTGGCGCGCCCGCGTCCACTTCGAGCTCGGGAAGTGGATCGACGCCGAGGAGGAGGCGCGGGAACTCCTCGCCCTGCCCCATGTCGCGACCGTGACCACGATCGTCGCCCTGACGGTGCTCGGGCGCGTCGCGGTTCGCCGCGGCCACTACGACGCATCCGCGCCGCTGGACGACGCCTGGGAGCTCGCCCGGACGACCGGCGACCTGCAGCGCACGTGGCCGGCGGCCGCGGGACTCGCCGAACGCGCCCACTGGTCGAGCGCGCATCCGGTCCCCGACGGCCTCACGGCCCAGGTGTACGACCAGGCGCTGCGGATCGGGCACGCCTGGGCCATCGGCGAGCTCGGGTACTGGCGCCACCAGGCGGGTCTGCTCGCTGACCTTCCACCGGAGGCCGCCGAGCCCTTCCGTCTCCTCGCCTCGGGGGACGCGGCGCCCGCTGCCGAGGCGTGGCGGCGGCTCGGCGGAAGCTACGAGGAGGCCACCGCCCTGAGCCGCGACCGCGACGTCACCCGGCTCAGACGGGCGTTCGACCTCGCGGCCGAGCTGTCGGCAGGCCCCCTCGTCGCCCGGATCGGCGCACGGCTGCGTGACCGCGGGGCCCCGGTCCCGCGCGGACCGCGACCGGCGACCGTCGCCCACCCCGCCGGGCTCACTCCGCGCCAGGCGGACGTCCTCGCGCTCGTGACGGCAGGGCTGTCCGACGCGGAGATCGCCGAGCGGCTGTTCATCTCGCCGAAGACCGCCGGTCATCACGTCTCGGCGATCCTGCGCAAGCTGCAGGCACGCAGCAGGCTCGAGCTCGCCGTCGCCGCTACCCGTCTCGACATCACGGCCCCCGCCGGCCGCGACGCAACCTAGGGAAGGCTCCCGATGCGCGCCCGTGTGACCGCCCCGTAGCGTCGGTGACATCGGACGGACGAGGAGCGACCGATGCCACTGTTCATGGACGTACACCACATGGAAGGCGGCGTGTCGGCAACCGACGTCGCCGACGCCCACGCCAAGGACCTCGAGACGCAGCAACGTTACGGCGTCGACTACAAGCGGTACTGGGTCGACGAGAAGGCCGGCAGGATCTTCTGCCTCGTCGAGGCGCCCGATGCCGAGACGGCGAACACCGTCCATCGCGAGGCCCACGGACTGGTGGCCGACGAGATCTTCCAGGTCGGCGAGTACTCCTGACGCGTGCCAGGTGGCGTCCATGGATGTCCGCGATCGCGACCTAGATTGCGGGCATGGACGTCACCGCACGCCAACTGAACCGGGCCACGCTGGCGCGCCAGCTGCTCCTGCAGCGCGAGCGGATCGGCGTCGTCGCGGGAGTGCACCGTGTGGTCGCGCTGCAGGCCCAGGAACCGGCGTCGCCCTATCTCGCGCTGTGGAACCGGCTCGACGGCTTCGAACCGGCCGAACTGGACGCCGCCTTCGCCGCGCACCGCGTGGTCAAGGCGACGCTCATGCGGATCACCCTGCATGCCGTGACCGCCGAGGACCATCCGAGGTTCCATGCCGCGATGGTGCGCAACCTGCGTGCATCCCGGCTCAACGACCGCCGGTTCAACGCGACGGGGCTGACGATCGAACAGGTCGACGACCTGCTGCCCGAACTGCTCGCCTTCGTCCGCACACCGCGGACCAAGGCCGAGATCGAGGCGATGCTCGCGGACCGCCTCGGCGCCTCGCACGGTCCGGGCCTGTGGTGGGCGATGCGCACGTTCGCGCCGGTGGTGCACGCACCGACGGACGCCCCGTGGACCTTCGGCACTCGGCCGGCATTTCGTGCCGCGCCGACCGTGCCCGCGGAGGATGCCGAGGCCGCGCTGCAACACCTGGTCTGGCGCTACCTCGAGGGCTTCGGGCCCGCCACGGCCGAGGACGTGGCCCAGTTCGCGCTCCAGCAGCGCAAGGTCGTACGCGCCGCGATCGAGTCCCTGCGGCATCGGCTCGTCAGGCTGGAAGGCCCCGACGGACGCGTGCTGTTCGACGTCCCCGAGGGCGTCGTTCCGGATGCCGACGTCCCCGCCCCGCCCCGGTTCCTACCGATGTGGGACAGCGTCCTGCTGGCCTACCTCGACCGCAGCCGCCTCGTCCCTCCGGCCTACCGGAAACTGGTCACGCGCCGCAACGGCGACGTGCTTCCGACGCTGCTCGTCGACGGTGAGGTGTGTGGGGTGTGGCGCCCGGTCGAGGGGGGCATCGAGGCGCGGGCGTTCCATCCCCTGCGAAACCAGGACTGGCTGGGCCTGGCCGCCGAGGCGCAACCGTTGTCAGAACTGCTCGCTCAGCGCGACGCCGACGTGTACGGGCGGTACCGGCGCTGGTGGACGGACCTGCCGGCCGCCGAGGTCCGCGTCCTGGGTGCCTGACCGGGTTCCTGCCCGGATGTGCGACGGCCGGCCACGGCCCGGAGTGCCACCACCGTCCAGCGGGAAGGCGGTTGCCCGGGAGGCGAGGGCGCCCGCGAAGCTGTGCACCCGCCGGTCGTGGCGGCAGGAGGTCGCCGTGCAGCTCGAGGTCTGGATCGCAACGAAGCCGTCGCTCACCCACACGGAGAACGAGGACCGTGCCGTCGTGGGTGACGAGGTGTTCGCGGACGTGGCGGGGGTCGAGCACCGTCACCTCCCGGTCCCCGGCCTGCTCGTCGCGGTCGACGGTCTCGGAGGCCACGCCAGCGGTCACGTCGCGAGCCACGTCGCCGCCAAGCTGTTCGCGGCGGCCGACGTGCCTACCGACGAGGCCGGTGCCGCGCAGCTCCTGGAGCTCGCCGACCGGACACTGCACGACGCCATGCAGACCGACCCCGAACTGCAGGGCATGGGTGCCACGGTGGCGTTGACGAGCGTCCTCGACGGCACGCTCATCACGGCGAACGCAGGGGACACCTCGGCCTGGCGCTACACCGACGGCCACCTCGAACCGTTGACCGTCAGCGATCGCATCGCCGGATCCCAGATCGGCCAGTGCCTGGGCGCCACGCACGAGCTGGTGCCACATGTGCAGACGGCCGAGCTGCATCCCGGTGAACGGCTGCTGCTGGCCAGTGACGGGCTCACCGACGTCGTCGGCCTCGAGACGCTCGAGCAGGTGCTGGGTGGCCCGATCGACCACGCCGTCATCGACCTGCTCGACCGGGTGGAGCAGGCGCGCTTTCCCGACGACGTCACCATCGTCGTCGCCGAGGTCCAGCCGACCGCCTGACCGGTTCGGCCCGTCTCGTCGTCCACGCCACTATCCTCGGGTCGCATGGAACGCAACGTGCTCGGCGGTCAGCTCGAAGGCTGCAGCCTGGATCCGGTGACCGGTTGGTTCCGGGACGGGTCGTGCCGCACGGGTCCGGACGACCTCGGCAGTCACACCATCTGCGCCGTGATGACGGCCGAGTTCCTGGCCCACCAGCGGGCGATCGGGAACGACCTGTCCACGGCGCGCCCCGAGTTCCACTTCCCGGGCCTGTCGCCGGGGGAGCGGTGGTGTGTCACCGCCCCGAACTGGCTGCGGGCGCATCGCGACGGGGCCGCCGCGCCGGTGGTGCTCGCGGCCACCAACGAGCGCGTGCTCGACATCGTTCCCCTGGCGATTCTGCGCGGTCACGCCGTCGACGTCCCCGACGACCCGGGCGCGCTCGGCCAGGCCTGACTCACGGACCGGCAGCTTCCGTGAACCCGTCGAATCGCTGCCCCCGGTGCTCGGCCAGCTGCTCGGCCTGGTCGCCCAGCTCGGACGGCAGGTCGTCGCCGGTCCAGGTCTCGATCTGGAGGCGGAGTCGCTTCCCGCTCGACCGTGGGCGCCAGGCACCGGTCACCTCGGCGCCGACGAGGATTGCGCCGGGACGTCCGAGCACGGGCCACAGCTGGCGACGTCGTGCCGCATCGGGCACCAGCAGCTCCCGGTCACGCGCCTGCAGCCACGGGTCGAAGGCACCCAGCAGGCGAACACCGCCGACCTCCGCTGGCGCCTGCAGCCCGTCGGCATCCGCGGCCAGGATCTGTCGCAATTCGCCATCGACCGCCACGTCGAGTGTGTCCTCGGGCCACTGGCGGCGGACCGTGCGGACCGGTGCGTCGAACTAGGCGGCCACCAGCTGCGGAGTGGTCGGTCCATACCGCCGCAACGCGCCACGTACGACGTCGAGGTGGGTCGGAACGGTGGCCGAGCGACCCCGCCATCCGGTGATGCGCCGGATGACGGGCGGCGAGGTCTCCGGCACCAGCTCCAGCCCCGCCTGCAGCGCCGCGAGGCGGAACGGTTGTTCGTGGACGTGGGTCGCCTGACACGAACGGCACACGAGGAGGTAGGGCGCGGGCAAGCGGGCCGAGAGCGCTGACGAGACCTCGCCCTTGACCGTCGGTTCGCGCACGATCTCGCGCAGGTGTCCGGCCACGGTCGCCAGCGCCTCGAGGATCTCGATTCCCGCCGCCCGCAGCGGCTTGGCCGCGTCGAAGACGCGTTTGGCCGCGTCGGCCTCGTCGTACGGTGCGGTGGCCGCTGCCACCTCGGCGATCTCACGGCGGCGATACACGTGCGGTGCGCCGCGCAGCGTCCAGGCGTGGACCAGGTCGGCGTCGTCCACCTCGACACCGCGCAGGGACAACGCCCACCGAGCCGCCAGCGGACCACCGGTGTCCTGCACGCCGAGGTCCAGCACGCGGCCGGCGCCACGCGTGTCTGCGACGAGTTCCTGTCGACACCACCGGAAGCGCAGGGCCTGCGCACGCGTGATCCTGATGATGCTCGTCATCGGTCCGCCTGAAGTCGTCCCGTCGGCGTCGTGTCGTTCAGCCCTTGAACGTCGAGCGTCCCGCATCGCCGAAGGGTTCGTCGCGTTCCCGCACCGCCCGTCGGAAGCCCGCCTCGGCGGCCCGTGCCTGGAAGGCATAGCCCTCGGCCGTGTGTCGGGCGACGCCGTCGAACACGGTGCCGAGCAGTTGGGTCGCATACGTGCCCTGGTCGTGGACCTGCTGGTTGACCAGCAATTTCATCATCTGCAGTTGATTGAGCGGCAACCTCGCGATGCGCTGGACGAGCGCCTCGGTTCTCTCGTCGAGGCGGTCGGCCGGTGGGGCTTCGATGGCGAGCCCCCACGTCAGTGCTTCGGCGCCCGACAGGCAGTCGCCCGTGAACAGCAACCGCTTCGCACGCTGCGGGCCCAGCCGTGTGGTCCACATCGCCGTGGTCGGTGCCCCCCAGACACGGGCAGGCGGATAGCCGATCTTGGCGTCGTCGGCGATCAGCAGCAGGTCGGAGCACAGCGCGAGATCGGTCCCACCGCCGACGCAGAAGCCGTGGACCTTGCAGACCACCGGCGTGGCGGCATGGAACAGGGTCATGAAGGCTCGCACGTTGCGTCGCATCATCCCGTGGTCGACCATCGGGTCCCAGATCGCTTCGGGGTCGTGGTTCGCGGCCATGACCGCCGCGTCGGTGGGCGCACCCGCTGGTGCGTCTTCGGCGGTGGGTCCACGACCGAGCGTCTCGGCCGAGTCGACGAGGTCGTAGCCGCCACAGAAGCCGGTGCCGTTTCCTGCGAGCAGGATCACGCGCACCTGCGGATCCAGGTCGGCGTGCTCGACCGCGGCCGCCAGCTCCTCGATCAGCTGGCGGGTGAGGCCGTTACCGCGCTCGGGCCGGTCGAGGGTGATCCTGGCGACGTGGCCGTCACGTTCGTAGCGGATGGTCTGCCGTGCTTCCATGACGTCTCCTCGCGGATGCCGGCGATGCTCGCACAGCGCGGGCCGTCCGACGAGCACCACGGCAGCTTCCCGAGCGAGGACGCAAACGGTCCGCGATCTCGTGCTTGGCTGCCCTGTCGACGATCGTTGGGACGCCCGATGGCCACGATCCCCCGGACCGGAGGACAGACGTCATGGAGCCCAATCGCCTGGCGCTGGGCGCTGCTCGAGGCGCCCGTGCACGCATCGTCCTCGTCCTGTCCGAGAACTGGACGCTCGTCGACGCACGGCGGCCACACGACGTGGTGGAGATGGCGCGGATCGCCGAGGACACGGGCATCGACACGGTCATGCTGTCCGAGCACGTGGTGCTCGGCCCGTCTGCAGGCGCGGACGGGATCATGGGCAACCCGCGCGACTACGCCATGCCCGGGAACCAGGATCCCGCCATGCCCTGGCCCGATTCGATCGTGCTCGCCAGCGCCATCGCCGCCGCCACCTCGAGCCTGCGGATCGCCTTGGCCGCGATCATCGCGCCACTGCGCCATCCGCTGACGTTGGCCAAGTCGCTGGCCACCCTCGACCTGCTCACCGGAGGACGTTTGGCGGTGCAGCCGACCGTCAGCTGGCACGCGGAGGAGTACGAGGCACTCGACGTCCCCTTCCGGGAACGCGGTGCGCGTCTCGACGAACACCTCGCCGCCTGGCGCGAGTTGTGGCGCGACTCGCCCGCGACCTTCGCGGGGACGCACTATGCCTTCGAGGACGTCTACCTCGAGCCGAAGCCCACCCGCCCGACGGGGCCGCGGCTCTGGATCGGTGGGAGCTCGGTCCACCCGGCGGTCAGGCGGCGCCTGGTCGAGTACGGCGACGCGTTCCATCCGCTGGGGCAACCGAGTGACCAGGAGCTGACGCAGCTTCATGCGGCCCTGCGCGACGCCGGGCGTGACCCCGCCTCGCTCGAGTGGATCGGCGGCATCCGCGGGCGGTTCCCCGACGAGCGCTCGCCGGCCGACCTCGCCGAAGCGCTCGAGCAGGTCCCCGCCCAGCTCGCACGGGGATTCGGGACCATCTGCGTCAAGCCGTCGCAGTTCATCGACGACCTCGCCACGCTGCCGGCCTTCTGCCGCCGCGTGGTCGAGCACGTCGAGCGCGCGGGCCCGACCTCGAACAGCAGCCGGGAGTTCGAAGCGTCGTAGGAGCACACGCGGACGGGCCACGCCCTACGTTCCGGCGAGCAGCAGACGAAGGAGACGGACATGGCCGCGAGGACGGACGTGGCGACACACGCGGTGCATGTCGCCGACACCCACGACCTGATCCGCGTGCAGGGCGCTCGCGTGAACAACCTCAAGGACGTCAGCGTCGAGATCCCGAAACGACGCCTGACCGCGTTCACCGGCGTGTCCGGATCGGGCAAGAGTTCGCTGGTGTTCGGCACGATCGCGGCCGAGTCGCAGCGGATGATCAACGAGACCTACAGCGCCTTCGTGCAGGGCTTCATGCCGACGCTGGCCCGTCCCGAGGTCGATCTCCTCGATGGCCTGACGACCGCGATCATCGTCGACCAGGAGCGGATGGGAGCCAATCCACGTTCCACCGTCGGCACCGCCACCGACGCCAACGCGATGCTTCGCATCCTGTTCAGCCGACGCGGACGACCGCACATCGGCTCGCCGAACGCCTACTCGTTCAACGTCCCCTCCGTGAAGGCCAGCGGTGCGATCACCGTCGAGCGCGGCGCCGGCAAGACCAAGACGGAGAAGGCGACGTTCACCCGGCTCGGCGGCATGTGCCCGCGGTGCGAGGGCATGGGCAACGTCAGCGACATCGACCTCACGGCGCTCTACGACGAGGAGAAGTCGCTCAACGAAGGCGCCATCACCATCCCGGGCTACAGCATGGACGGCTGGTATGGCCGGATCTACCGCGGCTGCGGCTGGTTCGACCCCGACAAGCCCATCAAGTCCTACACCACGAAGGAACTGGGCGACCTGCTGCACAAGGAGGCGACCAAGATCAAGGTCGACGGCATCAACCTGACCTACCTCGGCCTGATCCCCCAGATCCAGAAGTCATTTCTGTCCAAGGACGTCGACGCGCTGCAGCCACACATCCGGCGTTTCGTCGAGCGGGCCGTCACCTTCACGACCTGCCCTGCGTGCGACGGCACACGCCTGAGCAGCGAGGCGCGCTCGTCGAAGATCGCCGGCAAGAACATCGCCGACGTGTGCGCGATGCAGATCAGCGACCTCCGTGACTGGGTCCGCGACCTCGACGAACCGTCCGTCGCGCCCCTGCTGGCGGGCCTGCAACGCCTCCTCGACTCGTTCACGGAGATCGGGCTCGGCTACCTCTCGCTCGACCGGCCCTCGGGCACGCTGTCGGGCGGTGAGGCGCAACGTACGAAGATGATCCGCCACCTCGGCTCGGCACTCACCGACGTCACCTACGTCTTCGACGAACCCACGATCGGCCTGCACCCCCACGACATCCAACGGATGAACGGCCTGCTGCTGCGGTTGCGGGACAAGGGCAACACCGTGCTCGTGGTCGAGCACAAGCCCGAGACGATCGCGATCGCCGACCATGTCGTCGACCTCGGCCCGGGCGCCGGGACGGCCGGCGGTGAGGTCGTGTTCGAGGGCACCGTCGAGCAACTCCGGGCGAGCGCCACGCTGACCGGGCGGCACCTCGACGACCGCGCGTCCCTCAAGCCCTCGGTGCGGACGCCGTCGGGGGCGCTGGAAGTGCGGGACGCCGGCACCAACAACCTGCAGGACGTCGACGTCGACGTCCCGCTCGGCGTGCTCTGTGTCGTCACCGGCGTGGCCGGTTCCGGCAAGAGCTCGCTGATCGACGGCTCGGTCGCCGGCCGGAACGGCGTCGTGGTGATCGACCAGGGCGCCATCCGCGGTTCGCGACGGAGCAACCCCGCGACCTACACCGGTCTGCTCGACCCGATCCGCAAGGCGTTCGCGAAGGCGAACGGGGTGAAGCCGGCGCTGTTCAGCTCGAACTCCGAGGGTGCCTGCCCGGCGTGCAACGGGGCCGGGGTGATCTACACCGACCTCGCGGTCATGGCGACCGTCGAGTCCACCTGCGAGGAGTGCGAAGGAAAGCGGTTCCAGGCCGCCGTCCTCGACTACACCCTCGGCGGTCGCAACATCGCCGAGGTGCTCGCCATGTCGGTGACCGACGCCGAGGCCTTCTTCGCCGACGGTGACGCGCGCACACCGGCCGCGCACAAGATCCTGGACCGTCTCGCGGACGTCGGGCTCGGCTACCTCGCCCTCGGCCAACCGCTCACCACGCTGTCCGGCGGCGAGCGGCAACGACTCAAGCTGGCCACCCACCTGGGGGAGAAGGGTGGGGTCTACGTGCTGGACGAACCGACGACGGGCCTGCACCTCGCCGACGTCGAGCAGCTGCTCGGGCTGCTCGACCGGCTCGTCGACGGTGGCAAGTCGGTCATCGTGATCGAGCACCACCAGGCGGTCATGGCGCACGCCGACTGGATCATCGACCTCGGGCCCGGCGCCGGCAACGACGGCGGCAGGATCGTCTTCGAGGGCACCCCGGCCGACCTCGTCGGCGCCCGCTTGACGCTCACCGGCGAACACCTCGCGGTTTACGTCGGTGCCTGACCACCACGCGCGCTCGCCGGCTGGTGGGTCTCCCGCATCCGCACGGCGACGTCGACGCCGCTGCCGGCCGTGATCAGCGCGACCACGACGATGGCGGTGGTCACCGCGTAGGCGTCGGCGAGTGCGCCGGCCAGCACGGCCCCCACGGCGAAGCCGACGTCGCGCCACAGCCGGTACACCCCGATCGCCGCGCCACGCCACGAGGGGTGGGCCACGTCGCCGACGGCGGCGATCAGGGTCGGGTAGGCCATCGCCGTCCCCGCACCGAACAGGGCACTGCCGGCGGCCCACACGGCGACGGTCTCCCCGGTGGCGATCACGACCAGGCCGACGGCCTCGACCAGCTGCCCCCCGACGATGAGCCACTTGCGCCCGATCCGGTCGGAAAGCGCGCCCGTGCCGAGTTGGCCGACGCCCCAGACCGCTGGCGCGACCGCCACCAGCACGCCGACGGTGGCCAGCTCCAGTCCGCCAGCGGCGAAGAACAGGGGGAACAGGCCCCAGGCCATGCCCTCGTTGAGATTGTTCACCAGCCCGGCCCGGGACGCGGCGGACAGCGACGGGTCACGCCACGTGCCGAGCGCGAACACCTGCCGGCTGGTGAGGTCCCCGGCGTGTCCGTCGAGTGGTGCGACGTGGGCCGTCACCTCGTGCGCGACATGAGCGGCGGTCTCACGCACGAAGACCGTGGACAGGCCCATGCCCAGCGCAGCGAGCGCCAGACCGAGCAGGAAGGGCGCCGGGCGCAGTCCTGCGGTCTCGGCGATCGCCCCGGTCGCCCAGGCGGCCGCGGCCACGGCCCCGTAACCGGCGGCCTCGTTGAAGCCCATGGCGGTGCCCCGCCGGCGCGGTCCGACGAGGTCGATCTTCATGATCACGGTCACCGACCAGGCCAGCCCCTGGTTGACGCCCAGCAGGACGTTGGCGAACACGACCCATCCCCACGACGGCGCCCACATCAGCAGCAGCGGTACGGGAGCGGCGAACAGCCAGCCCGCCAGCAGCACCGGCTTGCGGCCGAACCGGTCGGCCAGCATGCCCGCGAAGTAGTTGACCCCCGCCTTGGTGAGCCCGAACACCGCGATGAACGTCAGCATCCCCGTGTACGCCGTGAGGCCGAACTCCTGCTCGGCGAGCAACGGCACCACGGTGCGTTCCTGGCCGACCATCCCGCCGACCAGGGCGTTGACCGCGACCAGCAGGATGAACTGCGGCAGGTTTCCCCGCAAGCCCAGGCGGACCGACGTCGGCGCGTCCGTGTCGCTCACCCGTCGGCCACGAGTTCGCCGAGCTGGGTCGGGCTGCCGGCCAGGACCGCGACGTCGCGGTGTCCGGCGCGCTCGAGCAGGCTGGCCGCGGACATCGCGCGCTCGCCATGCCCGCAGTGCACGAGCACCGGCGCCGTCGGGACCGGTTCCGTCGTGGCCGTCAGGGAACCGAGCTCGACGTTGACCGCGCCGGGCACGTGGCCGTCGGCGTACTCGGCGTGTTGGCGGACGTCGACCACCTGCCGACCGTCCGCCGGGCCCGCGTCGACCAGGCGCGTGGTGGCCAACGGACGGCCCGTCGACTGCCAGGCGGCGATGCCCCCGGCCAGCTCACCGGCGATGTGCTCATGGGCGACCGTGAGGGCCGCCCACACCAGGTCGCGGCGGTCGGGCAGGACGTCGGCGACGAAGACGATCGGCCGCCCGCGGGGCACCAGCCAGCCGAGCCACGTCGCGAACTGCGCCCGCCACGGATTCGACAGCGAGCCCGGGACGTGGCCCGATGCGAACGCAGCCATGGGGCGGACGTCGACCACCTCGGCACCATCGTCGACCGCAGCCGCGACCTCGTCGGCCGACAGTTGCGCCAACGCGGGCGGCGTCGGGCCGTGCACGAGCGGGCCGTCGCGGTTGACGTCGCGCAACTCGAGGAAGTACGGGGGATAGGAGCCGAGTCCGCCAAGCAGCCGCGCCACGAACAGGTCCTCGTCGACCGCGCCGGCAAGAAGCGGGTTGGTGGCGCGCTCGCGCCCGATCGTGGTGGTGCGTGTCCCGCCGGGCGTCGACGCGCAGAAGGAGCCGACCCCGTGGGTCGGATGGACGGGCAGGTCGTCGGGCAGCGTCAGCAGCCGTCGGGTGATCGAGCGGTAGGCGGCCCGCGCGAGGGGTTCGGTCTGTTCCGGTGTCAGCAGATCGGTACGCGCGACCCCGCCCGCCATGAGCGTTCCGCCGGAGAACAACGCGACGGGTCGCGCCCCGTCGCGGAGCAGATAGGCGAGGTGCTCGGGCGTGTGCCCGGGCGTCGCGATGACCTCCATCGTCAGCCCACCCAGGTCGACTTCCTCGCCGTCCTGGAGGGCCAGGTGCGGGTGGGCCAACTCGCTGCCGGCCGGCGCCAGCAGCCGTGCGCCCTGCTCGGCCAGTTCCCGGCCCCCGGAGACGAAGTCGGCGTGCAGGTGGGTCTCGGCCACGAACCGGGCCGTGCGGCCCATCCGGTGTACGGCCTCCAGGACGGGCCGCGGATCCCGTCGGGGATCGATGACCAGGGCCCCGCCGTCGCCGAGGTCGACCACGTACGCGCTGTTGCCCAGCCCCTCGTCGACCAGTGCCTCGATGTGCATGTCGATACTCCGTACTCAAAGGATCGCTTGAGCATGCAGGCCGGAGCGATCCTCGTCAAGGGATTCTTTGAGGAAGCGGTATCGTGCCTGTGGGCGGGTTGGAGGCGGGACGGTGGTCGACCGTGGTGGGCGTCCTCGGCAGGCGAAGGACGCGCTGTTCGACGGGTTCGCCTCGATCGCGAAGGCGCTCGCCTCGGGCCGCCGGGCCGAGATCGTCGAACTGCTGGCGCAGGGCGAGCGCAACGTCGACGAGCTGTCGCGGCAGCTCGGCCAGTCGTTGGCCAACACGTCACACCATCTGCGCACCCTGGCTCGCGCCGGGCTGGTGATCGGTCGGCGGTCCGGTACCCAGGTGCACTATCGGCTGGCGTCCGACGAGGTGCTCGAACTGTGGTGGGCCATGCGCACGGTCGCCGCCGCCCGTGTCGAGGGTCTGGACGAGCTCGCGGCCGGGTACCTCGGCGACCGCAGGGACATCGAGACCATCGGTCGGGACGAGCTGCTCGCACGCCTCGAGACCGCAGACCTGGTCGTCGTCGACGTCCGTCCACGCGCCGAATACGACGCGGGCCACCTCCCCGGTGCCGTGCACGTTCCGCCGGACCAGCTCGAGCTGCTCGACGACCTGCCCCCGGACCGTGACGTCGTCGCCTATTGCCGAGGTCCGTACTGCGTCTATGCCGACGACGCGGTCCGCCGTCTCGGCCGGGCCGGCCGGCGGGCCGTCCGGCTCGAGGACGGCGTGCCCGAATGGCGACACGCCGGCGGCCCCGTGGAGGTGGAGGCGACTCGCCCGTGACGGGGACGTGGGCGTTGCCGGCCGTGGTGGCCGACGGTCAGCGGTACTCGGGGTTGTGGTACCCGAAGCGGGCTCCGGACTCCCAGGCGCCGGGTTGGTTGCCATGGGCGGGAATGCCGCCGGCGTCCTTGAGCATGCGCGCCAGGTGGAGCAGGTTCCAGGTCATGAACGTGGTGTTCTTCTGTGTGAACTGGTTGTCGAGGCCGGCACGGCTGCCGTCGTCGAGTTCGTCGCCGTACGACGGTCCCGGTCCGGCTTCGCCGATCCAGCCCGCGTCGGCCTGCGGCGGGATGGTGAAGCCGAGGTGCTGCAGCGAGTACAGCAGGTTCATGGCGACGTGCTTGATGCCGTCCTCGTTGCCCGTCACCAGGCAGCCACCGACCCGGCCGTAGTAGTCGTACTGCCCGCCGTCGTTGAGCTCGCCCGACCAGCCGTAGAGCCGCTCGACGACCCGGGTGGCGACCGAGGACTTCTCGCCGAGCCAGATCGGCGTCATCAGCACCAGGATGTCGGCGTCGAGGACCTGGCGCTGGATGGCCGGCCAGTCGTCACGCACGAACCCGTGCTCGGTCATGTCGGGTTGCACGCCGGGGGCGATGTCGTGGTCGACGGCCCGGATGGAGGTCACCCGCACGCCCTGTTCGCGCAGAATCTGCATCGACGCCTCGCCGAGCAGCTCGGTGTGTGATCGCTCGGGGCCGGGCTTGAGCGTGCAGTTGATGTAGACCGCTGCGAGGTCGTCGTAGGCGGCCGGGGGACGGTCGGCGGACATCGCAGCTCCTGTATGTGGGTCACCCCGGCAGGCGTGGCGAGGGCAGACGTGTCGCCAGGGGTGTTCCCGGGCGGTAGGCGAGGTGGGTGTGGGACGGCGCGTCGAGCATGGCCAGCGCGGCCGGATGTCCCGGTTCGAGGCGGCCGCTCTGCTCGCGTCGCAGTGAGCGCGCTGCGCCCGCCGTGGCGGCCCAGACGGCTTCGCCGGGAGTCAGGTGGCACTCGCGCACGGCGAGCGCGATGACGAACGGCATCGAGGTCGTGTAGCTCGTCCCCGGGTTGCAGTCGGTCGCGAGGGCGACCGTGACGCCGGCGTCCCAGAGCGCGCGGCCGTCGGGGTAGACGGGCGAGCGCGTGGAGAAGTCCGCTCCGGGGACGAGGGTGGCGACGGTGCCGCTGTCGGCCAGGGCGCCCACGTCGACATCGGTGAGGTGGGTGCAGTGGTCGGCGCTCGCCGCGCCGAGTTCGCAGGCCAGCCGTACGCCGGGTCCGGGGCGGAGCTGGTTGGCGTGCACGCGTAGCCCCAGACCCCTTGCCGCGCCGGCGAGCAGGATCTCGCGGGCGGCCTCGGCGTCGAACGCGCCGTCCTCGACGAAGACGTCGATCCACTTCGCGTATGGGGCGCAGGCGTCGAGCATCGCGCCCTTGACCAGGTCGACGTACCCCCGGTGGTCGTGCGCGAACTCCTCGGGTACGACGTGGGCGCCCAGGAAGGTGGTCTCGTCGGTCAGCAGCCGGGCGACCTGCAGCATCTTGACCTCGGTCTCGACGTCGAGGCCGTAGCCGGACTTGATCTCGACCAGCGCGGTGCCCTGGTCGCGGGCCTCGTCGAGGCGTTTCGTGGCCGACGCAAGCAAGGCTTCCGCGGACGCGGTGCGGGTGGCACGGACCGTGGTTCGGATGCCTCCGGCCGCGTAGGGCTCGCCGGCCATCCGGGCGGCGAACTCCTGTGCCCGGTCGCCCGCGAAGACCAGGTGCGTGTGACCGTCGACGAATCCCGGCAGCACGCAGCGACCCGCGAGGTCGCGTCGCTCGTCGGTCGGTGACGCGGTCCCCGCCTCGCCGATCCAGGCGATCACCCCGTCGTCGACCACGACGGCCGCCCCACGCAGCAGTCCGAGGAACGACCCGTCGCCCTGTGTCGGGTCGTTGGTGACGAGTTCGCCGATGTTGTCGTAGAGAACGCTTGCCACGTCAGGACTCCTCGAGGGCGTTCGTGATCGCCTCGGACAGCAGCTGAGCGATGTCGCCGAGCACGTGCTGCCCGCCACGGACCACCGCACGGCCGTCGACGACCACGTCGGTCACGTCCGCCGCGCTGCCCGCGAACAGCACGGTGTCGAGCGCCGTCCCCGGGGACGCCCCCGCGGTCCGGACCGAGTCGAGCGCCACGGCGACGAGGTCGGCCCGGGCGCCCACCTCGATGCGGCCGGCGTCGGCGAAACCGAGCGAGGCGTGGCCGTCGATGCCAAGGCCGGCGAGCAGCTCCTCGCTGCGCAGCACGCCACGCTGCAGGGTGGCCAGGCGGGCGTGCAGCTCGGTCGCCCGGGCCTCCTCGAAGGCGTCGACCACGGCGCGGCTGTCGGAGCCGAACGTCAGCCGGGCACCGGCATCGAGCAGTTCGCGGACCGGGCCGATCCCGTCGGCGAGGTCGCGTTCGGTCGTCGGGCAGAAGCAGGCGTGGGCGCGGGAGGTCCCGAGCACGGTGCGGTCCTCCGGCGTGAGGTGGGTGGCGTGGACGGCGGTGAACCGGTCGGACAGCACGCCGTGGTCGAACAGCAGTTGCGTCGGGGTCGTGCCGTGGATGGCGTGGCAGGCCTCGTTCTCGGCCGGCTGCTCGGAGACGTGGGCATGCAGCGGGGCACCGGCGCCGTCGGCCCACTCGGCGACGACGGAGAGTGCGTCGGCGGGGACGGCCCGCACGGAATGGATCGCCGCACCGACCAGGATCCCGTCCTCGCCGGCATGGGCCGACGCGAGGTCGTCGACGCGGGCGGCCCAGGCATCGGCGGTGCCGTCGCCGAAGCGGAGCTGCGCGCCCGTCAACGGCACGTGGTCGCCGCCGTGACCGCCCGGTTCCACGCCGCCGGTCAGGTAGCAGGTGTCGAGCAGGCTCAGCCGGACGCCGGCCTCGCGTGCCGCCCGCACGAGCACGTGGCCCATCTCGTTCGGATCCGCGTAGCGGCGGCCGTCGGGTCCGTGGTGGAGGTAGTGGAACTCGCCCACGGTGGTGTAGCCCGCCGACACGCCCTCGGCGAAGGCGGCCCGCGCGAGCGGCAGGTAGGTGTCCGGCGTCAGCCGGCCGGCGAGGGCGTACATCTGCTCACGCCAGCTCCAGAACGAACCGCGGCCGGTGTGGGTCCGCCCTCGCAAGGCGCGGTGGAACGCATGGCTGTGCGCGTCCGCCATACCGGGCAGCACCAGTCCGCGCAGGTGGACCGCTTCCGCCGGGGCCTCCGCGCCCACCTCGACGCGGGCGAACCGGCCGTCCTCCGCCTCGACCACGACGTCACGGGCGACCTCGCCGGACGGCAGCAGCGCGAGGTCGCACCGCCAGACGGAAGACGACACGGGGCTGCCTCGGTGATCGGTGGTCGGGAGGTATCGGGAAGGACCGAACCCTACGACGGATCGACCCGGTTCGGGCAGGCCGGCCCGGGACTCGGCATCGACGCCCTCGTCAGCGGTTACGGCCCCGCGCGAGCACCGGTAGGCGCTCCACCAGTTCGCCGTCGCGCGTCAGCAGCAGTTCGTCGGTGAGGTTGACGACCGGGCAGGCGTGGTTGGGCACGACTCCGACGACGTCGCCGACGCGCGGAGCGGGTGTGTCCTCGGCGAGTTCGACCACGGCGTGGTGGTCGTAGACGGCGCGGATGACGGCACCGGGCAACATGGGTACGACGCCGTGACCCGCGAGCCAGTCCGGCTTGTCCTTGGCCAACGCCTTCGCGCCCGCGTCGAGGACGCAGCGGCCGGGAACGGCGGTGCTCACCACGGTGGCCGCGACGGTCAGGGCGAGCGTCGTCGGGTCCGAGCCGCCGAGGTTGGCCTGCTGGCGGTCGCCGAACACGTACGTGCCGGGCCGCTCCTCGGTGACGGGTCCGGCGGCGGACGCGACGGCCGTGGGGGTCGAACCGGCGCTGACGACCCGCACCTCGAAGCCCGCGTCGCGAAGGTCGTGGAGGGCGGCGCCGAGCGTCGAGCCCTCGTCCTCGGCAGCCCCGGCGACCCGGTCGGGACCCTGGTAGGCGTGTCCACCGTGCGTGAACACCCCGCGCAGCGTCAGCCCGGCGTCGGCCACCGCCCGCGCGACGGCGACCACCCTCGTCGCGTCCGTGCCGGTTCGCCCTTCGCCGGAATCGAGCTCGATGAGCACCTCGGGTCCTGCGGCCGCGCCGGCGAGGGCGCGTCCGAGTTGTCGCGCGCCCTCGACCGAGTCCACACCGACGGCGAGGCGGACGCGACCGGCCAGCTCGCGCAGGCGATCCGCCTTCGCTCCGACGGCCCACACCGGGTAGGCGACGAAGACGTCCTGGATACCGGCGTCGGCCATGACCTGCGCCTCGCCGAGAACGGCGACCGTGATGCCGACCGCGCCGGCGTCCAGCTGCCGGGCGGCGAAGAACGGGCTCTTGTGGGTCTTCGCATGGGGACGCAGCGAGACGCCACGCTCGTCGAGGCGAGCCTGCATCCGGGCGACGTTGGCGTCCACGCGGTCGAGGTCGACCACGACCGCCGGCGTGTCCAGCCCCCCGGGCAACGCAGGTGCTGACAGCGTTCGGTCGATGTGGGTGAGCGGTTCCACGCGTCCTCCAGGGGCGTCGGCCAGCGGCGGTCAGACCCAGGCGAGGTCGCGCAGCACGGTGGTGAGCGCGTCGACACCGGCGAGACAGTCGGCGGCCTCGGCGAACTCGTCCGGCGCGTGGGAGACGCCGGTCGGATTGCGGACGAACAGCATCGCCGCCGGAATCCCGACCGAGGCGAGGATGCCCGCATCGTGACCGGCGCCGGTCGGCAGCACCGGAACGCCGTCCAGGGTGGTCACGAGACGATCGCGCAGCACCGGCTCGAAGTCGACCCGGGCGGTCCAGGACTCCTCGTCGGCACCCACCCCGACGGCGTTGGCGATGTCGGCGATGACCGCACGTACGGTCGCGTCGTCGTCGGCGCGGGCGTCCACCCATGCCTGCACGCGTGACGGGATGGCGTTCACGGCGTTCGGTTCGACGCGCACCCGGCCGACCGTGGCGACCGCACCATGACGCTGGGCGGCCTCCCGGGCGGCCAGCACGAGCCGGGCCTGGGTGAGCATCGGGTCGTCACGGTCCTCGAGCCGGGTCGTCCCCGCGTGGTCGGGTCGACCGAGCAGGTCGAAGCGCCATCGTCCGTGTCCGCGGATCGCCGACGCCACGCCGACCGGCGCGTCGAGGTCGACCAACCCACGGCCCTGTTCGACGTGGAGCTCGACGAAGGTGCCGATGGCGCCGAGGGCCTCCGGGTCGGCGCCGAACGAGGCGAGGTCGCGGCCGGCTGCCCGCAGCGCCTCGGCCTGGGTGAGGCCGTCGTCGTCGCGAAGCGCGAGCGCCCGGTCGGGGGCGAGCGCGCCGGTCAGCAGTCGTGAGCCCCCGCAGGCGATGCCGTAGCGGCCGCCCTCCTCGTCGGAGAAGGCGACCACCGCGATCGGGCGGTCCGGCATCGTGCCGGCCTCGAGCAACCGGTCGACGGCGAGGAAGCCGGACACGACACCGAGCGGTCCGTCGAACGCCCCGCCGGAGGGGACCGAGTCGAGGTGGCTCCCGGTCACGACGGCGTCGCCGGCCGTCGGATCGCCCCACCACGCCCACAGGTTGCCGGCCCGGTCCTCGCGAACGCCCAGGCCACGGTCGTTGGCCTGTTGGACGAACCAGTTCCGCAGCGTCAGGTCCGCGTCGGACCACACGAACCGGCGATATCCACCGGCAGGTGCCCGGCCGACGTCGGCCAGGTCGGACCACATGCCCTCGAACGTCTGCGTGTTCCGCGCCACGTGTTGCTCCCGGTCTGCGTCGATCCACCCAGCGAACGGCCGCAGGAGCGTAACGGTGACCGGTCCGCTGAAGGCGCCGCCGACGTCGCCACGGCCCGCGCACCGGGCGAGCGGGTTCGTCACCGGGTGGCGGGAGCGTCAGACCGTCGCGACCGGGACGCAGTCGGGGCAGCGCGCCCGGAAGGTGACCTCGACGCGGAGCACCTCGAAGCCGTGCTGCTGGCCCTCGGGCAGGCGCGGGTCGTCGGCCAGGACGTCGAGCATCCGGCCGCAGTCGACGCACACCAGGTGGTGGTGGCGTTCCTCGACGTTGGGGTCGTACCGCTTGCGTCCGTCGACGTGCGTCACCTCGAACAGCTCGCCCATGCCAACCAGCTCGTTGAGGGTGTTGTAGACGGTGGCGCGGCTGACCTCGGGCAGGATCGCGCGGGAGCGCTCGAAGACCTCGTCCGCGGTCAGGTGGACGTGCTCGCCGGCGAGCACCTCGGCGATGACGCGTCGCTGCGCCGTCAGGCGCCACTGGCGGTTGCGGAGGCGGGTCAGCAGCGGCTGCACGAATGGTTCCTTGCGCTGGTTCAAGGGGGAAGCGCGGTGGAACGCTACCAGATACCTGGAGGTTCGAAGTGCAGGTTGCCTCCACGCTTGGAACTGTTCTAGGTTGGGGCCTCGTACCGACCGACGCGGCCGGCCTCGCTTTTCGGAGGCAGGCGCACCCAGGCCTTCCGAGGAGGACAACGTGTCCGACCAACAGCCCGCCCGCCGCCCGGAGTGGGCCGCCCGCACCACGCCCAGTCTGCAGGGCAACGAGCACTGGTGGCCAGACCAGCTCTCGCTCAACGTCTTGCACCAGAAGCACCCCGGTTCGAGCCCCTTCGGTGAGGACTTCCGCTACGCCCAGGCCTTCGCGCAGATCGACGTCGACGAACTGAGCGCCGACGTCGACGCGCTGATGACCGACTCGAAGGAATGGTGGCCCGCCGACTGGGGCCACTACGGGCCGTTCTTCATCCGCATGTCGTGGCACGCGGCCGGCACGTACCGTGCCGTGGACGGTCGCGGCGGTGGCGGCACCGGGGCGCAGCGGTTCGCGCCGCTCAACAGCTGGCCGGACAACGGCAACCTCGACAAGGCCCGCCGGCTGCTGTGGCCGATCAAGCAGAAGTACGGCGAGAAGATCTCGTGGGCCGACCTGCTCGTCTTCGCCGGCAACCGCGCACTCGAGACGATGGGCTTCAAGACCTTCGGGTTCGGGTTCGGTCGCTCCGACATCTGGGCACCCGAGGACGACATCTACTGGGGCCCCGAGAACGAGTGGCTCTCGACCAACGACGACCGCTACACCGGCACGTGGGAAGACGGCAGCCGCGTCCTCGACAACCCGCTCGCCGCGGTTCAGATGGGCCTGATCTACGTCAACCCGGAGGGGCCGAACGGCGTGCCGGACGCGCTCAAGTCGGCGCAGGACATCCGCGAGACCTTCGGCCGCATGGGGATGAACGACCGCGAGACCGTCGCACTGACGGTGGGTGGTCACACCTTCGGCAAGATGCACGGCAACGGCCCGAAGGAGGCCGTCAGCGGCGCCCCCGAGGAAGCCAAGATCCACGAGATGGGCATCGGCTGGGCCAACACGCACGAGACCGGCCTCGGCGAGTACACCATCACCTCGGGCCTCGAAGGTGCCTGGACTCCGACCCCGACGACGTGGGACAACTCCTACCTCGACACGTTGTTCAACAACAAGTGGGAGCTCACCGAGTCGCCCGCCGGCGCGAAGCAGTGGGAGCCGGTCGACCCCGACGAGCGGTTCATGGTCCCCGACGCCCACGTCGAGGGCCGCATGAACAAGCCGGTGATGTCGACGGCCGACATGGCGATGTTGGCCGACCCCGACTATCTCGAGATCGCCAAGGAGTACTTCGACAACCCGGACGTGCTGGCCGACGAGTTCGCGCGTGCCTGGTACAAGCTGCTGCACCGTGACATGGGCCCGAGCTCGCGTTACCTCGGCCCGCAGGTGCCGAGCGAGGAAATGATCTGGCAGGACCCGGTCCCGGCGCACGAGGGCCCGCTGGTCGACGAGGACCAGGTCGCGACGCTCAAGCGGCAGATCGCCGAGTCGGGCCTCACCGCGAAGCAACTGGTGGGCACCGCATGGGCCTCCGCCTGCACCTACCGGCAGACCGACCACCGTGGTGGTGCCAACGGCGCGCGCATCCGCCTCGAGCCGCAGGCGAGCTGGGACGTCAACCTCCGTTCCGGCGTGTCGGCCGTCATCGATCAGCTCGAGCAGATCAAGGACGCGTCCGGCTTCAACGTCTCGCTGGCCGACATGATCGTCCTCGGCGGCAGCGTCGGCATCGAGATGGCGGCCTCGGCGGCCGGGCACGACGTGACCGTCCCGTTCACGCCGGGGCGCACCGACGCGACCCAGGAGATGACCGAGGTCGACACGTTCGCCTGGCTCGAGCCGCGGCACGACGCCTTCCGCAACTACCTGCAGAAGGACGTCGGCATCCCGACCGAGCACCTGATGGTCGACCGGGCCTTCATGCTCAACCTCACCGCGCCGGAGATGGCGGCGCTGGTGGGTGGCATGCGCGCCATCGGGGCGAACGCCGGTGACGACAACACCGACGGGATCCTCACGGACCGTCCAGGCCAGCTCACGAACGACTTCTTCGTCAACCTCATCGACATGGGCACCGTCTGGGAACCGATCGGCGAGGGCGAGGAGCGCTTCGAGGGCAAGGACCGCGCGACCGGCGAGACCAGGTGGACGGCGACCCGCGTCGACCTGGTGTACGGCTCCAACTCGCAGCTGCGGGCCATCGCCGAGGAGTTCGGCGCCAACGGCGGCGAGCAACTCATGCTGGACAAGTTCATCCAGGGCTGGGTGAAGGTCATGCAGGCCGACCGGTTCGACCTGCACCGCTAGCCGGACCCGCACCCCCGCACGGGCGACCGTCCCTTTCGGGGCGGCCGCCTGCGTGTGTGCCGCCTGAGGACGCGCGGGATCGGCGAGCCGGAGCGGGAGCTACGGTCGGCAGCGACGAGTAGGCACGGGACGGAGCGCTGTGGACCGGTCAGGCATCGCCGACGCGGCCGCACGCGTGCTCGACGCGGTCGGTGCCGACCTGGCCGCCGAACCCGACGGCTGGACGCCGAGCGTGCAGGGGGCCGTCGGCCACGTCCTGGGCCTGCGTGGCGGCGACGGCGCACGCCAGGTGCTCAAGATCTACGCACCCGACGCCGCACGGGCTGCCGCCACCGAGGTCGACGCCCTGGGCCGGTTCGCGGCGGTCGCGGACGTCGCGACGCCTGTGGTCATCGCGTCCGACGTGCTCGGACAGCGTCATGGCGTTCCCTACGTGGTGCTCTCCCGTCTTCCCGGCGTCCGCTGGGCCGACCGGCGCGGCGAGCTGACGCCGTCCCAGACCCGCGCCGTCACCGAGGAGGTCGGTCGCGTGTTGCGCCGGCTGCACGTCGTCCGAGGCGTGCGGTTCGGCTCGCTGTCGCCGACGGGCAGGGCGTGGGCGGACGCTTGGGAGCGCCTCGACGCCCGGTGCGACCAACTGCTGCACGATCATCTGCGCATCGGTGGGTCCTGGGCCATGGCGCGCCGCACCCGGACCCTGGTGGATGGTCACCGCGACGCCTTTCGTGACGTCAGCGCATCGGCGCTGTGCCACAACGACCTCGTCGACGCCAACGTGCTGGTCGCCGCCCGTGGCGAACCGACGGTCGTGGGGGTCGTCGATCTCGAACGGGCCAGCTGGGACGACCGGATGGCTGACCTGGCCAGGACGCGATCGCACGTACGGGGCCACGACGAGGAGGGTGTCGCCCAGCTCGCCACCGCCTACGGCGTCAACGACGACGAGCGGGCGAGGCTCCGCGTCCACGAGGTGCTGCACGCGGTCGAGGAGCGATCGTGGATGAGCGTCGACCGGCCAGCGGGCTGGACCGACGCCGTGGCCACCCTCGATGCGTTCCTGGCCCGTCGGACCTGCTTCCTCTGATCAACCTTCGCGCATGGGGACGCGCACGTCGCGTTCCTCCGCCACCTCGATGGCGCGGTCGTAGCCGGCGTCGACGTGGCGGATGACCCCCATGGCCGGGTCGTTGGTCAGCACGCGCTCGAGTTTCTGCGCCGCCAGCTCGGTCCCGTCGGCGACCGTGACCTGCCCGGCGTGGATCGAGCGGCCCATCCCGACACCGCCGCCGTGATGGATCGACACCCACGCGGCGCCCGAGGCGACGTTGACCATCGCGTTGAGCAACGGCCAGTCCGCGATCGCGTCGGATCCGTCCAACATGCCCTCGGTCTCGCGCTGCGGCGAGGCGACCGACCCGCAGTCGAGGTGGTCGCGTCCGATGACGATGGGTGCCTCGACGTCACCGGCCGACACCATCTCGTTGAATCGCTCGCCGGCCAGCTGCCGCTCGCCGTATCCCAGCCAGCAGATGCGCGCCGGGAGCCCCTGGAACGCGACCTTGTCCTGGGCCTCGCGAATCCACCGCTGCAACTTCTCGTCCTCGGGGAACAGCTCCAGGATCGCCTCGTCGGTGGCGTGGATGTCCTCGGGATCACCGGACAGCGCCGCCCAGCGGAACGGGCCCTTGCCTTCGCAGAACAGCGGTCGGATGTAGGCCGGCACGAAGCCCGGGTAGGCGAAGGCGTGGGCGTACCCGCCGGCCTGGGCCTCTCCGCGCAGGGCGTTGCCGTAGTCGAACACCTCGGCGCCGGCGTCCTGGAACCCGACCATCGCCTCGACGTGGGTCGCCATGGACGCCTGCGCCCGCTTGGTGAACGCGATCGGGTCGGCCGCACGTTCGCGGTGCCAGTCCTCGAACGCGACGTCGGCCGGCAGGTAGGCCAGGGGGTCGTGGGCCGAGGTCTGGTCCGTGACGATGTCGACGTGCGCGCCGCGGCGCAGGAGCTCGGGCACCACCTCGGCCGCGTTGCCCAGCAGGCCGATCGAGAGGGGGGCGCGATCGGCGACCGCCTGCTCGGCACGGCGGAGGGCGTCGTCGAGGTCGTCGGCCTGCACGTCGAGGTAGCGCGTCTCGAGTCGCCGCTGGATCCGGGACGCGTCGCACTCCACGACCAGGGCGACGCCGCCGTTCATGGTGACCGCGAGCGGTTGCGCACCTCCCATGCCACCGAGACCGGCAGTCACCGTCAGGGTGCCGGCCAGGGTCCCGCCGAAGCGCTTGTCGGCAACCGCGGCGAAGGTCTCGAACGTGCCCTGCAGGATCCCCTGCGTACCGATGTAGATCCACGAACCGGCCGTCATCTGGCCGTACATGGTCAGCCCGAGGGCGTCCAGTCGCCGGAACTCGTCCCAGGTGGCCCAGTCGGGTACGAGGTTGGAGTTGGCGATCAGGACCCGAGGTGCCCATTCGTGGGTCCGCATCACGCCGACCGGCCGGCCGGACTGCACCAGCATCGTCTCGTCGTCGCGCAGGGTGGTCAGGGTGCGGACCAGCGCGTCGAAGCTGTTCCAGTCGCGGGCGGCCTTGCCGGTTCCGCCGTAGACGACCAGTTCGTCGGGATGCTCGGCGACGTCGGGGTCGAGGTTGTTGTGCAGCATCCGCAGCGCCGCTTCCTGCGGCCACGACCGGGCCGACAGGTGCGAGCCGTGGGCGGCGCGGACGGGGCGGGGTCCGGACGTGGTGGCCATGGCGTGCCTCGCTTCGGGTTCGGACGGGGCGTGGCGGTCGAGCTCGGGGGGACGGCGCGGTCAGTCGAGGGGGCCGGTGACCGTCTCGGCGGCAGCGACCACGGCACCCGAGCGGACGAGGCGGTACGTCGCCTCGATCTCGGGCGCGAGGTGGCGGTCGGGGCCGGGGCCGGGAACCTCCTCACGGAGCAGGTCGCGGACGGCGCCGGTGGCGGGGGAGGGGGCCAGCGGCGCGCGCAGGTCGATGGCCCGGGCTGCCGTCACCACCTCGACGGCGAGCACGCGCGCCAGACCGTCGACGGCACGGAGCAGCTTGCGGCCGGCCGCCCAGCCCATGGACACGTGGTCCTCCTGCATCGCCGACGACGGGATCGAGTCGACCGACGCCGGCGCGGCCAGGCGCTTCAGTTCCGAGACGATGCCCGCCTGGGTGTACTGGGCGATCATGTGTCCGGAGTCGACGCCCGGGTCCTCGGCGAGGAACGGAGGCAGTCCACCGTTGCGGTGGACGTCGAGGAAGCGGTCGGTGCGGCGCTCGGACATCGAGGCGACGTCGGCGACCGGGATGGCGAGGAAGTCCAGGACGTAGGCGACCGGTGCCCCGTGGAAGTTGCCGTTCGACTCGACGCGACCGTCGGCGGTGAGCACCGGGTTGTCGATGGCGGCGGCCAGTTCCCGCTCGGCGACGAGACGGGCGTGGTCGAGGGTGTCCCGGGCGGCGCCGGCGACCTGCGGGGCACAGCGCAACGAGTACGCGTCCTGGACGCGGTTGCAGTCGGGTGTGCGGTGACTGGCCATGATCGCTGAGTCGGCCACCAGGCGGCGCAGGTTCGACGCACTTGCCGCCTGTCCCGGATGGGGCCGCAGCTCCTGCAGGTCGCCGGCGAAGACCCGGTCGGTGCCGAGCAGTGCCTCGACGCTCATCGCCGCCGCGACGTCGGCGACCTTCAGCAGCAGCGTCAGGTCGGCGATCGCCAGGGCCAGCATGCCCAGCATGCCGTCGGTGCCGTTGATGAGTGCGAGACCTTCCTTCTCGACCAACGCGACCGGTGCGAGTCCGGCCGCGGCCAGCGCCTCGGCGGCGGGAACGAGGTCACCGTCGGCGTCACGGACCTCACCTTCGCCCATCAGCGCGAGTGCGACGGCCGCGAGGGGGGCGAGATCGCCCGAGCAGCCGAGCGAGCCGTATTCGGGCACGACCGGCGTGATGCCGGCCGACAGCAACCCGGCCAACGTCTGCGCCACGACGGGACGCACGCCCGTGTGACCCGAGGCGAGCGTCTTCAGTCGCAGCAGCATCATGGCGCGCACGACCTCGCGCTCGACCTCTGGGCCGCTGCCGGCCGCATGGGAGCGCACCAGGGAACGCTGCAGCTGAGCGCGCCGGTCGGCGGGGATGTGGCGCGTGGCGAGGGCGCCGAAACCGGTCGAGACCCCGTACACCGGCTCGTCCTGGCCGGCGAGACGGTCGACGAGGGACCGCGCCTCGGTGAGACGCTCGAGGGCGTCGTCGTGCAGGGCGACGGGGGTGGCCGCGTTGGCCACGGCCACGACGTCGTCGAGGTGCAGGGGGCGGGCGCCGAGTTCGAGGGTGTCCATGCAGCTATGTGAGCAGGTCGCCACCGGGGTCGCAGGAGCGCGGACAGTCCCTTCGGTCTGGAATCCGAGACATCCGCGCATGACCGGGGTCGGTTCGCCGGACCCGCGGTCGTGCCGGGCGGTCAGCGGTCGGCGGTCGAACGGTCCTCGCGTGCCGACCGCTGGTCGAGCAGCCGCTGGTAGCGGCGGTGGGCACGACCTCGGGCGAGCGCGGCCGCGAGCGGTCCCATCAGGCGCCGGAGCGGGGCCAGCGTCTGCTCGTCGAGGTCACCGGGTGCGGCGCCGAAGACGTTGAGCGCGCCGATCGTCTCACCGGCGTTCACCAGGGGGAGGCCGGCAACCGAACTGAAGCCGAGTTCGAGGGCGCGCTGGCTGAAGTTCGGCCAGCGGTCGTCGGTGCGCACGTCGCTGACCAGTTGCTCGACGCCGGTGTCGAGCGCGACGACGCACGGCCCCTCGTGCAGTCGGTACTCGAGTTCGTCGACCGTCTGCGCAGCCGCATCGGTGGTGGCGGCCGTCACCAGCTCGCCGTCGACCGACAGGGCGGTCACCGAGGCGGCCGCGAGGCCAGGCGCGGCGGTGAGCGCGACCGCGAGCAGTTCGTCGAGGATCTCCTCGACCGGCGGCGGCCCCGCGACCAACTCGCCGAGCAGCGCCAGGGCCTCGCCGTACGCGCGTTGGAGTTCGGCGCCCCGCTGGGCGTCGGCTTCGCTGCGTTCGCCGTCGGGCATGGACCTGCTCCGTGTTCGGACGCCCGGGGTCGGGCGCCGGCGTCGAAGAGCCTACGCGTGGCCGGCGGCCCTCGCCGGACGGCCTCGACGACCTCGCCGCGCGCTGCTCCGGCACCCCTCACCTGGTCACCGCAACAGGCCGTGTTCCACCGCGAACAGGGCGGCGGCGGCCCGGGTGGAGGTGCCGAGCTTGCCGTAGATGTGCTGGACGTGGTGTTCCGCGGTGCGGGAGGAGATGACCAGTGCGGCGGCGACCTCACGGTTGGTGGCGCCTCGCGCGAGGAGCCGCAGGACCTCGACCTCGCGGTCGGTGAGCCCGGCCGGCCGGGCACCTCGTCCCGGTGGAACCGACTGGCCCGCCGCCTCGATGACGGCTCGCGCGCAGTCGCCGTCGATCGTGCCGGCAGCGGCCTCCGCTGCCAGTTGCTCGGCGGCCTGCGGCGCAGTGACCCCTGGCCGGTGTGGTCGGTCCTGGGTCATGGCCTGGAACGTGTCCGCGGCCGCCAGCGCCCGCGCCTCGATGTCGATCGCCTGGCGATCGAGTCCCCGGTGGTAGCCCGATCCGTCGAGGCGCTCGTGATGCAGCCCCGCGATACGCGCGAGGCCGGCCAGCGTCGGGGAACGCTCGAGGATGCGCTCGGTGTAGTACGGGTGCAGGCGGACCTGTTCCCACTGTCCGGCGGTCAACCTCCGGGGACTGGCCCAGACCGCCCCCGAGACGGCCACGCGGCCGAGGTCGTGCAGCAGCCCCGCGCGCCGGACGAGAGCGATCCGCTCCGGCGCCAGGCCGAGCCCGGCGGCGGCAGCGCCCGCGAGTTCGGCGACCTCGGTGGAGTGGCCCAGCGTCGTGGGCGACTTCAGGTCGGTCAGGTCGGCGAACACGGCCGCGATCTCGTCCAGCCTGGAGGGCGGCACGCACCGGAGCGGGCGTGGCTCGACCGCCACGACCTCGCCCCAGACGTCGATCGCGGACATGCGTTCGAGCAACCTCGGGCCGACCCGGGCGAATGCATCCGCCACGGCCGGGTCGAACCACCGGCCGCTCCGCTCGCGCACCATCGCGAGCGCGACCTGAGGACCGCCGATCCGGTCGAAGATCACGGCCTGGGCGGCGACCAGGGCGAACCGGGCCGCGAGCGCGATGCCGTCGCCGTTCCGCCGGTAGGCGCCGGTTCGGCCGTCCCAGGTCTCGGTGCTGTCGAGCAGACCGGCCTGGACGCCGGCGCCGAGGCGAAGCCGCTCGGCCATCCGCGTACCGACCTCACACACGGAGCGCAGGATGGCCGCATTGCTCTCCTTTCCGGACGCCAACGTGCGTTTCAGGTGCCGGGCGCGGCGCACACCCTGCCCGCGCCCCACGAGTGCGAGGGTCTCGAGCGTCCCGCGCACCGTCGTCTCGTCGGTGCTCTCGAGCTGGGCGAGCACCTCCCGGTCGTCACCGAACAGGTGCGTCAGTTCGTGCATCGGTGCCGTACAGCCGAGGTGCTGCAACAGCGCGGTGTAGTAGACGTCGTGGACGATCGGCTCGGGAAGGCCGGAAGCTCGGGCCAGCTCGGTGGCGAGCAGGCACGAGCGAATCGCCTTCTCCGGCGGGTGGCCCATCCCGAGATCCGTCGTCACGGACAGCGCGGCCAAGAGCTCGGCCAACCTCAGTTCGTCGTCCACGGCTCTGCCGGTTCGGCTGCTCCCACGATGTCACGCCACAGATGGGTAGGTCTACCGATGTGATCGTCCGGTGCGAGGGCCAGGGTGGGACCATCGACACCGAGGAACCGACCATGCTCACCCACGCATCGGCGACCGCGCCCACGCGGCCGCGCTTGTTCACTCCGGCCTTCGCGGCGCTTGCGGCGGCCTCGTTGGCCTACTTCACCGCAGCCGGAATGCTCCTGCCCGCGCTGCCGAGATACGTCACGAGCATCCTCGGGGGAGGCGACATCGCCGTCGGGCTGGTGTTCGGGACCTTCAGCGTGTCCGCCGTCCTCTTGCGTCCCGCCGCCGGGGTGTACGGCGACCGGCGTGGCCGCCGACCGCTGATGCTCGTCGGCGCGTTCGTGTTCGCGGTCTCGGTGCTTGCGTACGGGCTCGCGACCACGCCGACGATCCTGGCCGGCATCCGCCTGGTGAGCGGCGCCGGCGAGGCGCTGTTCTTCGTCGGCATGCTGACCACGTTCACCGACCTCGCACCTCCACAGCGCCGAGGCGAGGCCATGAGCCTCGCGTCGCTGTCGCTCTACCTCGGCATCGGCATCGGGCCCGTCGCCGCCGAGGCGATCGTCGGCCGCTTCGGATTCACGGGCGTGTGGATGGCGACGGCCGCCGCCGCGGTGCTCGCGGCGAGCCTGGTGGCGCGTGTTCCCGAGACCCGCCCCGCGAGGTGTGCGTCATCGGCCGCGCGTCCGCGCCTCGTGCACCCGGCCGGACTACTGCCGGGGGTGGTGCTGATGGCCAGCATCATCGGCATGGCCGGCTTCCTCGCCTTCGTCCCGTTGCACGTCCTCGACCTCGGCATGAGCGGGGCGGCCACCGTGCTGCTGGTGTTCGCCGGCGTGGTCGTGCTCGTGCGGAGCGCCGGCGCGCGCCTTCCCGACGCGCTCGGCCCCGGCCGCGCCATCCGGACGGCGCTGGTGCTGTCGGTCGCGGGGCTCACCATCGTCGGCGTCTGGCACACCCCGTTGGGCCTGGTGTCCGGTGCCGTGATCCTGGCGGTCGGGATCGCGCTGCTCACGCCATCGGTGTTCGCACTGGCCGTCGCCGTCGCCCCTGCGGACGAACGCAGCCAGGTCATGGCGACGACCTCGGCGTTCATCGACATCGCGTTCGGCGCGGGGCCGCTCGGAATGGGGATCGTCGCGGCCGTCGCCGGGCGGCCCGCGGTCTTCCTCGCCGGCGCCGTGGCGGCGGCGGCCGGTCTCGCGGTGGTCACGGTCACCCGACTCGGGGCGACGGCGCCACGACGATGATGTCGCGTCGTCCGGGGAGCCGCCTCGACCGGGACGGTCAGGCGCACCCGAGGCAGACAGGACAGCGCCCCCGGTCGAGAGCCGGGGGCGCCTGCGAGCGGGGTGGTCAGAGGACGATGGAACCGATCACGAACCCGAAGACGACCGCCAACGCGATGTTGATCAGCCCCGGGATGATGAACGGGTGGTTGAAGACGAACTTGCCGATGCGGGTGGATCCCGTGTCGTCCATCTCGACCGCGGCGAGCAGGGTCGGGTAGGTCGGCAGGATGAACAGCGCCGACACGGCGGGGAACGCGGCGATGGCGCCCAGCGGACCGACGCCGAGGGCGAGGGCAGCCGGCATCAGTGCCTTGGTGGTCGCCGCCTGCGAGTACAGCAGCGCGGACGCGAAGACGAGCACGATCGCCAGCGTCCAGGGACGCGTCGAGAGCACGTCACCGGCGAGGGCCTGGATCTGCTCCATGCGGGCGTTGACGAACGTTGTACCGAGCCATGCCACACCGAGGATGCAGACGGTGGCGCTCATGCCGGACTGGAACACCTGCGACTTGAGGATCTTCGCGGGGTCGAACCTGGCGACGAACGCGATGAGGGCCCCCACGGTCAGCATGATCGTGATGATGGCCTCGTTGCGCGGCAGCGTCGGCTCGGTGATGAGGCCGACCGTGTCGCTGATCGACGTGGCGTAGGCGACGACGGCGAGGATGCCGGCGAGGAAGAACAGCACCGAGCGACGTCCCATCCTGTCGACCGGACGTGCCCCGGGGGAGAGCGGCGCGACGGGCTGGCCACCGTCGGCCGGGCCGTCGGCGAGACCGCCGAGAGACGAGCCCCCGCCCACGCCAGCACCGACCAGGGCACGGGACTCGGCGGCCGCCTGCTGCGAGGCGGTGACCTTGACCAGGCCCTTGGCGACGCGCTCCTGGTAGACGGGATCCTTCGCCAGCGGCTTGCCCAGCATGTTGGCGACGAACGAGGTCACGATGACGGCCAGGAGGGTCGACGGGATCGCGATCGCGAGCAACTGCACGTAGTCGACGCCCTGGGGCTCGAGCACGCTCGCGAAGAACACCACGGCCGCCGAGATCGGGGAGGCGGTGATCGCCATCTGCGACGCCACGACGGCGATCGAGAGCGGCTTGGACGGCCGGATGTCGTTCTCCTTGGAGACCTCGACGATGACCGGAAGCGTCGAGAAGGCGGTGTGGCCGGTCCCGGCGAACAAGGTCATGAAGTAGGTGACGATGGGGGCCCACAGCGTGATCTGCCGGGGGTGTCGACGAAGGAACCGGTCGGCGACGCCGACGAGGTAGTCCATGCCGCCGGCGACCTGCATCGCCGCGATCGCGGCGATCACGGCCATGATGATGGCGATGACGTCGAAGGGGATGGCGGCCTGATCGACGGGGACGCCGATCAGACCGAGCAGCAGCACGCCGATACCGCCGGCGAGGCCGATGCCGATGGATCCGAGTCGGGCACCGATGAAGATGGCACCCATCACGATGAGGAGTTCGAGTGCGAGCATGATCGTTCATGTCCTGCGTGGCAGCGCGCCACGCGGCAGTAGGGAGTTGCGGGGATGACGCGGGAAGACGCTGGTAGCTGGAAGGACGACCGGGGTCAGGCGAGTGCGGGCATGACGGGCAGGCCCCGCTCTCCCTCGGCGTAGACGCGCCCCGGGTAGCGCGGACGGAGCAGGTTCTCGGGCGAGAGCAGCTGGTCGAGGTGGGCCTCGTCGAGCAGTCCCATCTCGAGCACCACCTCGCGCACGCTCTTTCCCGTGCGCGCGCAGGTGGCGCCGACGCGGTCGCCGTTGTGGTGGCCGATCACCTCGTTGAGGTAGGTCACGATCCCGATCGAGTTGAGGACCTGCGCCTCGCAGACCTCGGGATTGGCCGTGATGCCGACCACGCACCGCTCGCGGAGGTTGTCGCAGGCGTTGGTGAGGAGGCGGAAGGACTCGAACATCGACTGCGCGAGACCCGGCTCCATGACGTTGAGCTGCAGTTGTCCGGCCTCGGCCGCCATCGTGATGGTCACGTCGTTGCCGACCACCTTGAAGCAGACCTGGTTGACGACCTCGGGGATGACCGGATTGACCTTCGCCGGCATGATCGACGAACCGGCCTGCAGTTCGGGCAGGTTGATCTCGTTGAGCCCGGCGCGCGGACCCGACGACAGCAGCCGCAGGTCGTTGCAGATCTTGGAGAGCTTGACGGCGGCCCGCTTGGCGGCGGCGTGCATCGCCACGTACGCGCCGTTGTCGGAGGTCGCCTCGACGAGGTCGGCCGAGGACACGATCGGCAGGCCAGTCACCTCGGCGAGCCGGTTGGCCGCCACCCGTGCGTAGCCCTCGGGCGTGTTGAGCCCGGTGCCGATGGCCGTCGCGCCGAGGTTGACCTCGAGCAACAGCAGCGAGACCCGACGGAGCGTGCGGATCTCCTCGCGCAACGTGGTCGCGAAGCCGTGGAACTCCTGGCCGAGGGTCATCGGCACGGCGTCCTGCAGCTGCGTGCGGCCCATCTTGAGCACGCCCGCGAACTCCTGCCCCTTCGCGTCGAACGCGTCGGCGAGTGCACTGATCGCGCTGACCAGGATCTGGGCGCGACGGTGGACGGCGAGCCGGAACCCCGTGGGATAGGCGTCGTTGGTCGACTGCGACTTGTTGACGTGGTCGTTGGGGTTGATGACGTCGTAGCGGCCCTTCTCGTACCCGAGCAGTTCGAGCGCGAGGTTGGCCACGACCTCGTTGGTGTTCATGTTGACCGACGTCCCGGCGCCGCCCTGGAAGACGTCCACCGGGAACTGGTCCATGCAGCGACCCTCGTCGAGGATCACGTTACAGGCGGCGATGATGGCGTTGGCGATGTCGTGGGGCAGCACGTGCAGGTCGCGGTTGGCGAGTGCGGACGCCTTCTTGACCTCGACCATGGCCCGGATGAACTGGGGCAGGTCGTTGATCGTCATCGTGCTGATCGTGAAGTTCTCGATGGCGCGAAGGGTGTGGACGCCGTAGTAGGCGTCTGCGGGGACCTCGCGGGGACCGAGCAGGTCCTCTTCGGTGCGCGTCGACATGGGCGTGGTTTTCCGGACGGGAGGAGGGCGTCGATGCCGAGGGATCGCCTCGTACACCGGCGGGTCCGGCCGCGGGTCGTGCGGGAGATCGACCGGACCGCCACAGCATCGACGACGCCGGCGTGCCCGTCGCACGCGCAAGGTCACCTGTTTCCGGACCATTGGTCCTGTGCATGGCGGGTCCTCTGCCGGCGTCTGCACGAAATCCGCACAACTCCGCCACGGTCGACCGACATCCGCTCCGTACAGTCCCGGGCATGGACGAGACGACGACGATCGCCGTGATCGAGGACGAGGTCACCATCGCCACCTCGGTGGCGAAGCGACTGCAGGCCGAGGGTCACCGCGTGGAGATCGCCCACGACGGGCTGGCCGGCGTGGCCCTGTGCGAGCGCATCCGCCCCGACGTGGTCGTCCTGGACGTGATGCTCCCGGGGATCGACGGGTACGAGGTGTGTCGGCGCATCCAGCGGGAGCGTCCGGTTCCCGTGCTGATGCTGACCGCCCGCGACGACGAGACCGACCTGCTGGTCGGGCTCGGTGTGGGGGCGGACGACTACCTCACGAAGCCGTTCAGCATGCGCGAGCTGGTCGCGCGGGTCGCCGCCCTGCTGCGTCGCGTCGAGCGGGCAGCGGCCGCAGCCGACGCCGACCCGGCACCGATCGCGGTCGGCGACGTCCTGGTCGACCGCGGACGCCGGCTCGTGTCGGTCGCGGGCGAGGAGGTGGAGCTGACCGTCACCGAGTTCGACCTGCTGCTGCAGCTGGTCGAGCGCCCGGGCCGGGTGCTCACCCGTGGGCAACTGCTCCGCCAGGTGTGGGGACACCACGACGCGGCGGCGACCCGCACCGTCGACTCCCATGTCGCCGCCTTGCGCCGCAAGCTCGGCCGCGACCGCATCCGTACCGTCCACGGGGTGGGCTACGCGTTTCTGGAGCCACGATGAGGCCGCTCGACCGGGTCGGGTCCCTCAAGCTCAAACTGGGGCTGGTCATCGTGGCAGCGGTCCTGGTGACCATCGGCGTGCTCGAGCTGGGGCGATGGGCCGGCTGGCCGACGGTGCCCGTCGCCTTCGGCGCCCTGGTGATCGCGCTGGCCATGGTGCAACTCCTGGCGCACGGTATGACGTTTCCGTTGCGGCAGATGGCGCACGCGGCGTCGCAACTGGCGGCCGGGCAGCGGCACGAACCGGTCACGGCGAGCGCTCGGGACGAGGTCGGCGCCCTCGCGCGTGCCTTCAACCGCATGGCCGACGAGGTGGCGGAGACCGATCGTCTGCGTCGCGACCTGGTGGCCAACGTCTCGCACGAACTCCGGACCCCGATCGCCGCGATGCGCGCCGTCCTCGAGAACCTCGCCGACGGTGTCGAGGAGCCCGATCCCGCCACCCTCGAACGTCTCGTCCGCCAGACCGAGCGGCTCCAGTCGCTGGTCGAGGACCTGCTCGACCTGTCCCGGCTCGAGGCCGGTGTCGTGGACCTCGAGGTCACCACGGTGACGGCCAGCGAACTGCTGGCCGAGGCCGTCGACCTGGTCGCGGCCGCCCCGGGCGCACCGGTACGGACGTCGGTGGAACCCGCGGACCTGCAGTTTCCCGGCGACGACCGTCGCCTGGTGCAGGTGCTGGTGAACCTGATCGACAACGCCCGGGCCCATGCCCCCGAGGACAGCGATGTCGAGGTGGCCGCGGTGCAACGCGGCGGTGACGTCGAGCTGTCGGTGACCGACCGCGGTCCGGGTGTCGCCGCCCACGACGTCGAGCGCATCTTCGAACGTTTTCACCGCGGTGATGTCGCCGGCGACGGTCCGGGGGTGCACGACGGCGGCACCGGCCTCGGCCTGGCGATCACCCGTTGGATCGTCGACCTGCACGGCGGTCGCATCCACGTCGACGACCGCCACCGACCGGGCTGCCGCATGGTCGTGACGCTGCCGAGGACATCGGGAACCGCATGAACGAGGACCGGACCACCGCCATGAGCCACGCCCCGACATCGGACGCCCCCGAGCTGGACCCCGCCGGGATCAGCCCTCCGCCGCCGCTGACCCAGGCGCAACGGGCTGCCGTCATCGGCGCCGGAGTCGTCGCGGCGATCGCGCTCCCGGACCACGAACCGGGCCTCGGCCTCGCCGTGACGTGGGTGGCCATCGTCGCCGCCGTGCTGCTGACGCGCCCTTCCGGTACCTGGGCCGGCGCCTGGCGGCGATCGATGATCGCCGTGGCGGCGCTGGCCGCCGGGCTCCCCGCATGGTCGGACGCGGGCTGGGTCGTGGCGCCGGCCCTGCTCGTCGCGGTCGGTGTCGCCGTGCTGGGGTTCGCCGGTGGTGCCACCTGGCTGGGGATGGTGCGGCCGGCGCTGCGGTGCGTCCCCGTCGGGTTCGGTTCGTTCGGGGCGGTGGCCGCCGGGCTCCGTGACGCGCTGCCCACCGACGTCCGACGCCATCCCGGGGTCCGCGCCACCCTGCTGACCATCGTCCTGCTCGGCGTGTTCGGTGCGCTCTTCGCGTCGGCCGACCGGTTGTTCGGCCGACTCGTGGAACGCTTCCTGGTGCCCGATCTCGACCTCGGTCTGTTCCCCGTACGCGCCTTCGTCGCCGTGTTGGTGACGGTCGGTGCGGCGACACTGGTCCGGCTGCGCGCCCGCGCCCGCGACGACCGGCCGGTACCGGCACCCTCGCGTCACCTGCGCGGCATCGAGTGGCAGGTGCCGCTCGGCGCGCTGGTCCTGCTGTTCGCCGGCTTCGTCGCGCTCCAGTTCGGGGTGCTGTTCGGCGGGCACGAACGCGTGTTGGCGACCGCCGGGCTGACCTATGCCGAGTACGCCCGGGGCGGGTTCGCCCAGCTCGTCGCCGTCGCGGTGCTGACGCTGGTCGTGATCGCCGCGACGGGCCGTTACGCGGCGGCCGGGACGCTGCGCGAGGTCCGTGTCCGGCGTGGCCTGCTCGCCGGCCTGTGCCTGCTGACCCTGGTGGTCCTCCTCTCGGCCCACCACCGTCTGTCCCTCTACGAGGACGCGTTCGGCTTCACGCGGCTGCGCTTCGCCGCCACGGCCGTCATCGTGTGGCTCGCCGTCGTGTTCTTCCTGGTCCTCGCGGCCGGCGCCACCAGGAAGGTCGGGCTCCTGCCCCGTGCGCTCGCGCTGGTCACGGCCCTGGCCGTCTCGGGTATCGGCTACCTGCAGCCGGACGCGCGCATCGCCGAATGGAATGTCGAGCGCTACCTCGCCGAGGGACGCATCGACGTGGACTACCTCGCCGACCTCAGCGCGGACGCCGTTCCAGCGCTGCTGGAGCTACCGGACGAGGTTCGCGGCTGCGTCCTCGGTCCGCATGTCGTCGACCTCGTGCAGGGCGCGGACGGACGGTGGCCGGCCTGGAGCATGACCCGTGCGCGGGCCGAGCGGCTCCTCGAGGCGCACGGGCCGCTCCCTGCCTGTGGCGAGGCCGCTCGCGGCGGCTGACCGCGTCCGCGAGCGGTCGTCGCGATGAGCGCGGGGTGTCGCTCGCTACGGTCTGCCTCTCCGATCAGCGGCGGGCACGTGATGGTGGGCGAACAGGTCCCGGGAGCGACGCGTGCGTTGGCCGTGCTCCGCTACCTGGCCAGCCAACCGCGACCGGTCAACGCGGCGGCGATCACCCGAGCGCTGGGCCTGCCCCGCTCCACGACCTACCACCTGCTGGCCGCCCTGGAGCGTGAGCGATTCGTGACCCACCTTCCCGAAGAGCGCCGGTACGCGCTCGGGGTGGCGGCGTTCGAGATCGGTTCGGCCTACCTGCGGCACGCCGGGCTGGAGCGTCTCGCCCGGCCGCTGCTGGCGTCGTTGGTCGACGAGACCGGCGAGACGGGGCACCTCGGCGTCCTGGACGGGCGCGAGACGCTGTATCTGCTCGAGCAGCGCTCGCCGGTCGGTGACGTGCTCGTCTCCGACGTCGGCGTGCGGCTGCCGGCACACCTCACCGCCTCGGGGCGGGCGTTGCTGTCGTGGTTGCCGCGCGCACAGGTCACCGCCCTGTTCCCCACCTCGGCGTCGTTGTCCCGACGTACCGAACGGGGGCCGACGAGCGTGGCCGCCCTGCGGCGCATCCTGGCCGCCGACCGGCAGCGCGGCTGGGCGGTCGAGGACGGGGAGGTGACCGCCGGTTTCGCATCGGTCGCGGCCGCGGCGTTCGACCATGCTGGCCGGCCCGTCGCCGCCTTCGCCATCACCTTCCGCGACCGCCGGCACGACGACGAGGATCGCGTCGTGCTGGCCGATCTCGTCGTCGGCCGTGCACAGGCGCTCACCGCCAGGCTGGGTGGCCGGTGGTCCGTCGACGCTCGTCGGCGTGCCCGTGCGGACGGGGCGACCTCGTAACCTCTGCTCCACGTGGAGGAGCGACGATGTGGCGTGAGGGGTATGTCCTCGGGGGCGAGACGCGCTTCTTCGTCCGCGTGCTCGGTTCCGCCGGCTGGTCGCCCGGCGAGCAGACCGCCGACCGCGACGACGAGCTGATCGTGCTGTTGCACGGTTGGCCGCAGGACGGCTCGTCCTGGCGGCACGTCGCACCCGTGCTCGCCGACGCGGGCTACCGCGTCGCCTGCCCCGACCTCAAGGGGTTCGGGCGCACCACCGCGCCCCGCGGTACCCGGTACGACCCGGAGTCGCTCGCCGACGAGATCAGCCGCCTGATCCGTAACCTGCATGCCAGGAAGGCGGTCCTCGTCGGCCACGACTGGGGTGGTCCGGTCGCGCTCGCAACGGCCTTCCGGCACCCCGGCATGGTCCGGGCGCTGGTGGTGGCGTCCGCCCCGCTGCGGAAGATCGACCTGCGGCGCGCGTGGCACATCCCGCTGCTCAACCTGCCGATCCTGCCGGAACTGGCCTTCAAGGCGGCGCCGAGGTCGTTGGTCGGGGCCGGCATCCGGCATGCGGCGGCGCGTCCGGAGGCGATCAGCCAGCACGCCATCGACGAGTACGCCCGCGCGGTGTCGGCGCGGCCACGTGGATGGCTGCCCTACTACCGGGAGCTGTCGCGCCGTGCCGTCCTCGACGCGACCGTGCGCCGGGTCCGTCGACGCAGCGGCTGGTTGCCCGATCCGCAGACGCCGCACCGGCTGCGGGTCCCCGCCACGGTGCTGTGGGGCGAGCAGGACCCCGTGACCCCGTTCTCCCTGGCGGCCGGCGTCGGGCGCGACCTCGACGCGCCGGTCGTGCCGATCCCGGGCACGGGCCACTTCATCCACGAGGAGGATCCGCTCGCCGTCGCGCAGGCGATCCTCGAGCTGGTCGGGCCCGGCGCGTACGCCCAGGAAGGCGGCGTGTCGCGATGAGGATCGCCATCCACGTGTTCGACGGGGTCGAGGAGCTCGACTGGGTCGGACCGTGGGAGGTGTTCGGCGTCTGGCGCCAGCTCGACGAGACGGTCGAACAGGTCACGGTGGCTCGCGAGGCCGGGGTCGTACGTTGCGCGAAGGGCGTCGAGGTCGTACCGACCACCAGCTGGGCCGAGCTCGGTCCGGTCGACCTGCTCGTCTATCCGGGTGGCATGGGCACGCGCGGCCATCTCGGCGACGAGGCGGTGCGGGCGTGGGTCCGCGACCGGCACGCGGCGGGGACGACCATGGCCAGCGTCTGCACCGGCGCGTTGGTGTACGCCGATGCCGGCCTGCTCGACGGACGGCCGGCCACGACCCACTGGCGATCGCTCGATCTGCTGGCCGAACTCGGCCGCGACATCGAGGTGCGGCCCGACGACCGGTTCGTCGACGATGGCGACGTCGTGACGGCGTCAGGGATCTCGGCGGGGATCGACGTCGCGTTGCACCTCGTCGCCCGCTTCGCCGGTGTCGAGCGTGCCCGCGAGGTGCGCCGCAACATGCAGTACGACCCCGAACCGCCCGTCTGAGTCCGAAATAGGACGACGCCCCCGACCGTCGTGGTCGGGGGCGTCGGAAGATCAGTCCGCAGCCGTCGCGGGCGAACACACGATCCGGCCGGGCGAGAGCATGCCACGGCCACGTCCGCAGCGGGAGGGCTGTTCGGCCGGGGCCGTACGCGGTCCGTGGGACGGGTGTGAGCGGCGCCCGACCGGCCGACACTGTCCGGCGCGGCGGCACGCCGCACGACCCCGAACACGGAGACGACATGGGCAGCACGGGCGACAAGGTCAAGGGCAAGGCGAACGAACTCGCGGGCAAGGCCACCGGGGACAAGACCCAGGAGGTCAAGGGCAAGGGTCAGCAGACCAAGGGCGATGCGAAGGACGCGGTCGCGGGTGCGCTCGACCCCGACCCCGAGGAGTAGCCACCCGGCGGCGACGGCCGGCCGGCCTCCCGGCCCTTGGCGGCGGTAGGTTCGCGGACGACGTGATCCGCGAGCGACCCGCCACGGGTCGGGAGGCAGCTTCGATGGCACCGACACCCACCAGCGACGACCGCTTCTCGTTCGGTCTGTGGACCGTCGGGTGGCAGGCACAGGACCAGTTCGGGTCCGCGAGTCGCGGACCGCTCGATCCGGTCGACGCGGTGGAGAAGCTCGCCGAACTCGGCGCCTGGGGCATCACGCTCCACGACGACGACCTGGTTCCGTTCGGCTCTGACGACGCCACGCGCGACGCGATCCTGAAGCGCTTCCGTGCCGCGCTCGACGCGACCGGTCTGGTCGTGCCCATGATCACCACCAACACCTTCTCCCACCCGGTCTTCAAGGACGGTGCGTTCACCGCCAACGACCGTGAGGTGCGGCGCTACGGGCTGCGGAAGGTGCTTCGCAACGTCGACCTGGCGGCCGAACTCGGAGCCCGGACCTTCGTCATGTGGGGCGGCCGCGAAGGCAGCGAGTACGACGCGTCGAAGGACCTCAACGCCGCCTTCGACCGCTACCGCGAGGGGATCGACACGGTCGCCGGCTACATCAAGGAGCAGGGCTACGAGCTTCGCATCGCGCTGGAGCCGAAGCCCAATGAGCCCCGCGGCGACATCCTCCTCCCGACCGTCGGACACGCCCTGGCCTTCATCGCCGAACTCGAGCATGGTGACATCGTCGGTCTCAATCCCGAGACCGGGCACGAGCAGATGGCGGGCCTGAACTTCACGCACGGGATCGCGCAGGCACTGTGGGCGGGCAAGCTGTTCCACATCGATCTCAACGGCCAGCGCAGCATCAAGTTCGACCAGGACCTCGTCTTCGGTCACGGCGACCTGATCTCGGCCTTCTTCACGGTCGACCTGCTCGAGAACGGGTTCCCCGGCGGAGGGCCGCGCTACGACGGTCCGCGTCACTTCGACTACAAGCCGTCGCGTACCGAGGGCTACGACGGCGTCTGGGCCTCGGCCGCGGCGAACATGGAGATGTACCTGTTGCTCAAGGAGCGGGCCGCCGCGTTCCGGGCCGACACGGAGGTGGCCGAGGCGCTGCAAGCCTCGCGCGTACCGCAACTCGCGGAGCCGACCCTCGGTGAGGGCGAGTCGCTCGCCGACCTGCGCGCCGACCGTGGCACGTTCGAGGACTTCGACGTCGAGGCTGCCGCGGGCCGCTCGTCGGCATTCGTCCACCTCAACCAGCTGGCCATGCGCCACCTGCTGGGCGCGCGCTGATAACGGACCGGCAGGAAGGGTCCACGATGGCACGCGTGGCAGGCATTGACAGCTCGACCCAGTCGTGCAAGGTGGTGATCAGGGACGCCGACACCGGAGCCCTGGTGCGAAGCGGTCGGGCGCCCCATCCCGAGGGGACCGAGGTCGCGCCCGAGCACTGGTGGCGGGCGTTGCAGGCGGCCGTCGACGAGGCTGGCGGTCTGGACGACGTCGCGGCGATCTCCGTCGGCGGCCAACAACACGGGATGGTCGCGCTGGACGGCGAGGGCGAGGTGGTGCGCGACGCGCTGTTGTGGAACGACACCCGGTCCGCCGGCGCCGCCCTGGACCTGATCCGGGACTTGGGTGACGGAGACGCGGCCGCCGGTGCCACGGCATGGGTCGAGGCCGTCGGGGTCGTGCCGGTGGCCTCGTTCACGGTCACCAAGCTGCGCTGGCTGGCCGAGCACGAGCCCGAGCACGCCGAACGGGTCGCCGCCGTGGCGCTCCCGCACGACTGGCTCACGTGGCGGCTCGCGGGCGGCGCTGGCCACGCGCAGCTGACGACGGATCGTTCCGATGCCTCCGGGACGGGGTACTGGTCGCCCCACACCGAGGCCTACCGCCCGGACCTGCTCGAGCTCGGGCTGGGCCATGCCGCCGTGACGCCGCTCGTGGTCGACCCCGCGGAACCGGCCGGCACCGCCAGGGCCGGCCTGCTCGCCGGCCTGCGTGGCGACGTCGTCCTCGGACCGGGCGCCGGGGACAATGCCGCAGCGGCCCTGGCACTGGGTCTGGCCCCCGGCGAGGTCGCCGTCTCCATCGGTACCTCGGGCGTGGTGTCGGCCGTCTCGGAGCGCCCCACGGCCGACCCGGCCGGGCTGGTCGCCGGGTTCGCCGACGCCACGGGCCACTTCCTGCCGCTGGTGTGCACGCTCAATGCCTCGCGCGTGCTCGATGCCGCCTGCCGCCTGCTGGCCGTCGACCACGCCGAACTCGCACGCCTGGCGTTGTCGGCACCCTCCGGCGCCGACGGTCTCGTGCTCGTGCCCTATCTCGAGGGCGAGCGGACGCCCAACCGCCCGGACGACATGGGCGCCCTGCACGGCCTGCGTCCGGACAACCTCACACCAGCCAACCTTGCCAGGGCCGCGGTCGAGGGGCTGCTCTGCGGGCTCGCCGACGGGTTGGACGAGATCCGCGGCCAGGGCGTCGAGGTGCGCCGGCTGCAGCTCATCGGAGGAGGCGCCCGCTCCGAGGCGGTCCAGCACATCGCCCCGGGCCTGCTCGGTGTCGACGTCGAGGTGCCGCCGGCCGGCGAGTACGTCGCGGACGGGGCGGCGCGCCAGGCCGCCTGGGTGCTCGCCGGGGGTGAGCGCCCACCGGTCTGGGAGGCGGCCACGGAGCCGGCCGTGCATCGCGTGGCCTCGCACGGCAGCGGTTTCGTCCGCGAGCGGTACGCCGAGGTGCGCGAGCTCACCGCCCGTCGCTGGGACCGGTGACCGGGGCCTCGTGTCCGTGGCGGGCCGGGACGCTCCTAGACTGCCGACGATGACTCCTGACCTGCCAACGGCCGTCGTCTTCGACTGCGACGGAACCCTCGCCGACACCGAGCGCCTGTCCGACATGGCGTGGCAACGCACGCTTCGCGAGCACGGCTACGAACCCTCGCGCGCCGACTTCGCCAACGTCATCGGACGACCCTTCCCGTGGTGCTGGGACTACTTCGCCGCGCGTGCCGATCTCGGCGAGCGGGACGCGTTCCTGGCCCGCCTGCGTGACCGCTTCCAGCGCCTGTTCGACGAGGACCTGCAGCTGCATCCGGACACGGTCGCCACGATGCGTGCCCTGGCGGCGGCCGGCGTCCCGCTGGCGATGGCGTCCTCCTCGAGCCACGCCCACGTCGTGCAGGTGCTCGACCGCGGCGCGCTGACCGAACTGGTCGACGTGGTGGTCGGCGCGGACGACGTGCCCCTGCACAAGCCCGATCCGACCCCGTACGTGGCGGCGGCCCGGGGACTGGGGCTGCCCGCCGGTGTCTGCACCGCCGTCGAGGACACCGGCGTCGGGGTGGCCGCCGGCCGGGCCGCCGGCATGTTCACCGTTGCCGTCGTCCGGGCCGGGATCGACCCGCAGACGCTCGAGCAGGCCGACCGCGTCGTCGACGAGGTCACCGTCGCCGCGCTCGTACCCACCCGCGAGGAGGTGGCGTCGTGACCGACCCCAACGCCGAGGAACGCGACGTCGATCGCGCCGACGGGTTTCTGAACCGCATCGCGAAGGGCGGTCCGGTCGCCACCATCGCCATCGTCCTGGTGGCGCTGCTGATCGCCGGTTGGCTCGTCGGCGTGCTGCGATGAGCGAGGCCGATCTCCCGGCTTCGGTGGACGCCGGTCTGCTGCTCATCCGGGTGCTCGTCGGCACGGTGTTCGCTGCCCACGGGTTCCAGAAGCTCTTCGGCTGGTTCGGCGGTGGTGGTTTCGGTGCCACGGCCGGCTGGTTCGCGAGCCTGGGTTTCGGGAACGGGCGCGCGGCCGCCGCCATGGCCGGCGCGACGGAGATCGCCGGTGGACTGGGGCTCGCGGTCGGGCTGTTCACGCCGTTGGCCGCGGCCGGGGTCATCGGGGTCATGACGGTCGCCGCCTACCAGAATGCCACGAGCAAGGGCTTCTGGTCGGCGGGCAACGGCTGGGAACTGAACTACTACCTCATCGCCGTCGCCTTCGGCCTGGCGGTGTCCGGACCCGGCGGATGGTCGCTGGACGCCGCGTTCGGCTGGGTGGTCGCCGGCGTCGGCCCCGGCCTGGCCGCCCTCGGCCTCGGCGCGGGACTCGGCACCCTGCGCTGGGTGACACGCGACCGATCCACGGCTGCGTGAACGCAGCGCCTCCCGGGCCGAACACGCAGCGGCTGGACAGGCGAAGCGCGTCGGCGGATGATCGAGGCATGACCACGCTGAGCGTCTTGACCGCCGGGCTGCTGGTGGCAGTCGTGGTCGTCCTGGCCGTGTGGGCGTGGCGGCGGCCGATGACGCCGCGCGCCGCCACCGAACCCTGGGACGAGGACGCGTCGATGGCGGGCGCCCGCGTCGTCCTCGACCTGGTCGCCGACGATCCCAGGGACCCCGCGCTCCAGCGCCTGGTCCGCGAGACGGCGTTGCGGGCCCTGCAGTCCGACGCCACCATCGACCGCGTCGAGGTGCTCGACGCACATGGTCGTGTGCTGGGCACGGAGCTCCGCCCGACCCCTCTGCCGGAGGTGGCACTTCCCGATCAGCTCCACGAGCCCCAGGCACGTCGGAGTCGCGCCCCCTCGGTGGTGCCCCGGCCCCAACTGCACGGTTCGGTCCGCGCGGATTCGGCGCCGGAGGACGTCGTCGTCGCGGCGCGTCCGTTCGCCGACCGCTTCGACCTGCCTCCCGACGTGCGGCACCGGGTCCGCCGGCCGGATCGTCCGCTGGAGGTGGTCCGTGCCATCCTCGAAGCGGCAGGCCGGCCAACGGAGGTGCGTGGCGACGTGATCGTCAGCGGCGACGTCGCGATCGCGGTCGTGGACCCGCGCTTCGATCCCGAACGCGCCCTCACCCACGGCTTCCTGGCGATCCGCGAGACCGGCGCGCCGCGCGGCATCGTTCTGCGCCTCGGGCACGTCGACCCACGCGTGGTGCGACGTCGGGAGGCCGCCGCCCCCCACGTCCGCCACGTCGCCGTCGATGCCCTGCAGCGGATGGCGGACGCCGTCGCCGTCGGCGCCGACCCGATCGCGTTCGCTGCTGCACCCGCCCTGCGCCGGTGACCATGCGCGAGTGTGGCTCGGGACGCTCGATCGTCGTCGCGAGCGTGCTCGCGCTGACGGGCTGCGGTGGTGGAGCAGACAGCGGCGGGGCCAGCGAGTCTGCCGGCGATCCCGACACGGTGACGCTCGAGGTGGCCGGCGACCGGGTCACCTGCGAGGGCGAGGGCGTGATGGAGTGCCTGCAGGTCCGGCGCGCCCCGGACGCAGAGTGGGAACGGTTCTACGACCAGATCGAGGGGTTCACCCACGAGCCGGGGTACGCCTACGAGTTGCGGGTCCGGGTCACCGACGACGACCCACCGGCGGACGGTTCCTCACTCGCCTACGAACTCGTCGAGGTGGTGCGTCGCGAACCCGCCGACTGAGCGCGGACGAGGGCCGGCCGCGATGGGAGCCGGCGAGGGACCCTCGAACGGACGCAGGTGCGATCAGATGTCGTAGTACAGCTCGAACTCGTGGGGGTGGGGGCGAAGCGCGATCGCCGCGACCTCGGCGTCCATCTTGTACTCGATCCAGGTGTCGATCAGGTCCTCGGTGAACACCCCGCCCTCGAGCAGGAACTCGTGGTCGCTCTCGAGGCCGGCCAGTGCCTCTTCGAGCGAACGTGGCACTGACGGCAGGTTGCGGAGCTCCTCGGGCGGCAGGTCGTAGATGTCCTTGTCGACCGGGTCCGGCGGCTCGATCTTGTTGCGGATGCCGTCGAGGCCGGCCATCAGCTGCGCCGCGAACGCCAGGTAGGGGTTGCACGAGGGGTCGGGCACGCGGAACTCGATGCGCTTGGCCTTGGGGCTCTCACCCGAGACCGGGATCCGCACGGCCGCGGAACGGTTGCGGGCCGAATAGACCAGGTTGACCGGTGCCTCGTAGCCGGGCACCAGGCGCCGGAAGGAGTTCGTCGTCGGGTTGGTGAAGGCGAGCACGGCGTGTGCGTGCTCGAGCAGGCCACCGATGTACCAGCGCGCGACGTCGGAGAGCTGGCCGTAGCCGGACTCGTCGAAGAACAGCGGCTCGCCGTCCTTCCACAACGACTGGTGGGTGTGCATGCCGGAGCCGTTGTCGCCGAAGATCGGCTTGGGCATGAACGTGACCGAGTGACCGGCCGCGTGCGCGGTGTTCTTCACCACGTACTTGAACGTCATCAGCTTGTCGGCGATCTTCGCGAGCGTGTCGAACTCGATGCCGATCTCGCCCTGGCCGCCCGAGCCGACCTCGTGGTGGTGCAGTTGGGTCTGGATCCCGAACTTCTCGAGGTTGTGCACCATCTCCGACCGCAGGTCGGTGAAGTGGTCCATCGGCGGCACGGGGAAGTAGCCGCCCTTGGTACGGGGCTTGTAGCCCTTGTTGCCGCCCTCCTCGTCACGGCCGGTGTTCCAGGCGCCCTCGATGGAGTCGACCTCGTAGAACGAACCGTTGCCCTGGGAGTCGAAACGGACCGAGTCGAAGATGAAGAACTCCGCCTCGGGGCCCATGAAGGCGGTGTCGGCGATTCCGGTGGACGCCAGGTAGGCCTCGGCCTTGCGCGCGATGTTGCGGGGGTCGCGCGAGTAGGCCTCGCCCGTGATCGGATCGTGGATGTGGCAGTACATCACCAGCGTCTTGCGCGCGCGGAAGGTGTCCTCGAACGCGGTCGTGGGGTCGGGGACCAGGAGCATGTCCGACTCCTGGATGCCCTGGAAGCCGCGGACCGACGACCCGTCGAAGTAGATGCCGTCCTCGAAGGTGCTGGCATCGATGTTGGTGACGGGAAAGGTCGTGTGCTGCGTGACGCCCGGCAGGTCGATGAAGCGCAGGTCGACGAACTCGAACCCCCCGCTCTCGATCAGGCCGAGGACGTCCTCTGCTGACTGCGGTGAGCTGGCCAACTTCTTGCTCCTTGCGTGTTCGGTTCGGTGTGCGGGATGCGACCTGCCGCGACGAACGCTACGGAGCTGCTGCGTCACCACCGTGTCGCCGACGTTACGCACCGGTTAACTGCCGCCCACCCTAGTTGCGCTGTGCCTCGACGCCCCGCGTGGTCGCCCCGTCGCAAGGTCAGCCCGAGGCCCTGCGGCCGCACGCGAGTAGCCTCCGGCGGAGTCACGAGGAGTGCCTTCGCCCATGGACACCGACACCTTCGAGCTCGCGGCCGATGCGGTCACCGGCGCCACCGACGGCGGTGGGGTCGATCTCGGCGACGCCACGGGTGGCGAGACGTCACGGCCGATCACGGAATACCTCGAGGAACACACCGAGCTGTCGGACTGGGTCATCGGGCTGATCGAGAACGCGGTGGAGCCCGCGCTCCAGATCGCGGTCATCGTCGTGGTCGCATGGGCCGTGCTGTGGTTCATCCGGCGGGTGCTGCGCCGCGCCATCGCCGAGGTGAAGGAGCCGGACGGCGAACGGTTCCGTCGTCGCCGTCACGCCCGCACCGCCGAGGGCCGGGCACGGGTCTCCGAGCGCCGCGCGCAGCGCGCCGACGCGCTCGGTGCCCTGGCCAACAGCGTGCTCACCGTGGTGGTCTGGGTCATCGCGGTGGCCATGGTGCTCGGCACCTTCGGGTTCAACCTCGGTCCGCTGGTCGCCGGTGCCGGCATCATCGGCATCGCCGTCGGCTTCGGGGCGCAGAACCTGGTCTCGGACTTCCTGTCCGGCGTGTTCATGCTGCTCGAGGACCAGTACGGCGTCGGCGACGTCGTCAACGTCGGCGAGGCCACCGGCGTGGTCGAAGGGGTCACGCTGCGCACCACCCGCATCCGTGACGTCGAGGGCACCCTCTGGCACGTTCCCAACGGCGAGATCCGCCGGGTCGGCAACATGAGCCAGGAGTGGGCGCGGGCGCTGTTGGACGTCGGCGTCGCGTACGGGATGGACGTCGACGTCGCGTCCGAACTGATCCGGCGCGTGGCGAGCGAGATGGCGCACGAACCCGACTACGCGCCGTTGTTCCTCGACGAACCCGAGATCTGGGGCGTCCAGGCCCTGGGTGCCGACAGCGTCGACGTGCGGCTGGTCATCAAGACCAAGCCGGGGGAGCAGTGGGCCATCACCCGTGAACTGCGGCGGCGGATCAAGAACGCCTTCGACGCGGCCGGGATCGAGATCCCCTTCTCGCAGCGGACGGTGTGGCTGCGTACCGAGCAGCCCGCGGCGGTCGGGGGCGTGGACGCGGCCCCCTACCGCATGCCGCTGCCGTCGGAGTCGACCCTCGAGCGTGCGGTCCGCGCCTCGAAACAGGGGGACACGGGAGCACCCAACGAGCTCGCCGAACTGCTCCCGACCGACGCCGACGACCGCCCGCAGGTCAACGAAGCCGCGGATGGCGCCGAGGCGCTCGACCAACGTTGAACACGGGCCGCGGGGCGGCCGGGCGCACGGCGCCGGCCGCCCCGGGGCGGTCTGCTGCTGCTCAGCGGTCCCGGTCCGTGTCGCGTTCGCCGAGCGCGGCCTGGGCGGCCGCGAGTCTGGCCACCAGGACGCGCGACGGCGAGCAGGACACGTCGTCGAGGCCGTACCGCTCGAACAGCTGGATCGAGGCGGGGTCACCACCGTGCTCGCCGCAGACGCTGACCTCGATCACGGGCCGTGCCTCCTTGGCCGCCGCGGTGGCGAGGCGGACGAGCTCGCCGACCCCGGCCTCGTCGAGGGTGGCGAACGGATCGGCCGGCAGGAGACCGTGTTCGAGGTAGTGGGGCATGAGGCGGGCCTCGACGTCGTCGCGCGAGAACCCGAACGTCATCTGGGTCAGGTCGTTGGTCCCGAACGAGAGGAAGTCGACCAGCGGTGCCAGCTGGCCGGCCAGGAACGCGGCGCGGGGCGTCTCGACCATGGCGCCGACCTGGAACGGCACCACCTCGCCGAGTTCCGCTTCCACGTCGCCTGCGGCACGGCGCACCAGGGCCAGGGCGGCCGACAGCTCGTTCGCGTCGATCACCAGAGGGATCATGATGCGGACGCGCGGGTCTCCGCCCGCCCGCTGCCGCGCCGCCGCGGCACGGAGCAGGGCGCGGACCTGGGCCTCGTACACCCCTGGCAGCAGGAGTCCGAGCCGCACACCGCGGATGCCCAGCATCGGGTCGACCTCCCGCCAGGCGAACGCGGCCTCCAGCAGCTTGGCGTCCTTCGGGGACAGCTCCCCGCGCGCGTCGGCGACCAACAGCCCGTCGAGCTCGGGCAGGAACTCGTGCAGCGGAGGATCGAGCAGACGCACGGTCACGGCAAGCCCGTCCATCACCCTCAACAGCGCCTCGAAATCGGCCTGCTGGACCTGCTCGAGCGCGCCGAGCGCAGCCAGGCGCTCCTGGTCCGTCTCCGCCAGGATCACTGCCTGGACCAGGGGCAGCCGGTCGCCGAGGAACTGGTGCTCGGTTCGACACAGCCCGATCCCCGTCGCCCCCGCGTCGCGGGCCGTCACCGCATCCGTCGCGGTGTCGGCGTTGGCGATGACGGCCAGGCGCCGGGTCGCGTCCGCCCAGGCCAACAGGCGCTCGAGCTCGGGCGGCATGTCCGGCGGCAGCACCGGTACCTCGCCCAGCACGACGTCGCCGGTGGTGCCGTCGATCGAGAGCAGGTCACCCGCCCGGATCCGGACACTCCCGACGGAGGCGAACGTACCGCTGCGGTCGACGACCAGTTCCTCCGCGCCACACACCGCCGGCTTCCCCAGACCTCGTGCGACCACGGCGGCGTGGCTGACGAGCCCACCCCGGCTGGTGAGGACGCCCTGGGCCGCGACCATGCCGTGGAAGTCGGCCGGCGAGGTGTTCGTGCGCACGAGCAGGACCTGCTCGCCCGACTCGGCAAGGGCCTGCGCCTCGTCGGCGTCGAACACCGCCCGACCACATGCGGCACCCGGCGATGCGGCCAGACCTCGAGTCAGCACCTCGTACGACGCCTGCCGATCGAATCGGGGGTGCAGCAGACGTTCGAGTTCGTCGGTACGGAACCGCCGCATCGCTTCCTCGCGGGTGATCAGGCCCTCCTCGGCCATCTCGACCGCCATGCGCAGCGAAGCCATGGCGGTGCGCTTCCCGACCCGCGTCTGCAGCATGTACAGCACGCCGTGTTCGACGGTGAACTCGACGTCGCACATGTCCCGGTAGCGCACCTCGAGCGCGTGCATGACGCGGTCGAGCTCGACGGCGCAGTCGGGGAAGTGCACGGCGAGTTGGTCCAACGGCAGGATGTTGCGCACCCCCGCCACGACGTCCTCACCCTGTGCGTTGAGCAGGAAGTCACCCACAGGCCGCCGTCGGCCCGTGGCAGGGTCGCGGGTGAAGGCCACGCCGGTCCCCGAGTCGGTCCCGGCATTGCCGAAGACCATCAGCTGGACGTTGACGGCCGTGCCGAGGTCGTCGGCGATGCCCTCGACCCGGCGGTAGTCCCGGGCGCGGCGACCGTTCCAGGACCGGAAGACCGCCGCCACGGCCTCCTCGAGCTGCTGCCACGGATCGTCGGGGAAGGGGCGGTCGCACTGATCGGCGATCGTCACCTCGAGCACCCCGATGAGGTCCTCGAGGCCGATCAGGTCGAGTCCGCTGGCGTCCTTGACCCCGTGCATGGTCAGGACCCGACCCGTTGCCCGGTGAAGAGTCTGGGCGTCGACCTCGAGCACGACGCTCGCGTACAGCTCCAGCAGGCGTCGGTAGGCATCCGCGGCGAACCAGGGATCGCCCGTGCGGGCGGCGAGGCCGATCCGCGACGTGTTCGTGAGGCCGAGGTTGAGCACCGTGTCCATCATGCCGGGCATGGAGAAGGCGGCACCGGAGCGCACCGAGACCAGCAGCGGGATGTCCGGATCGCCGAAGCGCAGACCGGTCGTCTGCTCCATCTCGGCGACCACGACCCGGAGCTCGTCGATCAATCCTTCGGGGAGGCCGCCGGACGCGAGGTAGGCGCGACACGCGTCGGTGGTGATGGTGAACCCGGTGGGGACGGGCAGACCCATGCGGGTCATCTCGGCCAGGTTCGCTCCCTTCCCGCCGAGCAGGAACCGCTGGTCCGCGGTGCCGTCGCGGAAGCGACGGACCCATCGCAACGGCGATGGAACGGGGGGGTCGGCCGATTCCGGGGAACGCGGCGTGGCGATCGCACTCATGTCGAGACCTCCTACGAGGTGTGACCCCGACGCCGTCCTGCGGTGCCGGGGCGTGTCCGGCGCTTGACCGAGTCTCCTCCGTGCAGGTCGGGTGGCCCAGGGTCCGAAGGCCTGTCGCGGGCCGCTACCGGTCCCACGCGTCGGAGCCCGGGGCGACGGCCCCGGGCTCCCGTGTGCGAACGCTGCCGGTCAGGAACCGTGCGTGACGTCGAGGTAGACCCGCTGGGGGTCGGCCAGGCGGTCGACGGTGAAGGGCACGTGTCCGGTCGTGCCGATGAAGATCTGTTGGTGGCCCTCGTAGACGCTCAGGTCGACGATTTCGACGATGCCAGCACCATCGACGCGGATCCGCCCCTCGTCCCACCGTTCCTCGTCGGTGTCGCCCGGCAGTGCCATCCCGGTCAGGTTCACCTCGATGATGGCGTCACCGTCGACGTCGACGTGCTGTCCGCTGCCCTGCGCGACGGCCTCGTCGACGTAGCGGACGTCCCAGCCGGCGAGGTCGTCGGACCCCTCGAGCGTGAACGTCACGCGGTCGAAGCCGGTGTGGGCCCCGGTGTCGACGTCGGTGATCGCCAGGCTCGCTGCCGCCGTGCCCGGGGCGTAGGCGACCGGGTGGAGGTGACCCTCGCTGGCGAAGTAGTCGAGTGTGCGGGCGAGCATGGTGGCCATCTGGGCCCGGGTGGTCGTGGCAGCCGGTTCGTAGCGATCGGCGGTGCGCCCCTGGACCACCCCGATCGCGGTCAGCTTCTCGATGCTGTCGCGATGCTCGCCGCCGACGTCCTCGTACGGCGTCCCGTCCGCCCGCGGAAGCTCGCCGTCGATGACGTCTTCGATGGCGCGCGCGAGCAGGGCCGCCATCTGCGCCCGGTCGATCGTCAGCCCGGGACGGAACGAACCGTCGCGGTGGCCGGCGATGATGCCGGCCTGCTGCAACCGGTCGACGTTGTCCGTGTGCGCCTGGCTGATCGCGGCGGCGTCCTCGAAGTCCGGCCCGTTGCTGGCGGGCGGCAGCGCGTGGACGGCGTCCGGGAGACGATCGAGCGCGTTTGCGACGAACGACGCCATCTGCTGGCGGGTGACGGCGCCGGCGGGATCGTAGATTTGCTGGCCGTCGACGAACCGGCCGTGCACGGCGCGATAGACCCACAGACAACCGATGGCACCGGCATGCGCGTCACCCGAAGCGACGTCGGCGAACTGGTCGGCGGCCTGGGCGCGAGCTTGGCAGGCCGCGTCGATGCCACGGTCGTAGGGCGAGGACTGGGCCTGCGCGGCCGCAGGAACGGCGGCGAGGGCGAGTGCCGCACCGATGGCGACGCCTCCCCGGCCTCGCGTGTGCGGTGCATCGGACGTTCCCATGGTGCGATCCCTCTCGTCACGGACGTGGCGTGCCCGCAGGGCACCGCCCAGCGACGAGCTGGTCGCGGCGCCTCACGGCGTGGCACGCCCAGCGTGGAGGGGCGTCATGCACGCCGCAATGCCCCCGACCCGGTCGATCGTCGAGGACGGGCGCGCCGCGCGGGCGTCACACGATCGGCAGCGGAGCTCCGGGCTGACCGGCGGACGGCGCCCACGCTTTCGCGTCGATGGCCTGCTGCCCGGCGTGGTAGCTCGAGCGCACCATCGGGCCGGACTCGACGTGGTCGAACCCGAGCTCGTCCTCGCCGTAGGCCCGGAAGCGCGCGAACGCCTCGGGCGGAACGTAGCGGTCGAGGTGGAGGTGGTTGGCCGAGGGCTGCAGGTACTGGCCGATGGTGAGGGTGTTGACGCCGGCCGCCTTCAGGTCCCGCATGCAGGCGAGGATCTCCTCGTCGGTCTCGCCCATCCCCGCGATCAGGTTCGACTTCACCGCGGTGGTCGCGGGGAAACGTTCGCGGGCCAGCGACAGGAACTCCAGGCCCCGGTCGTAGTCGAACGACGGCCGAATCACGGGGAACAGTCGCCGTGTGGTCTCGAGGTTGAAGGCGAACACGTCGGGCTCGGCCGCCACGACCTGTTCGAGGGCGGCTGCGCCCTTCATCGGGTCGTGCCCGTACCCGAAGTCGCTGGGCAGCACCTCCACACCGACGTCGGGGGTGCGGGCACGGATCTGGCGGATCGTCTCGGCCACCAACCAGGCCCCCGAGTCGTCGAGGTCGTCGCGGGCCACCATGGTGACCACGGCGAAGCGCAGTTCGAGGTGCTCGACCGCCTCGGCGACGCGACGTGGCTCGTCGACGTCGTAGCCCTTGGGCTTGCCGGTCTTGATCTGACAGAAGCCGCAACGACGGGTGCAGTCCTCGCCGCCGATCAGGAACGTGGCCTCGCGCATCTCCCAGCATTCGTAGATGTTGGGGCAGCGCGCCTGCGCACAGACCGTGTTGAGCTCGAGGCCCTCCATCAGCTTGGTGACGTCCTTGAAGTTGTCACCGAAGCTGGCCTTGACCTTCAGCCAGTCGGGCTTGCGACCCTGCGGGAGCGAGGTGTCGATGGCCTTGCGAACCACGCCGGCGCGCTGGATCTGCTCGCGGCCCACCACGTTCAGCGTGCGAGCACCGGGCGGGACGACGGGTCGATCGGTCACGAGGCGACCTTCGAGATCGAGGGGAGAAGGGAGTCCAGGGAGGTCGGTTCGAGGGTAGCGCCGAGCACCTGCGTCATGGCCGCCTCGATCCGGTCGGCCATGTCGTCGACCGTGACCTCGACACCGAGGCTGGCCAGCGAGCACACGCCGCGATCGGCGATCCCGCACGGCACGATGCCGGTGAAGTCGTCGAGGTCGGGCCGCACGTTGAGCGCGAACCCGTGCGTGGTGACCCGGCCGGCCGACATCCGCACACCGATCGCGCCGACCTTCTCGTCGCCGACCCACACCCCGGTGTAGCCCGGCGAACGTGCACCGGTGACGCCGACCTCGGCGAGGGCGCGGATCAGGATCTCCTCGAGCGCCCGGACGTAGTCCACGACGCGCATGCCGACCAGCTGCAGGATCGGATAGCCGACCAGCTGCCCGGGGCCGTGGTAGGTCACGTCCCCGCCGCGGTCGACGGGCACCACCTCGATGCCTCGCCGCCGCAGGGTCGCCTCGTCGAACAGCAGGTTGGTGCGATCGGCCCGGCGGCCCAGCGTGTACACCGGAGGATGCTCGAGGAGCACGACGACGTCGCGTTCGAGCGCCCCGTCGGCGCGTGCCTGCGCAAGCCGCCGCTGCCAGTCCCACGCCAGCGGGTAAGGGACCGTGCCCGGCCGCAGGACCGCCAACGGCGCCCCGCCGGCGGCCCGCAGGGAACGCGGGTCGGCGGCGGGGCGTCGAGACGGGGCGAGCTCGTCCACGAGAACTCCTAGAGCCCGAGCTCCGGCGTGAAGTCGTGGGTCTCGAGCGTGTACTTGAGGTCCTGCAGGAACCGCGCGGTGTCGGCGCCGTCGACCATCCGGTGGTCGTAGCTCAGGCACAGGTAGGTCATCCACCGGATCGCGATGGAGTCGCCGTAGGCGTCGGAAACCACGACCGCGCGCTTCTCGATGGCGCAGGTGGCCAGGATGGCGACCTGCGGTGGCGTGAAGATCGGGGTGTCCCACAGGGTGCCGCGCGAGCCGGTGTTGGTGATGGTGAACGTCGCGCCCGAGATGTCGTCGGGCTGCAGCTTCTTCGACCGGGCCCGCCCGGCGATGTCGCCGATGCGGCGCGCGAGTCCGGGCACGGTCAGGTCCTGTGCGTCCTTGACGTTGGGGACCAGCAGCCCGGCCTCGGTGTCCACCGCCATGCCGAGGTTGATGAAGTTGTGGAACGTCGCCGTTCCCGAGTCCATGTCGATGGTGCTGTTGAGCGCCGGGTGGCGCGGCAGCACCATGCACACGGCGCGGGAGATGATCGGCAGCGGCGAGAGGCTGACCCCCTCCTTGGCCTTGAACGCGTCCTTGTAGGCGGCGCGCAGGTGCATGATCGAGGTGACGTCGACCTCGACCGCAGCGGTGAGCTGCGCCGTGGTCTGCATCGCGGTCATCATGGCCTTGGCCGTCGCCTTGCGGACCCGCGAGAGCTCCTGGGTGACCTCGCGCTGACCGCCGAAGTCGATCTGCAACGGGGAGGCCTCGGGCCGCTTGCGGTCGCTGGGCGCGGCGGGTGCCGGAGGCGGTGCCACCGTGCCAGCGGCTGGCGCGGCCGCCGGTTGGCCCGCAGCTGCCGGAGCCCCTTCGCCGCCACTGGCCACGGCGCGCTCGGCGTCCTCACGCGTGATGCGCCCGCCGGGTCCGCTGCCCTGGACCTGCGAGGTCGACAACCCGGCCTCGCGCAGCAGCCGCCGCACCAACGGCGAGGTCAGTGCCTTCTCACCGGCGGTGCCGCCACCGTCCGTCGAGGCGCTGGGTGCCGGCTTGGGTGACGCGGCCTTGGCCGGTCCAGGTTCCGCCGGCGGCTGGGTGTCTGCCTCCGGCTCGGTGTCGGCCGTCGGTTCGTCGTCCGCCGCGGCCTGGTCGCCGCTGTCCGTGTCGGTGTCGGCGCCGGCGTCGCCGCCGTCGTCCGAGCCGCCGGTGGCGCCTTCGCCGATGACGGCGATGACCTGGCCGACCTCGATGGTGTCGTCGACGTTCGCCTTCAGTTCCTGCACGGTGCCGGCGACGGGGGAGGGGATCTCGGTGTCGACCTTGTCGGTCGAGATCTCGACGATCGGTTGGTCGACGTCGACCTCGTCACCGACCTCGACGAGCCAGGCGGTGATGACGCCCTCGGTGACGGACTCGCCCAGCTGGGGCAGCTCCACCTCGGCCACGGGTGCTCTCCTGTGCGGTGTGGGTCCGACGTCGCGACGACGACGGACGACTTGGTCGCCTCAGCCGTGCAGCGCGCGGCCGGCCAGCGCGAGGTGCGCCTCGCCGATCGCCTCGCTGAACGACGGGTGGGCGTGGACGAGGTGCGCCACGTCGGTGGGCAGCGCCTCCCAGTTGTAGATCAGCTGGCCCTCGGCGATGAGGTCGGTCGCCCGCGGGCCGACGATGTGGACGCCCAGGACGCGGCCGGCGCCGCCCTCGGCGTCGTCGTCCTTCTCCGCGACCAGCTTGATCATGCCGGTGGCCTTGACCATGGCGGCACGACCCAGCGCCTGGAACGGGTACTTCTCGAGCACGACCTCGAAGCCGGCGTCTTTGGCCTGGGCCTCGGTGTAGCCGACCGACGCGACCTCGGGGTGGGAGTAGGTGACGCGTGGGACGCCCTTGTAGTCGATGGGCAGGACCTCGAGGCCGGCGAGCTGATCGGCGACCAGCATGCCCTCGGCGAACGAGGCGTGTGCCAGCCCGAGCGTCGGAATCACGTCGCCGACGGCCCAGACACCCTCGACGGAGGTCCGGCAGTACTCGTCGACGGCCACGAAGCCGCGCTCGTCGATCTCGACCCCGACGTCCTCGAGCCCGGCGTCCTCGGTGACCGTGCGGCGTCCGACGGCGACCAGCAGCAGGTCCGCCTTCAGTTCCTCGACACCCTTCTTCGTCTCGACCTTGCAGGTCACCGAGCGCGAGGTGGCGTTGACCTCGGACAACTTCGCGGACGTCATCGCGGTGATGCCACGCTTGCGGAACGCGCGCTCGATCTCCTTGGAGGCATCGGCGTCCTCGAGCGGCAGCAGCCGGTCCTCGAGTTCGACGACCGTCACCTCGACCCCGAACGCGTTCCAGGCGGTCGCGAACTCCATGCCGACGGCGCCGGAGCCGAGGACGATGGCCTTCTTCGGCAGCTTGGTGAGGTTGAGCGCGTGGTCCGAGGAGATGATGCGCTTGCCGTCGAACCTCGCGAACGGCAGCTCGCGGGGGGCGGAGCCGGTGGCGACCACGATCGCCGGCGCCTTGATGGTGCGCGTCTCGCCGCCTTCGCCGGTGACCTCGACGGTGTCCTTCGCGGTCAGCCTGCCGGTGCCGGCGACGGTCTCGACACCGCGGCCCTTCAGCGCCCCCTGCAGTCCCTTCCACATCTTGTCGACCACGGCGTCCTTGTGGGCGTTGAGCGCCTTCACCTCGATGCCCTGGTAGTCGAGCGTGACGCCGAAGTCGGCGGCGTCCTGCGCGGTCTCGGCCACCTCGGCGGTCTGGAGCACGGCCTTGGTCGGGATGCAGCCCCAGTGCAGGCAGGTGCCGCCGACCTTGTCCTTCTCCACGAGGGCGACCTCGAGCCCGAGTTGCGCGGCCCTCAGCGCGGTCGAGTAGCCGCCGGTCCCCCCACCGAGCACGATGAGGTCGACGTCGTGGTCGGTGCCCCTCTGGATCCGCGCACCGGAGGGCTGTTCCCCGCCGGACGGGCCGGTCGGCGTGCCGCCGGCGCCGCCGACGTACTCGCCGCCGCCGGAGGCGGGTGCGCCCTGCGCCGACGCGTCCTGGCCCTGTTCGGTGGGCTCGGGCTCGGGGGCCACCTGCTGGTCGTCGCCGGTGGCGGCGTCCGTGTCGGCGCCGGCGTCGCCGCCGTCGTCCGAGCCGCCGGTGGCGCCTTCGCCGATGACGGCGATGACCTGGCCGACCTCGATGGTGTCGTCGACGTTCGCCTTCAGCTCCTGCACGGTGCCGGCGACGGGGGAGGGGATCTCGGTGTCGACCTTGTCGGTCGAGATCTCGACGATCGGTTGGTCGACGTCGACCTCGTCACCGACCTCGACGAGCCAGGCGGTGATGACGCCCTCGGTGACGGACTCGCCCAGCTGGGGCAGTTCGACCTCGGTGGCCACGTGGGGGATCTCCTCGTGTGCGCGGGCACGATGGTCGTCGGCGCCGCGGGGGACGGTCGGCGGGAGAAGCGGGGGCCTTTCCCGGGTGGGCGCTCGGGTCAGCACGAACTCGCTGCGGCGGGGCTCGGCCGCGTCCGGCGAAGCGGTTGCACTGACGCGCGCGTCGGCGCCGAACCTAGCGGACGGCCGCTGGCACCTGCAGACGACGACCCGGCCGCGGGGCGGGCTACGGTGACCGCCCCGCACGCCGCGAGGAGCATGTTCGTGACCGACCCGCGCCCCACGCCGCTCACGGCCCACCACGTGGCCAGCGGCGCGAAGCTGGCCCCGTTCGCGGGCTGGTCCATGCCCTTGCAGTTCACCGGCACGGTGGCCGAGCACGAGGCGGTCCGCACCGACGTCGGGGTCTTCGACGTGTCGCACCTCGGCACCGTCTTCGTCGAGGGTCCCGACGCGCAGGCCACCATCGCCGCCAGCTTCACCAACGACCCCGCGCGGCTCGACGACGGCACCTCGCAGTACACCCTGTGCTGCGACGAGCGTGGTGGGATCGTCGACGACCTGATCGTCTACCGCCTCGCCGACGACCGTTGGATGACGGTCCCGAACGCGGCCAACACCGCCGCCGTCGTCGGCCGCTTGCGGGAGCAGGGCCGCGGCCGCGACGTCGAGGTCGTCGACGAGAGCGCCGAATGGGCCATCGTCGCCGTCCAGGGGCCGCGTTCGCTGGACACCCTGACCGTGGCGTGTCGGGCCCTGGGCAGTGGCTTCGACCCGACGGACGTCCCCTATCTGGGCGTCGTGGAGGTGCCGTTGGCGGGCGGCTCCGTCTACCTCTGCCGGACCGGTTACACGGGCGAGGTGGGCGCCGAGCTGGTCGTTCCCGGACCCCTGGCCGCCGGTGTGTGGCAGGCGATGCTCGATGCGGGCGCGACACCGTGCGGCCTGGGCGCCCGCGACACCCTCCGCCTGGAGATGGGCTACCCGCTGCACGGCAACGACCTGTCGACCGACGTCCTTCCCGGCGAGGCGCGCCTGGGCTGGGCGGTCAAGCTCGACCGCGGCGACTTCGTCGGCCGTGATGCGCTGGTGGCCGCCGAGGAGGCCGGCACGCAGCGGCGACTGTGGGGTCTTCGTGGCGAGGGCCGGCGCCCGCCGCGGGCCGGTATGCGGGTGCTGGCCGGCGAGCGCGACGTGGGGCGGGTGACCTCGGGATCCTTCTCGCCGACCGCCGGCGTCGGCATCGGTCTGGCGCTGCTGGCGCGGGACGTCGACGCCGGCACGAGGGTGGTCGTGGACGTCCGCGGGACGCCGGTGCCCTTCGAGGTGGTCAAGCCCCCGTTCGTCGAGCGCGACCCGAAGGGCTGACCCTCCTGTGCTCCTCGGCGCTCAGGTCCAGTGATCGATGAGGCCGACCAGCTTCTGGGGCGCCCAGCGGGCCGGGCTGCGCTCGTTCCAGGACTCGTCGACGCGCTCGCACCGCTGCAGGTCCTGGTCCGTGTGCGCATCGAGGGTCGCGGTGACCTCGTCGTCGAACAGCACGACGTCGACCTCCTCGTCGTGCGACAACGAGCGCATGTTGAGGTTGGAGGAGCCGACGACCGCGAGCAGATTGTCGACGGTCAGCACCTTGGCGTGCAGCATCGTGGGCTGGAACTCGTACAACTCGACGCCACCCGAGAGCAGGTCGTCGTAGACGTTCTCGGCGGCCAGGCGGGCGATCTCCTTGTCGGTCTGGGGACCCGGGTGCAGGATCTGGACCTGGACGCCACGGCTGACCGCGCGGCAGAGCGCGTCCAGCATCGGTTGGCTGGGTGCGAGGTAGGCCGTCGTGATGCGCACCCGCTCCTGGGCCAACTCCAGCAGGGCGTGCCGAAGCAGCGCGCCGTCGGACCAGCCGTGCTCCGATTCGCTGCGGACCACCATCGCCGTCGTGGCGCCGTGCTGCGGTTGGTCGGGGAAGCGGTCGTGCTCGTCGAAGAGCATGAACTCGGCGTCGAGCCAGTCGTCGGCGAAGGCGGCGCGCAGGCCGTCGACGACCGGACCCTGCAGACGGATCTGCGTCTCGCGCCAGCCGGAGGCGTCGTCGCTGGATCCGTCCCATTCGTCGGCGATGCCGATCCCCCCGGTGAACGCCACCTGCTCGTCGCAGATGAGCACCTTGCGGTGGGTCCGATGGCCCGGACCCGAGCCGGGCAGCAGCGGCCGGAACCAGTGGAGTTGGACGCCGGCGTCCTCCATCGCCTCGACGATGTCGTTCTGCACGTGGCGCGCGCCGAGGGCGTCCAGGATGACCCGGCAGCGCACACCGGCCTTCGCCCGCTGGCACAACGCCTTGGCGAAGTGCTCGGCGATCTCACCCTGCCAGTACACGAACGTCAGCAGGTCGACGGTCCGCTCGGCGTGTTCGATGGCGTCGAGCATCGACGGGAAGATCTCCACGCCGTCGCGGAGTACCTCGACGGCGTTGCCCTCGGTCGCCGGGACACCCAGCAGTCCTTCGAGCGCCCGGCGGTAGCGAGCGAGGCTGTCCACCTTCGTTCCTGTCGGTCCCGCGCGGCAGATCCGCGACCGACGCACGCTATCCCCGCGAGGCGGTGGCGGCCGCTGCACGGCCGGACAGGCCGGTCAGCCGTGTTCCTCGACGGCGAGGACGGCCTGGTAGCCGGCGAGCAACAACGCGTTCGCGACGAACAACCACAGGCCGAGCATGACGACCACGGCGATGGTTCCGCCGCCGAAGCGGTCCTCGGTGTCGGCGACCTGCAGGTAGACGACGAACCCGACGGAGAACACCGCCGTCGTCGCCGAGGTCAGCAGCGCACCGGCCGCCGTGCCGCGCCAGCCGAGGTCGGCCGGTGCGAACGCCTGGTACAGCACCGCGGTGATGGCCCCGCCCAGCACGGTCGCGCCGCCGAGCGCCAGGATCCAGGCCAGCACCGTGGCGAGCAACCCGTCGCCCGAGAGATGGGACAGCACGAACACCAGCGGCAGCCCGGCCAGCATCAGCGCGGGGAGCAGGAGCACCAGGCCCAGGGCTCGTGCACGGCCCCGCATCCCGGCCGCCGTCTCCTCGTCACCGCTCGCGCGCAGCAGCGCGCGCCGGAGCCCACCGCCGTAGGCGGTGGCGGGCCACAGCGTGAAGACGACGGTCGCCAAGGTGAAGGAGCCACCGCTGCCCGCGAGTTGTTCGAGGAACTGCGCACTGCCCTCGGGACCTTCCGAGCCCGCCTGCTCGACGAACTGCTGCAGGGTGTCCTCGCCCGCGACGGCGGCGACCAGGGCGAAGGTCAGCATGAGCAGGGGCAGCGCCGACACGAGGCCGAAGAACGCGAGGCTGCTGGCCTGTGCGATCAGGTCGCGGTCGAGCAGCCGTTCCAGGAGGTTGCGGGCGCGAGGTGGCAGCCGTTCCCGCAGTGCCGAGGCACGGTCGCGGGCACGGTGCCACACGTTGGTGAAGGTGCCCAGCGGTAGACCTCGTGACGTCGCCACCCACGCTAGACACGACCGGGAGCGGGGGAGAGGGCCGGGACCGGCCCACCGGCCCTGGTTGGCCGGACTGGACGTGGCCCGGTGACGTTCGGCGGCAAGCGACGAGGCACGCCGGGTGTCGTCGCCGCATCCTCGGCATGGACGCTGGAGGAGAGCCCATGAACGCCCCCGAGGTGCTGGTGACCGGCGTCAGCTCGGGGATCGGCCGTGCCACGGCGCTGCACCTGGCGCAGCTCGGCTTCGCAGTGACCGGAACCGTTCGTGACGACGCCGCCGGCGAGCGGATCCGGTCCGCAGCCGACGATCAGGGGACGCCGATCGAGACCCTGCACCTCGATCTCGCCGACCCGGACGCGTGCGCCAGCGCGGTGGGCCAGCGACCGTGGTACGGCCTGGTGAACAACGCCGGCTACTTCAACGCCGGGCTCATCGAGGACGTCGACCGAGCCGCCGCGCGGGCGCAGTTCGAGGTGATGGTGCTGGCGCCGCTCGATCTCGCGCGCCTCGTGTTGCCGGCCATGCGCCGCCGCGGCGGCGGCAGGATCGTCAACGTCAGCTCCGGGATCGTGCACCTCGGCGCTCCCGGCACCGGTTGGTACCAGGCCAGCAAGCAGGCGCTGTCCGCCGTCAGCGACCAGCTGCGTGCGGAGGTCGCGGCCGACGGCGTCGAGGTGGTCCTCGTCGAGCCGGGCGGCATCCGCTCCGAGATCTGGCGTCGTGCCGAGGAGGACCTGCGCCAACTACGCGCGGGCAGCACGAAGCGATCCGCCTACGACCGGTCGCTGTCGATCATCGAGGCCCTCGAGGACCGGATGCATCCGCCGGGCCTGGTCGCCGAAGCCATCGGCCGCGCCCTGCGCGTACGCCGACCGCGGACGCGCTATCGCGTCGGCCCGGAGGTCGCGGTGCTCCGGGCTGCGCACGCCGTACTGCCCGACCGTGTCCGCGACCGACTCGTGCGCACCATTCTCGGACTCTGAGGGTCGGTGCGCCGGCGCGCCGCGGGAGCCGGTGTCAGCCGACGCTGGCGCCCGCGGCGGTGAGCGACGCTCCGTCCCCGGGCAGGGCGAGCATGCGCTCGAGCGCCACGCGGGCCCAGTGCCGGGTGTCCGCGTCGACCCGGACCTCGTTGACCACCTCGCCGTCGACCAGTGCCTCGAGGACCCACACCAGGTGCGGCAGGTCGATGCGGTTCATCGTGGCGCAGAAACAGACCGTGTCGTCGAGGAAGACGATGTCCTTGTCGGGATGCTCCTGACCGAGCCGCTTGACGAGGTTGAGCTCGGTGGCGATGGCGATGCGCGCGCCGGCCGGTGCTTCCTCGACCCAGCGGATGATCTGCCCGGTCGAGCCGACGCGGTCGGCCTCGAGCACCACCTCGTGGCGGCACTCGGGGTGCACCAGGACCTCGACGCCCGGCAGTTCGTCGCGGATCCGGCCCACCATCTCGGGCTGGAACCGCGCGTGCACCGAGCAGTGCCCCTTCCACAGCAGGACACGCGCGTCGCGCAGTTGCTGGTCGGTGAGCCCACCGTCGGGCTGCCACGGGTCGTAGACGACGCAGTCGTCCAGTGCCAGGCCGAGCCCCAGGACGGCGGTGTTGCGGCCGAGGTGCTGGTCGGGCAGGAACAGCACCTTGCCCCCGGCGGCGGGCGCCTGCTCGAACGCCCAGCGCATCGCCGCGGGGGCATTGGACGAGGTGCAGATGGCGCCGCCCCGCTCGCCGCAGAACGACTTGATCGCTGCCGTGGAGTTCATGTACGTCAGGGGCACCGTCTGCTCCGCGACGCCGGCTCGCTCGAGCCGCGCCCAGGCGTCGACCACCTGGTGTCCCTCGGCCATGTCCGCCATGGAGCAACCGGCAGCCAGGTCCGGCAGGATCACCGTCTGGTCGTCACGGCCGAGCACCGAGGCCGACTCCGCCATGAAGTGCACTCCGCAGAACACGATGAAGGGCGCCTGCGCGACCGATGCCTGCCTGGACAGTTCGAAGGAGTCGCCACGCGCGTCGGCGAACTCGATCACCTGGTCGCGCTGGTAGTGATGGCCCAGGATCATGGCCTGGTCGCCCAGGGTGTCCTTCGCGCGGCGGGCGCGGTCGACCAGGGTCGGGTCATCGGCGGCGGGCAGGTCCCCGGCGCAGACCACGCCGCGCTCGGTGGCCGGATCCGCGCCACGTCCGAGCAACAGCAGCGGCGAGCCCAGCGGGATGGTGGGCGTAGAACTCGTGTTGCGGGCAGGAGCCGCCGCAGGGCGCGGAGCGGTCACGATCAGTCCTCTCGCCGAGGACGGCCTCCTCGGCGCCCCGGTCAGTTGTGGTCAAGGTGACCATTACTGCGGCAGGGTACCGGAACCGGCGCCGATCGCCATGTCGAGGGCAAGTAGGCTCCCGCCGCGTCGACGACGGTGAGGAGGCGGGCGTGCAGGTCCTGGTCGTGGCCGAACCCACGCCCGGCGTCGCGGCGCCCGCGGTCGCCTCGCTGGTTCGTGGCGTGTGGCGACGGCACGCGCCCGCCGACGACGTGGTTGCGCTCCCCGTCACGCTCGGCGGCCCCGGTGTGCTCGAGACGCTCGCGGGACCGGACGACACCTGGCTCGTCACCGAGGCCGCCGGGCCGCACGGGCATCCGGTGGAGGCGGCGCTCCTGCTCCGTGAGGACGGCACCGCGCTCGTCGAGGCCGCACGCGTCGCCGCCGGCGCGCTGGCGCCGGGAGGTAGCGCCTCGGTCGGACTCGCCACGACCTACGGGGTGGGCGAACTGCTCCAGGCCGCCCGCGACGCCGACGCCCGCCGGATCCTCGTCGACGTCGCACAGGTGGCCGCGGTCGATGGCGGCGCGGGCGCGCTGACGGCGTTGGGGTGGCGTCTGCGTGTCGAGGACGGCTCCGGGCTCAAGATCGGCGCGTCGGACCTGCCACGGGTCCGTGCCGTCGAGCCCGGCTGGTCACAGGACTGGTCCGGTGTCGACGTGCAGGTGCTCACCGAGCACGACGCGACGCTGCTGGAGGCGCCCGAGCACCTCGCCGCCGACGTCGAGATCGGCGGTGGGGAGGCCGAGTCGCTGACGGCCGGGCTGCACGCCTGGGCCGAGGTGGCGAGCCGGGACCTGCAGGCGTCGGCAGCGGTCGTCCAGCCCGGCAGCGGGGCGGGTGGTGGACTCGCCTTCGGGCTGGCGGCCGCCCTCGGGGCCGACCTGGTGCGCGGAGCCGACGTGCTGTGGGACCTCCAGCGCGTCGATGCGGCGATCGCGGCGTCGGACCTAGTGCTCGTCGCCGCATCGCCCGCCGGTGCCGTGGGCCGGCGCACCCTCGACACGGCGACACGGCTCGGGGTCGCCTGCCACGCCCTGCCAGACCTGGGCGAGGGCCTCGCCGGTGTGGCCGAGGCCGAAGACGCGGCCGCCGCGCTCGTCGAGGTGGCCCAGCGGCACGTCGACACGCTCCGCTGAGGACCGTGCGCCACCCGATACACTCGGTGGCCCCGATGCCCGCCTTCGACCGGCCGGCACCGAACCAGTTCGACACAGGAGCAATGCCGTGAGCACCGACACCGTCGAGAGCTCGGTCGTCCTCACCGAGACGGCCGCCGAGAAGGTGCGCAGCTTCCTCGCCGACCAGCCCGACGTCGACGACATCGCGCTTCGCGTGGCGGTGCAGGCCGGCGGTTGCGCCGGCTTCCGTTATGCCCTGTTCTTCGACGACCGTCAGCTCGACGGTGACGTCGAGGAGGAGCAGCACGGCATCCGCATCCGGATGGACAAGATGTCGACCCCGTACCTGTCGGGTGCGGTCATCGACTGGAAGGAATCGCTCGAGGCCTCCGGGTTCTCGATCGACAACCCCAATGCCTCCGGATCGTGCGCCTGCGGCGACAGCGCCACCTTCTGACCTCATCCGCAAACGCGAAGACGGCCGCCGTGAGGCGGCCGTCTTCGTCGTCCACCGATCGCGTACCCGTGCCCGTCAGGCGGCGGTCAGTCGGACGCGTCGCAGCAGCTGGGCGTTGAGCGCGACGATGATCGTCGAGGTGCTCATCAGCACCGCGCCGAGCGCCATGGGCAGGACGAATCCGATCGGGGCGAGCACGCCTGCGGCGAGCGGGATGGCGACCAGGTTGTAGCCGGCGGCCCACCACAGGTTCTGCACCATCTTGCGGTAGCTGGCCGCCGACAGCCGCCGGACCGCCACGACGCCGCGCGGATCGTCGGAGGCGAGCACGATCCCGGCGGACTCGACCGCGACGTCGGTGCCGGCGCCGATGGCGATCCCGACGTCGGCACGTGCGAGGGCCGGCGCGTCGTTGACGCCGTCGCCCACCATGGCCACGGTCAGGCCGCGGGCCTGCAGCTCGGCGACCTTGGCGTCTTTGTCCTCGGGCAGGACCTCGGCGAACACCTCGTCGATGTCGAGCTCAGCCGCGACCGCGTCAGCGACCTGGCGGGCGTCACCGGTGATCATCACGACCTTGACGCCGGCAGCGTGCAGGTCGTCGACGGCCTGGCGGGAGACCTCGCGGACCTCGTCCTCGAGGCTCAGGGCGCCGATGACCTGCCCGTCACGGACGACGTGCAGGACGGCAGCGCCGCGTTCGGCCCAGGCCCGGGTCCGCTCGGCGAGTCCGTCGGGGACCTGCAGGTCGCGTTCGCGCAGCAGCGCCGGTCCACCGACCGCGACGGCCGCGCCATCGACCTCGGCCTCGACGCCGCGGCCGGTCATGGATCGGAACCCGCCGGCGGTAGGTAGCGGGCCGAGCTGCCGGCGGGCGTGGGCGTGGACGGCGCGTGCGAGCGGGTGCTCGGAGTCGGCTTCGACCGCACCGGCCAGCCGCAGCAGCTGATCCTCGTCGGCGTTCTCGGCCGTGGCGATGTCGGTGACCACGTGCTCGCCGCGGGTGAGCGTGCCGGTCTTGTCGAACAGGACCGCATCGACGGTGCGGACCTGTTCCAGCGCGAGCCGGTCCTTGACCAGCACCCCGGAGCGGGCCGACTTGGTGGTCGAGATCGCCGTCACGAGCGGGATCGCGAGCCCGAGTGCGTGCGGGCAGGCGATGATCAGCACGGTGACGGTCCGGTCGAGCGCGAACGCGGGCTGTCCGAACGCGACCCACACCAGCGCCGTGACCGCGCCGGCGGCCAGCGCGACGTAGAACAGCAGCGCCGCGGCACGGTCGGCGAGCACCTGGGTCCGGGATCGGGACGCCTGGGCGTCGGCGACCATGCGCTGGATGCCAGCCAGCGTGGTCTGCTCACCGGTCGCGGTCACGCGGACCCGCAGGCTCGCGTCGGTCGCAACCGTGCCGGCCACGACCCGGTCGCCGACCGTGTGGGACACCGGCGTGGACTCGCCGGTGATCATGGACTCGTCCACGTCGCCGGCGCCGTCCACCACCTCCCCGTCGGCGGGGATCCGTGCGCCCGGCCGCACGAGGATCACGTCGCCCTCCGTCAGCGAGCTGGCGGCGACACGCTCGACCCTGCCGTCGTCGTGGACGATCTCGGCGTCGTCGGGGAGCAGCTCGGCCAACGCGGCCAGTGCCCCCTGCGCCTGCCCGATGGCGCGCATCTCGACCCAGTGCCCGAGCAGCATGATCGCGATGAGCAGGGACAGCTCCCACCACACCTCCTGCGAGAACAGGCCCAGCGAGGTCGCCATCGAGGCGACGTAGGCGACCGTGATCGCCATGGAGATGAGCAGCATCATCCCCGGCTGACGACCGCGCGCCTCGTCCAGCCCGCCGGTCAGGAACGGCCAGCCGCCGTAGAAGAAGATGACCGAACCGAGCACGGGTCCGATCAGCTCCGCGCCCGGGCCCCGCGGGGCGGTGTAGCCGAGCAGCTCCTGCACGTGGTGCGACCAGATCACCACCGGGATCGTGAGCAGCAGCGTCAGCCAGAACCGGTCTCGGAACAGCGCAGCGTGATCGCCGTGACCGCCTGGACCGTCATCATGGGTCTCATGGTGCAGGTGGGCGTGTTCGCCGCCATGGCCGTGGCCGTCCATGTTCAAAGTCCGTTCATACTCGTGGGGGGTATCAACCAACATACCCCCCCACGAGTATGGCGTCAAGGCCGCAGGCGTTGACGACGCGCAGGCGAGGAAGGGCCTCGACGCGCCCTGCGCTGCTCCTGCCACGAAACCAGCGGTACCGTCACGACTGGTGGAACATCGCGGGAGGCGGGCACGTGGACGGCAAGGCGCTCAGCCGCGGATTGCAGATGCGGTGCCCGATCTGCGGCACCGGGGAGCTGTTCACCGGCTTCTTCACGCTGCGCGAACGGTGCCCGACCTGCGACCTCGAGTTCGAGCGTGAGGACGGCTACTGGCTCGGCGCGATGGTCGTCGCACTGGGGATCACCGAGGCGATCTTCGGGTTGGTGTTCGTCGGCGGGATGGTGATGACCTGGCCCGATGTGCCGTGGACCGCGCTGCTCGTCGCCGGACTCGCGCTCAACGCGATCGTTCCCGTGGCGTTGTACCCGTGGTCGAAGACCACCTGGATGGGATTGCACCACGCCGTGGTCACGAGCAATCGTCACGAGACCGAACGGCCACGTTGAGTGCGGCGGTACTACTGGCGCCAGCCCATCAACGCTGCCGTCAGGCGGCCGTTGCGTTCGACCAAGCGGGTCCGGGTCGCCGCGGGTCCGTCGTGCAACTGCAGCTGACGCAGGCGGGCGACGTTGTCCTCGAGTTCGCGCCGGGCCGTGCTGACGCAGGTGAACGAGCAACAGCCGGGTTCCTCGAGCGCCATCCCGCAGGCGACGCACTGGAACGGCGACGACGCCTCGGGGGGCGACGGGACCGCCTCGACGTCCGCGGGATCGCGGGCGGTCGCGGTCGATTCGGATGTCGTCATGGCGGGCTCCTCGACTGGTCGACGACCGGCCGGGCCCGCGGTCTGGACGCTTCCGTGGTCGGGCAGCCTAGCGATGTAGTGGGTCATTTGACCATGGCCGCTGGGCCGGTGGCCGTGTGCCACCGCTAGGGTCTCCTGCGGGAGCAGCGCGGACACGTGAGGCGCGCATGGACGACGAGTCGGGCTGGAACGACGTCCTGGTCGGCGGCTGGCACGCCGGGGTGCGTGACGCCGTCGTGCTGCGGGTGGAACGCGCCACCGGCGGCCGTCACGGGCAGCTCGTGAGGACGCTCGCCGATCCCGACGGCGCACGCTACGCCTGGACCGAGTCGCTGCACGCCCTGATCGTCGCGGCCATCCGCGACGAGACGGGTGCGGACCTCGACGCCCTGGGGTCGCAGGCCGCCTGGTCCTGCTACGAGCAGGTCTGGGACCGACTCGCCCTCAGGTGGGGCAACGGGGGTCGTCTGTGCCGCGTGCCGATCGGCGCCGAGCCCGACGTGGTCCGATTGCTGGAGGGGCTCCCGGTCGCGGCAGCCGAGGCCGCCGGCGCCGACGCCGGCACCGACCCGCCCGACCCGCTCTGGTTGCGAGGACGCCTCCTGGTCGATCTCGAGGGTCTGCAGCAGTACCTCGCCGGTCGTGATCCCCACGACGAGTCGCGGATCACCGCCGGTCTGATCGCGCGCGCCTGTGCCCGCGGCCGCTGACGGCGCCGGTCAGTGGACCCGGCGGACCTCGAAGTGCCAGACGCGATCCCGCTCCTCCTGTGCGCGCAACTCCTGGCGCTGCATGCGGCACCACACCGGGACGTCGACCTTCGCTGCCGGGTCGGTGGCCAGCAGGCGGACGGACCGACCGACCGCGACCTTGTCGATCGCCTTGGCCAGCTCGATCACCGGCATCGGGCAGCTGAGGCCGGTCGCGTCCACTTCGACGGCGTCGTCGCTGGTGGGAAGCTCAGACATCGGACGGCTCTCGGTCGCTGGTCGTTGCCCGCCGAGGCTATCCGCGGCCCGGCCGACGCCGTCACCGGCCGCCGCGTGAGCGATCGAGGTCGTAGCTGATCTCGGCGCCCCGGAACACGGGTGCGTCGTGAACGGCCACCATCACCGCGGAGATGGCGGCGTTGACCGTGGGTGCCATGACGGTCACCGTCGCCCGAACGTGGGGGTGGGGGTCCCCCGCCGGCCACCACGCCATGACCTGGTCGGTGTCGCCGGCGGCCTGCAGGACCCAGGCCAGGTCGTCGGGACGAACGTCGTCGTCCAGCAGTCGTGCGGTCACGATGACGCGCACCGGCCGTTGCCCCTGCGGGGCGGTGGCGGGCGCGGGCTCGCCGGCGGCGTGGACCGCCTCAGCGAGGCCCTCCTCCCGGGTCGGGCCGACGTCGATGGCGACGACCAGCGTGGCGTCCGGAGCGGCCCAGGCGAGATGGGTCGTAGCGGCGCGCAACCCCGAGACGGTGGGCGCCACCGCCGCCACGATGACGTCCTCAGGACGCGCGAAGGCGGCGACGGCCTGGTCGGTGCGGCGCGGGTCGTGATGGACGCGGTCGCCGAAGCGTCCGAGCGCAGCCGGCAGCTGCATCTCACGCGCGCCCGTGCGCAGGACCGTGACCGGTTCCGGCGTGGCGGCATCGAGGCACTGGGCCAGCCGGGTGGCGAGGCCGAGGCCACGGTCGCCACCGGGCAGGAGGTGATCGGCACTGATCGGCAGCAGGACCCGCCGGAACGGGACCGCGCCCATGCGCACGACGGCGAGCGGTGCGGCCGAGCGGCCCACGATCGTGTCGAGCATCCGCCCGAAGACGTTGGTGGTCGAACTCTGCCCGCGCCAGCCCATGACGACCAGCGCGGCGGCTTCCTCGGCGACGGCGCCGAGCACGCCCACGGCAGGGTCGTCCGCCTCCACCACGCGGCCGCGCACGCTCGCGCCGGATGCCGCGCCCGCTTCCCCGGCGAGGTCGAGGCCGCGGTGGGCGAGGTCGCGCTCGTCGCGCGAGGCGTTCGGGCGCACCACGGTCACCGGCACGAGCGTCTCGCCCTCGCTCGCCAGCGCGGCGGCGATCGCGAGCAGGGGACGCACCGATGCCGGGTTGGCGATCGGCACCACGATCGTCTGCTGCTGGGAGGCTCGCGACACGTCAGCTCCTCCTCGGGCCGGACGATCTTCGCAGGCGCTCGACCACCTCGGCATAGGCGGCGACGAAGGCATCAGCGCCGGCCACGTCCAGGTCGGGACCGATCGAGATCCTGACGTGACCGTGGGTCAGCACCCCCATCGCCATCAACACGTGTGACGGTTCGCCCGACGTCGACGCGCACGACGACCCCGAATGCAGCGCGTAGCCGGCTTCGTCCAGCCGGCTGACGAGCGCCTCCCCGTCGACGTAGAGGGCGCTGACGGCGACGATCCCGGGGTGCGCGTCGGCAAGGGGGCCGTGCACCTGCACGTCGGGCACGGCTTCGGGAAGCCGCCGCCGCAGATGGCGGCGCACGAGCTCGCGGGCGGAGCGTTCGGTCTGCAGGTTGGCGCGCGCGACCTCGAGCGCCACCGCCGTGGCGGCGATGCCGGCGACGTCCAGCGCGCCGGAGCGCCGACGACGTTGCCGCTCGTCGCCCTCGAGGAGCGCATGCACGCGACCACGCCGGCCGACAGCGAGCAGTCCGGTGCCTGCGGGACCGCCGAACTTCGCGCCCGAGGCGGAGAGCAGGTCGGCGCCGAGTTGCTCGAGCGTGACGCCGAGCTGTCCGACCGTCTGGCAGGCGTCGACGTGCAGCAACGCCCCGACGCGCCGGCAGACGTGCGCGATCTCGTTGGTGGGCTGGATCGCGCCGACCTCGTGGTTGGCGTGCTGGACGTGGACGGCGAGCGTCCGGTCGCCGACCAGCGCCGCGACCGCGTCGGGGTCGACGAGGCCCGCCCCGTCGACGCCGACCACGTCCAGGGTGTAGCCGTGTTCGTCGCGCAGCCGTTCGCAGGCGCGAAGGACCGACGAGTGCTCGACGGCGCTGCAGACCAGGTGGGTGCGGGGCTCGCCGCGTCGTTCAGCCGCTCTGGCCGCGCCGAGCACGGCGAGGTGGACGGCCTCGGTCCCACCGGAGGTCCACACCAGCGAACCTTCGTCGGCACCCAGCGCCGCTGCGGTCGTCACCGTCGCGCGGTCGAGCAGGTCGCGCGCCGTGCGGCCCTCCCGATGCGAGCGTGTGGGATCGGCCCAGACCAGCGCGGCGGCGTCCGTCCACGCCTGGCGGGCCTCGGGCCGCAGCGGCCAGGCGGAGGCATGGTCGAGGTAGACGCGCTCGGACATGTCCCCCACGGTAGGCGGCGCAGCCGGTCGGGCGGTGCAGCTCCGGCCGGCGGCGGGGTACGGTTGCGTGGTAGCCCACGACCTGTCGTAGAACGAGGAAATGGAAGCCGGCGTGCGTGTCCTGGTGGTTGCCGAGAACGTCGGGGAGCGGTTGCGGGCCGTCAGTGCCCTGCAGCTGCACGCCGACGCCGAGGTCACGGAGTCCGACAGCGGTGAGCATGCCCGGCAGGAGCTGCTGCGGGAGCGCGACGCCTACGACGTCGTGGTGATCGACGGCGACCTGCAGCCACGCGGGGGCTTCGCGATCCTCTACGACCTGCGCCAGCAGGCCGCCCTCGAGGGGTTCGCGCCGCTGCCGTCGTTGGTGATGACGTCGCGCAAGCAGGACGCCTGGCTGGCGGACTGGGCCGGCGCCAACGCGACGATGCTCAAGCCCGTCGATCCCTTCGAGCTCTCCAGCAAGGTCAGGGAGCTCGTGGGGCAGGAGCCGCCGCCCTACGGCGGTTCGGGAGGAACCGCCAGGCAGGTCGCCGCCGCGCTCGCCGAGTCGCCGCCGGCGGGCTGAGCCGTCGCTCAGCCGTTCGGTTCGATCGCGCGCACGCTGCTCCCGACCTCGTCGGGATCCACCCCGAGGTGGTGCGCGATCCGCTTCCGGGCGGCGTAGACGTTGCTGCGGGAGGTTCCGAGCCGATCCGCGATGGTCCGGGCCTCGACGCCTGCCGCCAGCAGCCGCGCGATCTCGCGTTGGCGCGGCGTGAGGCTGTCGAGCAACGCCAACCCTCGTTCGTGCCCGGTCGACGGACGCGGTGGCGACTCGAGCCGTGACAGGGTGACGCGCGGACCGGACGCCTCCCGGCCGGCGTCGAGTTCGGCCAGTCGCTGGACGAAACCGCGAACCTGCTGCCGCCGCGCGAGGCGCTGCTCGTCCGACTCGGGGGCCAACGCCTCGCGGATCGTGGCGAGCAGGCCCTCGAGATCGAACGGCTTGGTGAGGAACCGGACCGCGCCGGACAGGTGCGCGCGGATGACGTCGCGTTCACCCGAGAGCGCCGTGAGCATGACCACCGGCAGGTCGCGAAGTGATTCGTGCCGGTGAAGCTCGGCGAGCACACCCCAGCCGTCGAGCCGGGGCATCAGCACGTCGAGCAGCAGCAGGTCGGGGCGACGCTGTCGCAGCAGCTCGACCGCCTCCTCGCCGTCGGCGGCGGTGCGGACGGTGAAGCCGGCCTGCTCGAGGTTCCGTCGGACGAGGCGGGTGAGTTCCGGCTCGTCGTCGACGACCAGCAGATGTGCCCCCTCCACGGATCCTCCCACGTGCTGGCCGCGCGAGATCGCGGCCGAACGCCCGCGCGGAAGCTACCAGGGCCGGCCGCTGCGCTTCCGGGGACCTCGGCCTCGGCGCTACCGTCGCGGATCGATCATCGTCGCCGACAAGGGGTCTCGCCCGTGACCGACGAGCCGTTCCGCTGGTCCGAGGTGCTGACACGCCTGCTCCACGGCGAGGACCTCGACGAAGAGCTCGCGGCCCGCGTGATGGGCACGATCTGGCGTGGCGAGGCCGAGCCGGCCCAGGTGGCCGGGCTGCTGGTGGCGCTGCGCGCCAAGGGCGAGTCGGCGAGCGAGGTGGCCGGTTTCGTGCGGGTCATGCTGGCCGAGGCCGAGCCGATCGACCTCGATCCGGCCGTCGTCGACACGCTCGTCGACACCTGCGGAACCGGGGGCGACGGCGCCAACACGTTCAACATCTCCACCATCGCCGCCGTGGTGACCGCAGCCGCCGGTCAACCCGTCGCCAAGCACGGCAACCGGGCGGCGTCGGGGGTGTGCGGCAGCGCGGACCTGCTCGAGGCCTGGGGGGTCGCCATCGAGCTGCCTCCGGCCGCCGTCGCGACGTGCGTCCGGGAACTCGGCATCGGCTTCCTGTACGCCCGCTCGTTCCACCCGGCGATGCGCCACGTCGCGCCGGTGCGGGTGCAGCTCGGCATCCGGACGGCGTTCAACGTCCTGGGCCCGTTGTCGAACCCGGCCGGGGCGCCGCACCAGGTCGTCGGGGTCAGCGACGCGCGCCTCGCTCCGGTCATGGCCGACGCCCTCGCCCGCCTCGGGAAGCGTCATGCGCTGGTGTTCCGCGGCGACGACGGCCTCGACGAGCTGAGCACCACCGGTCCGAGCCAGGTGTGGGAGGTCCGCGACGGCGCGGTGGAGCAGTGGGAACTCGATCCCGCCGACCTCGGCATCGACCGGGCCGACCTCGAGGCCCTGCACGGCGGCTCGGTCGAACGCAACGTCGCCATCGCGGATGCCGTCCTCGCGGGTGAGACCGGTGCGCCGGCCGACATCGTCGCGCTCAACGCGGCCGCCGCGCTCTACGCCGCCGACCGGGTCACCGACATGGCCGGCGGCGTCGCGCTCGCCCGCGAGACGCTCGCGTCCGGCGCCGCCCGCGACCTGCGTGACCGGTGGGTGACGCGCACCAAGGAACTGGCCGCAGGAGGACACCGTGGCTGAGGGGCACCGGATCGACGGCGTCGCGCGTCCGTACGACCCCGCCCAGTTGCCGCCCAAGGACGTGATCGGTGCCGAGGGCTTCTTCGCACTGGACCTGCGGGTGGGACGGGTACTGGACGTCGAGCCGTTCCCCGAGGCCCGCCAGCCGGCCTGGAAGCTGACCGTCGACTTCGGTCCACTGGTCGGCACGCTGCGTACCAGCGCGAAGATCACCAACTACGCCGCCGACGACCTGGTCGGGAGGCAGGTCGTCGGCGCCGTGAACCTCGGTCGGAAACGGATCGCGGGCTTCGCCAGCGAGTTCCTGGTGCTGGGCGGTCTCGAGCCGGACGGAACGGTCCGCCTGCTCGAGGTGGACGGTGACCTGGCGCCGGGTTCGGTCGTGGCGTGAGCCAGGACGAGGCCGACCGGCCGTTCCGGATCGATCTCGAGCCCTTCGCCGGATTCGAGACCAGCGTCCTGGTGGAACGTGCCGCCTACGCGGCCGGCGAGACCGTGCGGATCACCGTCACGGCGCACAACGCCGGCGACCGGTTCGTCGAGCACCACTATCCCGGCTGGCAGCGGTACGTGCTCAGCGTGCGCGACGAGTACCACCGCGTGGTGGCCGAGGACACCGTGCGACGCACGAGCGAGGGACCCGCCATCGATCGCTGGCTGCCCGGACAGATGCTGGTCTCGCCCACGTACTGGAACCAGACGGCCGGGCCCCTGGTGCCGGGGTGGGCGGGCGAGCCGCCGGGCCCACGCGTGGAGCCGGGCCGCTACCGCGTGCGGCTGAGCTGGCTGGGCCGCGAGCCAGGCGTCCTCGCTGAGCTCCCCGATGCGTGGAGTCGCTGGTTCTCGCTGGCGTGAGCGGGTGGCGGCGGCTCCGCGCGCCGGACCACCTTGGCACCCTCGAGCACCTGCCGGTCGCGCCGGAGCTGGCGGCCGAGACGTCGTGCTTCCTCCACGGCGTCTGCCAGGGGCGCGCCGCCGGCGACCGGCAGCGCCCACGAGCCGGTGGCGGCCACGACGCGGCCGCCCGGCCGTTCGAGCCAACCGAGCACGAGCGCCACTTCCTCGGCGTCGTCGCGGCTCGGGGGACCGGAACAGGCGTCGAGGTCGGCCTGCCGTAACCACGCGACCACCGTCGTGTCGTCGCTGCGGCGTGGCAGGCGGCCGCTGCCAGCCAGACGACCACGTCGGATGACGGCGACCTCACAGGCGTCCGCCGTGTCGATGCCCACGACCAGTTCGTCGACGGCCGCGAGCGCGGCTCGGGCCCGGGAGCCGTGCACGGCACGAGCGGCGGCGTGCAGCCGTGCCCGGACCTCGCCGGCCCGTTCGAAGCGTCCGTCGCGGCCGTAGCGGAGCATGCGGGAACGCAGGCGGGCGAGCAGGTCCGTCGGGTCGTCCCACGCGGCCTCGACCTCGGCGACCACGCGGTCGTAGGCGGCAGCCGACTGGGTGCCGTCGCACGGCGCCCCGCAGCGGCCGAGGTCCTTGAGCACGCACGCGGGGTGGTCCTGGGCCCGCCGCAGTCGCGGTGTGCACGTCCGCAGGGGATAGGCGTCCTGCAGGGCGTCCACCAGCTGCTGTGCGGCGGCGCGGGAGGGGAGGGGGCCGAGGGTGCGCAGGTGGTTGCTGCCCGGCGCACGCACCACGGACAGCCGAGGGAACGCCTCGCGGGTCAGGGCGACGTGGACGGCGGCCTCGGGGCGGGTCGAGCGGCGGTTGTAGCGGGGCCGGTGGGCGTGGATCTCGCGCAGTTCGCGCACCTCGGCCTCGAGGAGGGTCTCGGTGGGGGACCAGCTCACCCGGGCCGTCTCGCGGACCAGGTCGGCGACGCGACGCCGGCGGTCCTGCCCGAAGTACGTGCGCAGCCGACTTCGCAGGTCGGTCGCCTTGCCGACGTAGAGGACCTCGTCGCGGGCGTCGAGGAACCGGTAGACCCCGCAGGCGGCGGGTGCGTCGCGGACCAGGTCGATGCGACGGAACGCCTTGTCGGAGGTCGAGCGTGACAGGTCGCGCAGATCCTCGAGTGTCACCGCACCGAGGGTTCCGGCGCGTTCGATGAGCCCGTGCAGGACGTCGACGGTGGCGCGGGCGTCGGCGAGGGCGCGGTGCTCGGGCATCGTGCGGGCGCGCAGGTGCCGCGCGAGGGTCTCGAGCCGGCAGTTGCGGACCTCGTCGTGCAGCAGCCGCCGCGCCAGCCGGGCCGTGTCCACCACGACCGGGTTGTAGCCCCCGGCTCCCGTGTCGGCCCACGCGGCACGCAGGAACGACAGGTCGAACCGGGCGTTGTGGGCCACGAACACGGCATCGCCGAGGAATTCCCGCAGCACCGGCACGACGGTCGTGACCGGCGGGGCGTCACGCACCATCGCGTCGGTGATCCCGGTCACCGCCGTCACGGCCGGCGGAATCGGTCGACCCGGGTGCACGAAGGTCCGCAGTTCGCCCAGGACGTCACCGCCCCGGACCTTGACCGCACCCACCTCGGTGATGCGGTCGCGTCCCGGCTGCAACCCGGTCGTCTCGAGATCGAGCACCACGAAGGTGGTGTCGAACAACGGCATGCCGAGCTGTTCGAAACCGAACTGCGTCGCCCTGGCCGCCACGGGCGCGCCTCCTGGTCGGTCCACCGTGCGGTGGATGTCAAACACACGTTCCTCGAACGCATGTTCTACCAGGTGGCTGTGACGTGGAGATCAGCCCGCGCGGGGGCGCGCGAACCAGGAACGGATCAGGCGGCGTAGCGGCGACGGTCGCGCATCAGCCGGCGTCGCTCCTGCTCACGGGTCCCACCCCAGATGCCGTACTGCTCGCGGTTGACGACCGCATACTCGAGGCACTGGGCCCGTACCGGGCAGGCGTTGCACCGCGCCAGTGCCTCGCGCTGGTCGTCCTCGTCGAGGGAGAAGAAGACGTCGACCTCGACATCCTTGCAGTTGGCGTCTTCGTGCCAGGAGCCGGGGATGACCAGGGGAAGAGGTGAGGACACGGGGAACTCCGAGATGGTCGTCGGACGGGTGGGGGCGGGCACGGCGACCCGGGCGGGCGGCGATCATGGGTCGGACGTCGCTGCGGCGCGGGCCGCTACGGTTGCCGTTTCCGGGTGGTGTGCAGCGTGGTCGTCGGGGGCCCGGAACCGGCACCGTCGTCCGGACGGGGTCGGACAGCCGACGTTCCGTACGAGGTGTGGACGCGTGCGCAGTACCGAGATGGGCCGCGACGGCGCCGCGTCCGACATCGACGCCGAGGCCGGACGCCGCCGTGATCGGCGGGAGGACCTGCTCGCCGCTGCCGCCCGCCGCTTCGTGGCGACCGGCATCCGCCGGACCACGATGGAGGACGTCGCCCGCGAGGCCCGGGCCGGCAAGGCGACCCTCTACCGGCACTTCGCCAACAAGGACGCGCTCCTCGACGCGCTGCTCGAGCGCGAGGCCGACCGACTCGACCGGCGCCTGCGGTCGGCGGTCGCCGAACGCGACGACGCGGCCGGAAGGATCGAGGCGGCCTTCGTCGCGGGCGTGACCTTCTTCGTCACCCACCCGGTGATGACCCGGGGCCGCGACGAGGAGCCGGGCATCCTGCTGCCACGCATCACCGCCAACGGCGGACCTTTGGTCCGTCGCGGACTCGAGTTGTTCACCGGCCTGCTGGCCGACGGCGTGGCCGACGGCGAACTCCGGCCGGTCGACCCCCCGGCGGCCGCCGAGGTGATCATGCGGTTGATGCTGTCGTACTTCAGCATCCCGCCGCTGTACGTCCGCGTCGACGACGAGGACGAAGCCCGTGCGTTCGCCAGGGCGCTCGTCGCCGGAGGGTTCCGGGCCGACTCGCGCACCTGACCGGCCGTCCCGGTCGCCGAGGTCAGCGGCGTTGACACGAGGGGCAGTGGGTCGTGCCGCGCTGCGCGACGACCGATCTCACCAGCGTGGTGCCGCACCGGGAACAGGGCAGGTCCCCCTGCCCGTACGCCTGCAGGTAGTCGGCGTTGCGGCCGGACTCGCCGTTCACCATCTGGTAGTCGCGGAAGGTCGTGCCCTCGCGTTCGATGGCGGCCGCCAGCACGGCCCGGATCGCGGCGTGCAGCGCGTGAGCACGGGCGCGTCCGACGCGCCGGCTCGTGGGATGGATGCGCGCCAGCCACAGGGCCTCGTCGGCATAGATGTTGCCGACTCCCGCCACCAGACGCTGGTCCAGCAGCCGTGCCTTCACCGGCCCGCGTGTGCGTGCCAGCGCGGCCGCGAACGCGTCCGGGTCGAACGCGTCGGAGAGCGGTTCGGGGCCCAGCGACGCCAGGGTCGGGATGGCGCGGTCGTAGTCGCCGGCCGGCACCACCGAGGCGCGTCCGAATCGGCGGGGATCGCGGAACAGCAGGGCCCGGCCGTCGTCGAGCACCGCACGCAGTCGTACGTGCGTGACGTCGGCCATGCCGTGCTCGGCCGGCACGAATCGGAACGAACCGGTCATCCCCAGGTGCAGGACCAGCTCCAGGTCGTCGCCGTCGATGTCGCGGTCGAGCGGACACAGCAGGAACTTGCCGCGCCGCTGCACCGCCAGGATGCGCCGTCCCGCCAGGAGTTCGAGGTCGGACAGCCGCGCGTGCGGATGGGCGTCCCACCACACCTCGCGCACCACCCGGCCGGTCAGCTCGGGCGCCAGCTGCCTCCGCACCGATTCGACCTCGGGCAACTCGGGCATGACGGCGCGGTCCGGTGGGAGAAGGGTGTGGACCGAAAGGTAGCGCCGTGGTGTCGGACGGCGGTGGCCCGCGGTTACGCTCGAGGGGACCTCGATGGACGGAATCGACCCGTGAGCCAGGACGCGCGCGACCGCCGCGAGGACGGCCGCCCGGAGCAGGCGCGTCCCCGTGACCGCACCGGACGGCCGTTGCCGTACGGCACCGACGACGTGCCGCTCGCCGAGGACCACGAACCCGGCTCGGTCGAGGAGGCGCTGTTGCTCGGCGTCGCCCTGTGGAACGACGAGCGCTTCTTCGAGGCCCACGAGTGCCTCGAGCACGTGTGGCATGCGGCGCCCGACGTCGACCGCGACTTCTGGCAGGGAGTCATCCAGGTGGCCGTCGCCGGGGTCCACCTCCAGCGCGACAACCTCGACGGCGCCATGGCACTGTTCACGCGTGCGGCGCAGCGGCTGAGCGGGTACCCCGACGTCCACCGCGGCGTCGACGTCGAGCAGCTGCGCACGGCCTGTCACGGCGCGGTCGCGGCCCTCAGCGACGCCGGCGCGGTCATCGAGGTCGGCTTCCCCGAGTTCCCCGCGATGGACGGCGGCCCGTGGTTCACGCCCGACGCCGGTGCACTGCAACCTCCCGACCGGCCGACCCCCCTCCCGGACGCGCCCGTGTGGCTGGCCACCGGCCGGGCCCGCGAACCGCGTCGCCGCGACTGACGAGGAGCGACCGTGTCCGAGCAACTCGCCCGGGGCCTGGCGCCCGGTGCCCGCTTCCGTTGCGACGGCTGCGGCAACGTGACCCGGTTCGACGTGGTCGCGACCACCCGTACCCGCCGCTACCACCACTTCGACCTGGGCGGTGCGGGACACGTCGAGGACGAGGAGGTCCTCGAGCAGACGGTCGAATCGGTCACCTGCCGATGGTGTGGACGAACCGATGCCGTGCAGGTGGAGTCGTCGCCGGCCGGTGCCTAGTGCCGTCCACGTCCCCCGCGCCCGACCAGGTCCCGCCGCCGCCGCCGGCGGCCGCGCTGCTGGCGCTTCCGGCGGACGCGTGGGGTGACCTGCTCCCGACCATCCGGGCCGCGCTCAACGACGTCGACGACGCCCTCGCGACACCCGCCATCCGACGCCTGCGCGCGGCGCCGACGGGGCGACTGGCCGGCGGCCGTGTCCGCAAGGAGGTCTGTTCGCTGTTGGGCGCCGGCGGCCCGGCCTGGGAGGCGCTGTACCGGCGGTTGATCGCCGACGACGTCGCGAGGTCGTGGGCGGAGACCATCCGCGCCGAGCCGCTCACGGCACCGCCTACGGTGGACCCGGCAGCCTCGGCGGCGCCGGCGCCGACCGCGCCGACGGAGCGGGAACTCGCCCGGACGAGGGAGCGGCTGCGCGACGCACGCCAGGAACGCGACGCCCTCCGTCGTCGCCTCGACGGCGCCGAGTCGCGTGCGAAGCAGGCCGAGGAGGCCGCGGCCAGCGCCGAGGCGAGGGTCCAGACGACGCAGGCGGAGAACGTCGAGCTCCGGCAGCGCGTCGAGGAACTGGAGTACGACCGCGAACGCGCGGTCGCACGCGAGCGGCGGCGAGGCGAGGCCGCACAGGCGCGGTTGCGCGAGGAGTTGGCCGAACTGCGTCGCGCCGACGAGGAACGACGCATCGAGCAGCGACGCCACCTGGAGCGCCGTCGTGCCCTCGAAGCCGAGGCCGCCGAGACCCAGCGCAAGCGACGCGAGCGGCGCAGCAGCCGGACGCCGCGGGTCGTGCCAGGTCGCCCCAGCAGCCTGCCCGAAGGCGTCGCCCGCGGCTCGACCGAGGCGGCCCGACTGCTGCTGCACACCGGACGGGTGGTTCTCGTCGACGGCTACAACCTGACCCGTCAGCACCGCGACCACCTCGATCTCGAGACGCAGCGCGCCTGGTTGGTGCAGCTGTTGGCGACGGCGGCCATGCAGCGCCGCATCCGACCGGTCGTCGTGTTCGACGGCCAGCGGGCGAGTGTCGCCAGACCGATCATCGCCAGCCGCGAGGTCGAGGTGCGTTTCACCCCCGAGGGGATCACCGCAGACGACGAGTTGGTGCTCGCCGTCGAGGCCACGGACGAGCCGGTCCTCGTGGTGACCGACGACCGCGAGCTGCAGGCACGGGTGCGCGTCTCCGGCGCCGACGTGGTCGGTACCGCCGCGTTCCTGGATGCGCTCGGATGACGGTGCGCCACCGGTCGGACGTGCCGTGAGCCGTCGGTATCCGCGTCTGGGTGCCCGGCGAGAACGGGTCGTCGGCTGGCTGCTGCTGGCGCTCCTCCTGGCCGTGACCGGCCTGGCGGTCTCGATCTGGCGTCCGCTGGCGCCGCGTGTCCCGGCCTCCGGCGGCGAGCTGTCGGCGTTCTCCGCCTCGGTGCTCGACACGGTTCGGGCCTACCGGACGCCGCGGTATGTGGTGGCTGCCCTGGCCACGGCCGCGAGCGTCGCGGTGCCACTGGTCTTCGTCGTGACCCGGTGGGGGCGGCGCAGGATCGCGGTCTGGGCCGGCGGGGGAGGTGGCGCACTGCGCGGCGGTCTCGTGGCGCTACGTCTGAGCGTCCTGTCGTCCCTGGCCGTGCTGCCCCTCGCGGTCTACGTCGGAATCGTCCACGACGGCCGCTGGGGCTTCCGCACCCGGTCGGTCGGCGGCTGGTTCAGTGACTGGTTCCTCCGGTCGGCCGGGCACTGGTTGCTCGTGTCGGTGCTCGTCGCGGCGCTCCTGGCCGCCATGCGGCGCTGGCCGTCGTCGTGGCCCTACCGCGCGACGGTCGGCGGGACCGTGCTGGTGGCCGCCTTCGTGCTCCTGCATCCGCTGGTGGTGCAGCCGCTGTTCCTCCCGACGACACCGCTGGCCGATGGTCCGGACCGCGAGGCGGTGGAAGAGGTGCTGGCGCGGGCCGGCGCGTCCGACCTCGACGTCCGCATCGGCCAGGCGAGCCTGCGCAGCACCCGCGTGAACGCCCTCGTCACCGGCCTCGGCCCCACCGAACGCATCGTGATCTACGACAACCTGCTGGAGTTGCCGCGGGAGCAGATCGCCGCGGTCGTCGCCCACGAACTGGCCCATCACGAGCATGCGGACCTGCCGCGCGGCGTCGCCCTGTCGGCCGCCGCCCTGTTGGCCGGCCTGCTGGTGGTGCACCTGGTGACGGCGAGCCGCAGCGCGCAGGCCGCCATGGGCGCCCGCGGTCCGGCGGATCCCCGCATGGTCGCCGTCATCCTCGCGGCCGCGGCCGTGCTGGAGCTGGTCGGCACGCCGATCGGCAACCTCGTGTCGCGGCGCGCGGAGGCGGCCGCCGATGCGCGCGCCGTCGAGCTCACCCGGGATCCAGCCCACCTGCTCGCGACGACCCGCGTGTTCACCGTCCGTGACCTCTCGGCCCCCGAGCCGCCTTCATGGATCCGCCTGCTGTACGGCTCGCACCCGACCGTGGCTGAGCGCATCGACTACCTCGACGGATGGGCACGTCAGCACGGGGTGGATCTGCCCTCGGTCACCGAACTGCAGGAGGCCGAGAGGGACCAGCACCATCCTGCGATCGCAGACGGCCCGCCCCGCCAGCCCGGCGGTGCCCGGCCATGAGGGTGCTCTGGGTCACCAACGACCTGCCGCCGCGCACCGGAGGCATCCAGCAGTTCGTCGGCAACCTGCTCGACCGGGTCCATCCGGAGCAGACGCTGGTGGTGGGACCGGCCGGTGACGCGGGGGCCGAGGCCCACGACGCCCGTCAGCCCTATCGCACGCTGCGCCTGCCGGGCGCGGTGTTCCCGACGCCCGCCACGCGTCGGCGGGTGCTGGCGGCGGGCGGCGCGCACCGCCCCGACGTCGTGGTGCTGGGTGCGTCCTGGCCGCTGGGCGAACTCGCCGGCCACTTGCGAGACGGTCTCGACGCACCGGTCGTCGCCCTCTCACACGGTCTCGAGGCCGGTCTGCCGGGAGTCGGCCTCGGCCGGCTGGTCCGACGGGCGACCGCGGACCTCGCTGCACTGACCACCATCAGCGACTGGGCCGAGGCGCGGCTGACGCCCCACGTCGCGGCGCCGACCGTGGTCCGGGTGCCGCCCGGCGTCGACGTCGAGCGCTTCGCCCCGCAGGTGGACGGGACCGCGATGCGTGCTTCGTGGGGCATCCCCGCCGACGCGCCCGTGGTGGGGTGCATCTCGCGACTCGTGCCACGCAAGGGCCAGGACCTGCTGCTCGCGACGTGGCCGCGCGTACGGGCACGGCATCCCGACGCCTGGCTGGTCATCGTCGGGGAGGGCCCGCTGGAGCCTCGACTACGTCAGCGGGTCGAGGCGCTCGGTGGGCGCGCCGCCGGCGTGGTGCTGGCAGGACGTGCGGCCTGGGACGACCTGCCGGCGTGCTACGCCGCGCTGGACGTCTTCGCCATGCCGTGCAGGACCCGCCTCGCCGGCACCGACGTCGAAGGCCTCGGCATCGTCTACCTCGAGGCGCAGGCGTGCGGGGTCCCCGCCGTGGCCGGCCGCTCCGGCGGTGCTCCCGAGGCCGTCGTCGACGGGGTGACGGGCAGCGTCGTCGACGGCCGGGACGGCGACGCGTTGGTCGCTGCGCTCGACCACTGGCTGGCCGATCCCGCCGCCCGCCGGCGGGCCGGCCGGGCCGGACGCGCCTGGGTCGAACAGCACTGGTCGTGGACGGCGATCGCGGCGCGTTTCCGCGGACTTCTCGACGACGTCGTGGGCGGCTGATCCGGCGACCGGCGCGCTACGGTTCGGGCCGGGCGACAGGAGAGGCGCGTGGACGCGGTCGTTGGTATCGAAGGTGCCGAACCGTGGGGAGCGCTCGGCAGCGGGGTCCGCGCCGACATCGGGGTGGTCGTGACCCACGGCTTCACGGGCAACCCGCTCGCGACGCGACCGATCGGGCAGTGGTTCGCGGCCGAGGGCTACGCCGTCGAGGTCCCGTTGCTGCCCGGGCACGGCACCAGCGTCCGTGAGCTCGGCGCGACGCGCTACCACGACTGGTACGGCGCCCTCGAGCGGACCATCGACCACCTCGCCAATGGTTGCTCCCGGATCGTGCTGGTCGGCCACTCGATGGGCGGCACGCTGTCGCTGGACTACGCCAGCCGCAACCCGGACCGCGTGGCCGCCGTCGCGGTCATCAACGCCCAGGTGTCGAACCCGATCCAACCGCTGGCAAAGCTCGCCCCGGTCCTGCAGTACCTGGTCCCGTACGTCCCACGGGACCTCGCCGGCCTGCCGTCCAACGACTTCGCCAGGCCGGGCGTGACCGAGGGCGCCTACCCGATGGTCTCCGCACGTGCCGCGCAGTCGCTGATCAGCCAGCTCCGCCGCATCCGCGGCCAGCTGATCGACCTGACCCAGCCGCTGCTGGTCGCCTGGTCGCCCGACGACCACACCGTGCCCCCGGACAACGCCGAGGCACTCCAGGAGCTGGTCGGGACCGGCCAGGTCACCACGGTGGTCTGCGACCGCTCCTACCACCTGCCGCAGCTCGACTACGACGCCGACAAGCTGCGCTCGGCCCTGCTGGCGTTCGTCGCGGAACACGTCGGATGACGACGCGGGGCCGGCTCGACCTGCACGTCGACGACGACGGGTTCGTCCGCGCGCCGGCGCCGCTCGTCTATCGCCGGCTGAGCGCCGTCGGCGACTGGCCCGGATGGTGGCCCGGCCTACGCGTCCGTCCGATGCCGCCCGAGCGGGCGCCCGACGCCCCCCGGCAGGATCCCGCGGACGAGGTGTGGGCCCTCGACCTCCCCGGTGCGCCCCTGCGGCGGCTGCGGGTCGCAGCCCGGCTGCACGACTGGCGGCACGAGCAGGGGTTCGCGCTCCAGCTGCGCGGCGACGTCGACGGTCGCGCCGAGTTCTGGCTCGAGGTCGCGGGGGGCGGCACGGTCGTCCACCACCTGCTGACGGCCGAGGTCCCGGCCGCCTCGTTCCGGCGCGTGCAGGGCGACTACCGCCGCGCCGTGCGGCGGGGCCTGTGGGGGCTCAAGGACCGGTTGCATCTCGAGTCCCGGACGTCCGCGGGGCTGTTGCCCTGACGTGGGCGCCCGATCCCGCCGCAACGCGGTTCGCTAGCCTCTGCCCTTCCTGCCGTCGTTCCCGATCGAGGCGATCCTGACCCGCGTGCTGCTGTTCACCGGTAAAGGTGGCGTCGGCAAGACCTCGCTCGCCGCGGCGACGGCGGTCCGCGCGGCGGCGAACGGGCTCCGCGTCCTGGTCACCTCCACCGACCCCGCCCATTCGCTGGCCGACGCGTTGGACGTGCCGCTCGCCGACACCCCCCGCACCGTTCCGTTGCCGCGCGCCGACGGCCGCCTGTCGGCGTTGCAGATCGACGCACAGGCGCGGCTCGAGCGGCACTGGAGCGACGTGCGGGACTACCTCGTCGCGCTGTTGGCCTGGAGCGGGGTCGGGGAGATCGCGGCGGAGGAGTTGGTGCTGCTGCCGGGGATCGACGAGCTGTTCGCGCTGATCGACCTGCGGGCACAGGTGGCGGGTGGCGACCACGACCTGGTCGTCGTCGACTGCGCACCGACCGCCGAGACCCTGAGACTGTTGGCGCTGCCCGAGGCGCTGGGCTGGTACGTGGACCGCATCGCCGGCCCGGGACGTCGGATGTTGCGCGCGTTGCGTCCGCTGGCACGCGGCGCCGGGGGAGCGGTCCTTCCCCTGCCCGACGACGACGTCTTCGCCACGGTCGAGCGGGTCAACGCCGACCTCGCCGCCGTGCACGCGATCCTGCAGGATCCCGCGACGACCTCGCTGCGCCTGGTGTGCAATCCCGAGCGGCTCTCGATCGCCGAGACCGAACGCACGGCCACGACCCTGTCGTTGTTCGGCTATGCGGTGGACGCCGTCGTCGTCAACCGTGTCCTGCCCGACCACGTGCAGGACCCGTACCTGGCGCGCTGGAAGGCGCGTCACGTCGCGTACCTGGCCGAGATCGAGGCGTCGTTCGCGCCGACGCCGGTCCTGCGGGCGCCACTGCTCGACGACGAGGTGATCGGGGTCGACGGGCTCCTTCGGCTCGCCAACGCCGTGTACGACCACGTCGACGAGCGGGCGTTGCGGGATCCGGTGCGCCCCGTCACGGTCGAACCGACCGCCGACGGCCATCTCCTGCGCGTCGCACTGCCCTTTGCGACCAAGGGCGAGATCGACCTGCAGCGGCGCGGGGCCGACCTGCACCTGAAGGTGGCGGGGGTCCGGCGCACGGTCGCGCTGCCCGGCTCGCTGCGACGGGACCAGGTCGCGGGAGCCGCGCTCGAGGACGGTTGGCTCGAGGTCCGCTTCCGGCCCGCACGATCCGCCGAGGAGATGGAGGTGGCGACGTGACCGCCGATCCCGCACGGCCGTGGTGGGCGACCGCGGAAGGCAGCGAACACCTCGACGACCGCGATCCCGTGCAGGCACACCGCGAAGCCCGCCGCGGCGCCCCGGGACCGGACGCCGAAACGACGGACGGCGGCGAGACGACCGCCGCCCACGACCCCGACGTCTGCGGGGTGTGCCCATGGTGCACGGGGCTGCGGCTGCTGGCGACGTCGCACCCCGACGCGGTGGCCCACCTGACCGAGGCGGCGCGACACCTCACCCACGCGGTGCGGGCACTTCTCGCCGGCTTCCCGGCGGGTGCGGACCAGCAGCGGTCGGATCGGAACGAGCCGTTCGAGCACATCGACCTGGACTGACGGCGCTGTCGCCGCGAACTCTCGAAAGGGCCATGGCCGTGTCCGACCCCGTCGCCATCGGCATCGACATCGGCGGTACCAAGCTCGTCGCCGCCACCGTGGCAGCCGACGGGCGTCTGATCGAGCGTCACCGACGCGAGACGCCGGCACACGACACCGCTCTGCTGCTCCAGACCCTTCGCGCCTCGATCCGGCAACTGGCGGCCGGCCGCACCGACCTGCCGGTCGGGATCGGCATCGCCGGACTGGTGTCGCCCGACGGCGTGATCCGGTACGGCCCCAACATCGGCGTGCGCGACGTGGCCATCGCCGAGGAACTCGCGGACACCACCAGCGCCCCGATCGCCGTGACCAACGACGCCTCGGCCGCCGCACTGGGGGAGCAGCGCGCCGGCGCCGCGCAGGGGCACCGGGACGTGGTCATGTTCACCCTCGGCACGGGCGTCGGCGGCGGCATCGTCGTCGGCGACCGGCTCCTGCTGGGCGCGAACGGCTTCGCAGCCGAGATCGGGCACCTGATCGTCGCCGAGGGCGGGCGCCGCTGCCCGTGCGGCGCAAGGGGCTGCATCGAGGCGTACGCCTCGGGAACCGCGATCGGTCGCGTGGCCGCCGAGCGCGCGGCCGCCCACGACGGTCCGACCGTCCTGCGTGACGTGCCGATGCCGACGGGCCGCGACGTCAGCCAAGCCGCGCTGGCCGGCGACGAACTCGCCCAACAGGTCCTGGTGGAGGCCGGCACGTGGCTGGGCGTCGCCGCCGCGAGCCTGGTCAACCTGCTCGACCCGGAGGTGCTGCTCGTGGGGGGAGGGGCGGCGCTGGCCACCTCCCGGTGGATCGTGCCGGCCGCGACCGAGGCGCTCCAGCAGCGCATGCTCGGCAACGCCTGGCGCGTCGCGCCCGCCTTCGAGCTCGCCGCCCTCGGCGACGACGCCGGCATGGTCGGCGCCGCCATGCTCGCCCTCGACCGGGCCGGCGCCGCCGCACCCCATGGCAGCCGGTCGTGATCCGGGTGGTCGCCTACGACCTCGGCGGTCCCGTCGACGTCGCGGCCGCGGCCGAGGTCCTGGCCCGTCTCGAGCCGAGCATCGTGTGCGTGCTCGAGCTGCCGGGACGCCAGCGGTTGCGCCGCCTGGCGGGACGTGCGGGGCTGCGCATCGCCGCCCGCTCCGGCCGTGGCGGGTCCGGGACCGCGGTCCTGGTGAACCCCGGCGTCGCCATCAGTTCGTCCGGGCTCGTGCCGCTGACCGGCGACGGTCCGTCCCACCAGGCGATCCGGGTCGTCGCCGGTGTCGGTGGCTACCGGTTGGCGGTGACGGCCGCCCGGTTCGGCCCACCGTCCGACGAGGTGGGCACCCACCCCATCGGCATGACGCACTTCCTCGACTCGAGCGACGCGCCCGTCGTCGTCGGCTGCGGCATCGCCATCCCGGCGCACGCGGCGGTGGCCGAAGTCCTGGCCGAGCGCCTCCAGGACGCACACGCCCTCGCTGGCACGGGGGGTGGCGAGAACGCCCCGGCGATGCATCCCACCAGCCGGCAGGACTTCCTGTTCGTCGACCCGGCACTCGACGTCCTGGGCAGCTTCGTGCCCGAGGAGGCGCCCGTCGAGGTCGCGAGCCGGCACCGCCCCGTGGTGGCCGACCTCGCCGGCCGCAACGACGACGCGACCAGACTTCCCGTGGGCGAGCGTGACCTCGACGTCGCTCCCACCACCCCACCCCTGACCGACGCTCCGTCCCTTGGATGCCGCATCCGCCGGAGATCAGCGTGAGCAACTTCCCGCGTCAGCACGCCCGTACCCGCCGGTTCAGTCTCGGCGTTCCACGAGCGTTCCATTTCGACCCCGCCGGCCGGCGGCTGCTGTTCCTGCGTTCCCATGGCGGCGAGGACCCCGTGAACGCGTTGTGGGAACTCGACCTCGACGCCGTGGCGGACGGCGCGCCGACGGACGGCGGCTCGGCCGAGCGATGCCTGGTCGATCCTGCCGCGCTTGGCGAGGAGGACCCCGCCGAGCTGCCGCCCGAGGAGCGGGCCCGGCGTGAACGCGCGCGGGAGATGGCCGGCGGCATCACCTCCTTCGCGACCGACCGGGACGCGCGACTGGTCGCCTTCACCCTCGGGGGACGGCTGTACACCTTCGAACGCGACCACGAGACGCTCGTGGAGCAACCGTCCGCGGGCCCCGTGTTCGACCCGCGTCCGGCCCCCGACGGCCGGCGGATCGTCTACGTGAGCGGCGATGGACTGCACGTGCTCGACCTGGTCGGCGGCCCGACGCAGCCGGGCGTGACCCGGCCACTCGTGGTCGAGGACGGGGTCTCGTGGGGCCGTGCGGAGTTCGTGGCCGCCGAGGAGATGGGTCGCGGGCACGGGAGCTGGTGGTCGCCGGACGGTGAGCGCGTCGCGGTCGCACGCGTCGACGAGTCCGCCGTTCCCGCGTGGTGGATCGCTGACCCGGCCAATCCCGACCGGGCGCCGCAGCGGGTGGCCTACCCGGCGGCCGGAACGGCCAACGCCGACGTCCGCCTCGCCGTGCTGGGCGTCGACGACGGGCGTCGCATCGGCGTCAACTGGGACCGTGCCACGCTGCCCTACCTGGCGCGGGTGTCGTGGACCGGTCAGGGGCTGACCCTGCTGGTGCAGTCACGCGATCAGCGTCGTGCGCAGGTGCTCGCCGTCGACGTCGAAACCGGCGCGACCACGGTGCTGCGCGAGGTCACCGACCCCGCCTGGATCGAACTCGTCGACGGCGCCCCGGCGTGGTCGGGCTCCGACCTGGTCACCGTCGAGGACCTCGCCGACCACGGGCCGGACGGCAGTCGGGCCCTGGTGATCGACGGCGAGGTGGTGACCCCGCCGGGACTCCAGGTGCGGGCCGTCGTGGCCACCGATGCCGACGAGGTGGTGTTCACCGGGGCCGACACCGACCCGACCCAGGTCCACCTGTGGCGGTGGCGGCGTGACGACGGGATCGCGCGCCTGAGCCCCGCAGCGCCGGGGATGCACGCCGGCGGTGCCTCCGCGGGTGGTCGCCACGTGGTCGCCAGCACCGACCTCGATGCCACCGCACCGAAGGTCCAGGTCGTCGACACCGACGGTCGCACCGTGGCACGGTTGCGCGTGGTCGCCGCGACACCGGACGTCCGCCCGCAGGTGCAGCTGCTGGAGCTCGGTCCCCGCGGATTGCGGGCAGCGCTGTTGCTGCCCACGGGAGCGACCGGGGACACCCGGCTGCCCGTCGTGCTGGACCCCTACGGTGGCCCGCACGCCCAACGGGTGGTGCAGAGTGCGAGCGCCCATCTGACCTCGCAGTGGCTCGCCGACCAGGGCTTCGCCGTGCTGGTCGTCGACGGACGGGGCTCACCCGCCCGTGGGCCGCAGTGGGAACGGCAGATCCACGGCGACCTCGCCACGCCGGTCCTCGAGGACCAGATCGATGCGTTGCACGCCGCGGCCGCACACGAGCCACGGCTGGACCTCGACCGTGTGGCGATCCGTGGCTGGTCGTTCGGCGGCTATCTCGCCGCCCTCGCGGTCCTTCGCCGTCCGGACGTGTTCCGGGCCGCGATCGCCGGGGCGCCGGTCACCGACTGGCAGCTGTACGACACCCACTACACCGAGCGCTACCTCGGTCACCCCGCCGACGCGCCCGCCAACTACGAGGTCTCGAGCCTCGTCGACGCCGAGGGCCGCCTGCTGGGTGCGCAGCCGTGGGGCGACGACCCGCCGGAACTGCTCATCGTCCACGGCCTGGCGGACGACAACGTGGTCGCCGCGCACGCCCTCCGGCTGTCGAGCGCGCTGCTCGCCGATGGGCGTCCGCACCGCTTCCTGCCCCTCTCCGGCGTCACGCACATGACCCCGCAGGAGGTCGTCGCCGAGCAGTTGCTGCGACGGCAGGTCGACTTCCTGCACCAGGCGCTCGGCCGTCCACGCAGCGCGTGACCGCCGCGTCCCGCCAACCGCCGCGTCTGACCGCCGCGTCCCGCCACCGCCGAGGACGTGCGCGGTGATGCCTCGGCGTGGCGGTGCGGCGAGACCGAGGTGGGCCTCGCCCCGGCATCACGGCCGCACGCTCGCATCACGGCCGCGGGCTGGCATCACGGCCGTGCGCGGTGATGCCTCGGCGCGGCGGTGCGGCGAGACCGAGGTGGGCCTCGCCCCAACATCACGGCCGCCGGCTCGGATCACGGCCGCCGGCTGATATCACGGCCGTGCGCGGTGATGCCTCGGCGTGGCGGTGCGGCGAGACCGAGGTGGGCCTCGCCCCAACATCACGGCCGCCGGCTCGCATCACGCCGATGTCGAGGTGTCGCCGAGGTCACTCGTCGCGATCGTCCATCGTGCGTTTGCCGAGCAGCCAGATCCCGACGAAGGCGCCGATGACGAGGATCGGAAAGGCCAGGCCGGGCAGGAACCCCGCCACCAGCAACGCGACCAGGAACAGCGCGATCGCCGGTCCCGCGCGCATCAGTCGCTCGCTGGCGAGCCTGGGCGAGGCCTCCTCGTGGCGCCGGGAGCCACCGCGTGACGCCGGGCGCGGGGTGGGGTCGGTCTTGCGCCGGCCCCGGCGCCCGCGGGCGGTCCCCCCTCCGGGCCGGGCCGCACGAGCGATCACGTCCATGTTCGCCGCCAGTACCTGGTGGGCCTGGTCGGACTGGCCGTCGGGGACCAGGACGTGGATGCCCTCCCGGGTGCGCTTGGCCTCCGGCGTCAACCCGTCGCGCTGCAGCACCTCGAGCAGCACGCTCGCCTGCTCGGCCGGCCACGCTCCCAGGTCGCTCGCCACTCGCCAGGCTCCTCTCGTCCGTCTGCCCGGGTCGTCCACCCGTCGGTACAGGTGTGCGGTGGGGGAGAACACTCGACGCTTCCCCGAGGCGACCGTAGGCTAGCGGCGTTCGAGGACGTGCCGGACCCGACCGGCGGGTGGCAACCCGGTCAGCGCGGGCGGCGATACGCCCGCCGAAGGGTTGCTCGCCCACCGGATCCGCCAGGGCGACACGAGCTGACCGAGGAGGTCGAAGTGCCGGGGATGGCCGACGCACCGCGGATGTACCGGACGCTGAAGCGGGCGCTCCCGCCGCTCCTCAACCGCTACGTCCGGCTGCGCCTCGAGGGCATCGAGCACGTCCCCGATCGTGCCCCCGCGATCCTGGCCTGCAACCACCTGTCGTTCATCGACTCGATCGTCCTGCCGATCAACGTCGGCCGGCCGGTCTATTTCCTCGGCAAGGCCGACTACTGGGATTCGTGGCGGACGCGCTGGTTCTTCCAGGGGACCGGCGTCGTACCGGTCCACCGCGGCGGCGGGGACAAGGGCGGCGACAGCCTGCGCACGGGGGTCGAGATCCTGCGCAACGGTGACCTGCTCGGCATCTATCCCGAAGGCACCCGCAGCCCCGACGGTCGGCTCTACCGCGGCAAGACCGGCCCGGTCCGGATGGCCCTCGAAGCCGAGGTGCCCATCATCCCGTGTGCGGTCATCGGCACCGACAAGGCGATGCCCACCGGCACCTACCGTCCGCGACGGCACCAGGTCACGGTCCGCTACGGGCGGCCCCTGGACCTGTCCCGCTACCGCGAGCAACGCACCGATCCCTTCGCCCTGCGGTCGGCGACCGACGAGCTGATGTACGAGATCATGCTGCTCAGTGGGCAGGAATACGTCGACGAGTACGCCGCGAAGGTCAAGTCGGGCGCCGTCGACGTCAGTGCCGACCTCGACGTGCGCGACGCGGTCGACGGGATCACGATCGAACTGCCCGACCAGGCGGCCGATCGTCGCGCCGCCGGCTGAGCCGAAAGCCGGGAGATCCGTCAGCGCCCGCGGTCGAGGTCGAGTGCCAGCGAGTTGATGCAGTACCGCAGCCCCGTGGGCTGATCGGGGGCGTCGTCGAAGACGTGTCCGAGATGGCCCCCGCACGTGGCGCAGGTCACCTCCACCCGCCGCATGCCGAGGCTGAGGTCCTCGTGCTCCTCGACGGCCCCGTCGTCGACGGGCTGGTAGAAGCTGGGCCAGCCGCAGTGGGCGTCGAACTTGGTCTGGGCGGTGAACAGCGCGGTTCTGCAACCGGCGCACCGGTAGGTGCCCTCGCCCTGTTCGTCCCAGTACGCGCCGGTGAAGGGACGTTCGGTGCCCTGTTGGCGCAGCACCCGGTACTGCTCCGGCGTCAGGCGCTCGCGCCATTCCGCATCGGTCAGCTGCAACTCGTCGCTCATCGATCGCCCTCCGCGGTGTCGGCAACGCAGGGTACGGCGGTCGTGTCGCGCAGCAGCACGCCCGCCCCGTCGTGGGTCACCGCCACCAGGTGTCCCAGCAGGAGCACGCGCGCGAACTGGCTCGCCAGTTGGTGCGGCGTGGCGTCCCCGGCCAGCTGGTGACGTTGCTCGAGGAGCACGCGCAACGCGCTGCCGGTGGGGCCCTCGGGGTCCTCGGGGGGCGACCAGGGGCTCCCCAACCGCCAGCCGTCGCCGCCCACGCCCTGCTCGAGCGGGTACAGGTGGCTCGACAGCCGGCAGGCAGCGTCGCCCGCGTCGCCCGCGTCGCCCGCCTCGCCCGCCTCGCCCGCGTCGCCCGCGTCGCCCGCGTCGGCACCGATGACCAGGAGCACGCGCTGGCGCAGGTCGACCTCGTCGGTGACCGGTGCGATCGGGTCCTCGAGGGACCAGGCTCGTCCCGGCAGCGCCAGGGTGAGCCGGTCGGCGCCCAGGGGCAGGAACAGGGCGAGCAGTTCGAGCAGCGGCGGGAGCACGTCGTCGACGTGTGGGCGCAGCTGGGCGATCCCCACCGCCTCGTTCCCGGCGTGGGCGATCAGGCGCGGTCGCGGGAGCAGGCCGTCCGCGAGGTCCTCGCGGGCGAGGTCGAGCAGCGCGGGCGTCGCGTCCGTCCACGGCAGGGGCGGGATGGTGGTGAACATGGAAGCCTCGTCGATCGGTCGGCACACGACCATGCCCGGCACGACCGTCGTGGGCCCCCGCGCATCCGTCGCGGGCTGTGGACAGCACCTCGCGAGCGGCAAACGTCGAGGTTGCTAGCGTGTTGGCGCCCAACGCCCGCTCGGGGCGACCAGCGAGGACGATGTGGCACTGCGGTCTCAGTTTCCCGAGTACGTGTCGGCGGTGACGACGCCGCTCGGCCGCGGCATCGCCAGGACCGGCATCACCCCGAACTGGCTCACGACGTTCGGCCTGCTCCTCACCGCGGCGGCGACCTGGTTCGTCGCCAACGGTGAGCCCGTCATCGGCGGCTGGGTCCTGGTCGCGGGCGGGCTCATGGACACCTTCGACGGTGCCGTCGCCCGTGCGACCGGCCGCTCGACGCCCTTCGGCGGCTTCTACGACTCGGTCAGTGACCGGATCTCGGACGGTCTCATCCTCGCCGGCGTCGCCTGGTGGGTCCGCGACGAACCACGCGTGTTCGTGCTGGCCGTGTCCGCGCTCGTCGCCGCCGAGGTCACGAGCTATGTGCGCGCGAAGGCCGAGTCCATCGACCTGACCTGCGACATCGGCATCCTGGAGCGCGCGGAGCGGGCCATCCTGCTGATGTTCGCGCTCGTCTTCCACCGCTGGTTGCTCGAACCCGTGCTGTGGCTGCTCGCGGTCGGCGGCGTGGTCACCGTCGTGCAACGCATCCACCACGTCTGGTGCCAGATCGACCGCGACATCCCCGAGGAACTGCTCGAGCTCGCGGTCGCCGACCGGGCCTGGAGCCGCGCCTTCCTGCGGGCCGCGCGTCGGTTCTACGGCGAGTACAACTTCGACCCGGCCCTGGACTCCGCCCAGCGGGCGGCGCAGGAGACCGACGAGGTCCCCTTGCCACCGCGGTCGCGCGGCGACCGGTTGCCACGCTCGACCTCGCGCTCACGGGGGCCGCGTCCCCGTTCGGGATCGCGCTCGAGCACCTCGGAGGACCCCAGGTGAGGCGTCCGGCCACGCTCGCCGACCTTCCTCCCGCCCCACCCGAGACCTTCCGGCAGCGGGCCGCCTACTGGCAGTACCGCTCGATCTGGGACACGGCGGCGACGCTGCCGGCGCCGCTCGCCCGGCGCCTGCCCGCCCGGATCGGTCCGGTGTGGTACCGCGCCGCCTCCGAGCGCCAGCGCGAACAGGTCCGACGCAACCTGGCGCGTGTCGTCCCCGACGCCTCGCCGACCGAACGGCGTGACCTCGTGCGTGCCGCCTACGTCTCCTATGCCCGCTACTGGCTCGACAGCTTCCGACTCCACACCATGGACGGCGCCGAGGTGGTCGCCGCCTCGACCGCCGAGGGCCTCGAGCACGTCGACGCGTTCCGCGACAGCGGCCGGGGCGGCGTGTTCGCGACCGGCCACCTCGGCTCGTGGGACGTCGGCGCGTTCTTCACGAGCCAGCGTCGGTGGGGCATGGTGGTGGTCGCCGAACTCGTCGAGCCCCGGCGCCTGTTCGAGCGCTTCGTCCGGTTGCGCGAGCAGGCCGGCATCGAGGTCATCCCGCTCGTGCGGGGCGGCGACATGCTCGACCAGCTCGAACGCCGCGTCCACGACAGCGGGGCACTGGCCACGCTGCTCGCCGACCGCGACCTGACGAAGAAGGGACCGATCGTCTCGTTCTTCGGCGAGCCGTGCCGGCTGCCACCGGGCACGGCCGCGCTCGCCAGGAGGACCCGGCGCCCCGTCGCGGCGGGTGCCTTCTTCACCCGGGGCGACGACGGCTTCCACGGCTACGTGCGCCCGCCGATCGAGGTGGCCGACCTCGACGTCTACGACGGCACGCAGGCGGTGGCCGCCGAACTCGAGGAACTGGTCCGGTTCGCCCCCGAGCAGTGGCACGTCTTCGTCCCGAACTGGCTCGCCGACCGTGAGCCCGCCCATCCGGTGGTCGCGGCCTGGCGGGCCGGCGAGGACTGGCGCGAGCTCGCGCGCGCGGACTGGGTCAAGCGTCGCCGCCGGTTCGGCGGATCGCTGTGAGCGCCGACGACCGCGGCGCGCTGCGGGTGGCACTGGTGACGCCCTACGACCTGCGGACCCCGGGCGGCGTGCAGTCGCACGTGACACACCTGGCCGCTGCGCTGCGAGCCCGCGGTGACGAGGTCACCGTTTTCGGCCCGGGCAGTGACGAGGCCGCCGCCATCGGCCGCTCGCTGCGGGTGCCGTTCAACGGCTCGGTGGCGCCGGTCGCGCCGTCTCCCCGGGCGGCGCGCCGGCTACGCGCCCAGCTACGCGCGGCCGCGCCCGACGTCGTCCACGTCCACGAACCCGTCGTGCCCTGGGCCGGTCTCGCGGCCGTCCGCGCGGACGTGGCTCCGGTGGTCGGCACGTTCCATGCGTGGTCGTCGGACATCCGCGCCTATCGGCTGGCGCGACCCTTCGGTCGGCGCGTCCTCGAAGGCCTGGCGGCGGCGATCGCGGTCAGCGAGGCGGCGGCCGGCTACCACGCCGATGCGCTCGGCGTCCCCGTCAGCCGGTTCCGCGTCGTGCCCAACGGCGTGGACGTCGCGCGGTTCGCCGCGGCCGAGCCGCTGGCCGACATCGCCCGGTCCGGCCAGCCGACGCTGCTGTTCGTCGGTCGACTCGAGCAGCGCAAGGGGCTCGAACCGCTCATCCGCGCCTTCACGCAGCTCAAGACCCAACGTCCCGACCTGCGCCTGTACGTGGTGGGGGACGGCCCCGAGCGCGACCGGTGCCAGCAGCTGCTGCCGGCCCGCCTGCGCGCGGACGTGGTGTTCCTCGGCCGCGTCGGTGAGGACGAACTGCCGCGCTTCTTCGCCTCCTGCGACCTCTACGTGTCCCCGGCGCTCGGCGGCGAGTCGTTCGGGATCGTGCTGCTGGAGGCGATGGCGGCCGGATGCGCGCTGGTGGCGTCGGACCTCCCCGGCTACCGCACCGTCGCCCGCGACGGGGCCCAGGGCCGCCTGGTCCCGCCCGGTGATCCGCGCGCGCTCGCGGGCGCGATCGGCGCCCTGCTCGACAACCCGTCGCTACGCGCTGCGATGGCCGCCGAGGGCCGCCGCACCGTGGCCGCCTACGACTGGCCCGTCGTGGCGAGCCGCATCCGCGCCGTCTACGAGTCCGCCCGCGCCGGCTGAGGGACTGCCGAGCGGCCGGCGCACCGACCCTGCGGGGAATGCCTCGGATCGTGGGTGTCCGCTCGTACGATGACCGGGTCCGGCCGATGCCATCGAGGTGTCGGCGCGGCCGCCACGCGTCCACCGGTGTGCCACCTCGCGAAAGTCCTGCCTTGTCGCTCGCGCTCTCCCTGCATGCCCGTGGTCGTGCGCTGTTCGCCGCCTGCCTGTGTGGCGCCCTGCTCGCCGGCGCCTGCGCGTCGACGGAGCCCGAGACGCCCGTCGAGACCGCGGCCGCCGAGCCGACCGAGGAGCCCTCGCCGGAACCGGAGGAGCCTGCGGCCGAGCCGGAACCCGAGCCCGAGCCGGACCTGCCGCTCGCCCCGTTGACCGGCGTACCGACCGAGCAGGACCTCGCCGAGCGCCCTGCGCTGGTGGTCAAGATCGAGAACTCGCCCCAGGCGCGGCCCCAGGCCGGGCTCGACGCCGCCGACCTGGTGTTCGAGGAACTGGTCGAGGGCGGCGTGACCCGCTTCATCACCGTGTTCCACAGCCAGGTCCCGGAGCTGGCCGGGCCGGTGCGCTCGGCCCGTCCGATCGACATCCAGATCGCGTCGGGCGTCGCGGAACGGCCCGGCTTCGCGTACTCCGGCGCCCGCAAGGAGGTCCAGGGGATGCTCGGCGCGAGCGGGCTCGTGCTGGTCACCGAGGGCGAGGGCGGTTTCCACCGCGACGCGAGCCGCCGCGCCCCGCACAACCTGTACGTGCACACGCCCGCGACCTTCGAGACGGTTGCCGCCAGAGGGGCGACGCCGCCGACCGAAGCCGCCGCGTTCACCTTCAGCGAGCAACCCCCGGCCTGCCCCGAGGAGTTCCCGGGTTGCCTCGCGGCCGGGGCGGACATCGAGGTGGCCATGTCCGGCAGCTTCCGGACCGGCTTCACCTACGACACCGCCGCCGGCGTCTACCGGCGCCTGCAGAACGGCGCGCCCTTCACCGTGACGGGCGAAGGCATCGTCGGCGCCGCGAACGTGGTCGTGATCGGTGCCCGCCACTACCGCTCCGGTTGCTGCGACACGGCCGGCAACCCCTACGACGAGACCGACGCGACCGGCCAGGGACGAGCCGTCGTCCTGCGCGACGGGGCCTGGTACGAGGCCCGCTGGGACAAGCCGGACGCGACCGCCCCGTTGCGCCTGCTCGACGCCTCCGGCGCCGCCCTGCCGCTCAAGCCCGGCCCGACGTGGCTGCTGCTTCCCGACGCCAGCCGCCTGCCCGCGGTCCCGACCTCCTGACCCGCGCAGTACGCTTCCGGTCGACCCCCAGGACTCTCGAGAGCGCCATGACCGACACCAACCAGGCCACCACCCCGGGCACCGACTCCTCGCGCGCCGCCCACGGCACGACGCGGGTCAAGCGCGGGCTCGCCGACATGCTCAAGGGCGGCGTCATCATGGACGTCGTCACGCCCGAGCAGGCCAAGATCGCCGAGGAGGCGGGTGCGGTCGCGGTCATGGCCCTCGAGCGCGTCCCCGCCGACATCCGTCGCGACGGCGGTGTGGCGCGCGCGTCCGATCCCGACATGATCGACGGCATCATCGAGGCCGTCTCGATCCCGGTCATGGCCAAGGCGCGCATCGGCCACTTCGTGGAGGCACAGGTCCTGCAGTCGCTCGGCGTCGACTACGTCGACGAGTCCGAGGTGCTGACCCCGGCGGACGAGGACCACCACATCGACAAGTGGGCGTTCGACGTTCCGTTCGTGTGCGGCGCGACCAACCTCGGCGAGGCCCTGCGGCGACTGTCCGAGGGTGCGGCGATGATCCGTTCCAAGGGCGAGGCCGGGACCGGCAACGTGGTCGAGGCCACACGGCACATGCGCTCCATCACCGGCGAGATCCGCAAGCTCGCCACGATGGACGAGACCGAGCTGTACGCCGCGGCCAAGGAGCACCGCGCGCCGATCGAACTGATCCGCGAGGTCGCCGACACGGGGCGCCTGCCGGTGGTGCTGTTCACGGCCGGTGGCATCGCCACCCCCGCCGACGCCGCCATGATGATGCAGCTCGGCGCCGACGGCGTGTTCGTCGGTTCCGGCATCTTCAAGTCCGGCAACCCCGAGCAGCGTGCCCGCGCCATCGTCGAGGCCACGACCCACTTCGAGGACGCCGGCGTCATCGCCAAGGTGTCGCGCAACCTCGGTGAGGCGATGGTCGGCATCGAGATCGACGCCCTGCCCGAGGGGCAGAAGTACGCCTCCCGCGGGTGGTGAGCGGCCACACCGGTCAGGAACTCGACGCGCGCCGGCCCCGCCGCGCCTGGGTACCGGGGGAGCGGCTGGTCGGTCGCGACCCGGATCCCGAGCCCGCGGTCGGCGCCCCCACGATCGGGGTGCTCGCCCTCCAGGGTGACGTACTCGAGCACCTGCGGGCACTGCGCCGCTGCGGCGCCCACGCGGTCGAGGTCCGCACCCCGGCCCAACTGGCCGAGGTCGACGGCCTGGTCCTGCCCGGCGGTGAGTCGACGACCATCGGCAAGCTCCTCGAGCGCTTCGGTCTGCTACAGCCGCTGCAGGAGCGCATCGCCGGCGGGCTGCCGGTCTTCGGCACCTGTGCCGGCATGATCCTGTTGTCCGACGAACTCGACCAGGACCGGCAGCAGCCGCTCGTCGGCGGCCTCGCCGTCCGCACCCGGCGCAACGCCTACGGACGCCAGGTCGACTCCTTCGACACCCACCTCGAGGTGGTCGGGATCGACGGTGGGCCCATGGACGTCTCGTTCATCCGTGCGCCGCGGGTGGAACGCGTCCTCGACGACGCGGTCGAGGTGCTGGCGCAGGTCGACGGGCACCCCGTGATCGTGCGCCAGGGCCGGCTGCTGGCGGCGGCGTTCCATCCCGAGGTCACCGGCGACGACCGGCTGCACGCCGCCTTCGTGGCTGCCGTGGAGCAGGCACGCACACGTCCGTGAGCGAGGTCTTCGGCCAGGCCGCGGTGCTGGTCGCGGTCGGGCTGCTCGCGCTGGCGGCGGCCGTCGTCGCCGGCCTGCGGACCTCCCGGGGAGCGTCGACCGTCCCCTTCCCGAACGCGGCCCCGCTGGTGCCGTGGCTGGGCAGTGTCCTCGCCGTCGCACTGGCGGTGCGGGGCTCGCTGGCAGGTGCCGCGTTCGTGCTCTTGGCGACGGTCGCCCATGCGCTCCGCGTCCGGTGGCGGGTCGCGCGCGACGCCGCCCGACACCGCCGCGGGGGTTGAGCAGGGTCGGGTCCACACGACGATCCGCCGGTCGTTGCAGGTACGATCGCAGGTCGAGTCACCCAGCCACCTCGCACCGCGGAGCAACGGATGTCCGGACACAGCAAGTGGTCGACGATCAAGCACAAGAAGGCGGCCAAGGACGCCCGGCGAGGCAAGCAGTGGGCGAAGCTGATCCGGCAGATCGAGGTCGCGGCCCGCGAGGCCGGCACGGCGGACACCGACGCCTCGCCCTCGCTGGCGCTGGCGGTGCAGAAGGCGAAGGACGCCGAGGTCCCGAAGGACACGATCGAGCGTGCCTGCAAGCGGGGCGCAGGCGAACTCGACGGTGCCTCCACCTACGAGGCGACCCAGTACGAGGGATATGCGCCCGGCGGTGTGGCCGTGCTCGTCGACTGCCTGACCGACAACCGCAACCGGACCGCCTCCGACATCCGCAGCGCCTTCAGCAAGTCCGGCGGCAACCTGGCCGAACCCGGCTCCGTGTCGTTTCTGTTCTCCCGTCGGGGCCAGGTGCTGGTCGAGGCGAACGGGCACAGCGAGGACGACCTCATGCTGGTCGGCCTCGACGCGGGCCTCGAGGACCTCGAGCACGAGGGTGAGCAGTACACCGCGTGGTGCGACCCGAGCGATGTCCCCGGCCTGCGCAAGGCCTTCGAGGACGGCGGCTTCACCATCGTGCAGGCCGGGTCGACGATGGTCCCCGCGTCGGTCGTGCCGATCGCCGAGGCCGCCGAGGCCCGCAAGGTGCTACGGCTGCTCGACACCCTCGACGACAACGACGACGTCCAGGACGTCTACGCCAACTTCGACATCCCCGAGGACCTGATCGATTCGATCGAGGACTAGGACCGCACCGCCCCACCGGGGCGCCTCCGCAAGCCGCCCGGACCACGCTGCTAGGCTCGGACGAACGCACGTTCGAGCGTAGGCTCGGGCGCAGGCTCGAGGAGGACGCGTGGTGGCTGGGCGGGCGCCGACGACGGTCCTGGGGATCGACCCGGGCCTGACGCGCTGCGGGCTCGGGGTCGTGCAGGGGCCCGACCAGCGGCCGCGTGTCGTCCACCACGCCTGCGTCCGTACCGATCCCGAGCTGCCCCTCGAGCGGCGGTTGCTGGCCGTGCAGGAGGCCATCGAGGCCGCCATCGCGCGGTACCGCCCCGATGCCGTCGCCGTCGAGCGGGTGCTGTTCTCCTCCAACGTCCGCTCCGCGATGGCGACCGGGCAGGCGGCGGGCGTCGCCCTCGTCGCGGCGGCCCGCGCCGGGCTGTCGGTCACCAGCTACAGCCCGAACGAGGTCAAGCAGACCGTCGCCGGGACCGGCAACGCCGACAAGGACGCCGTGGGCCGCCTCGTCGCGGCACAGCTCGGTCTCGCCGAGGTGCCGCGTCCGGCCGACGTCGCCGACGCCCTCGCGGTGGCCCTCACCCACCTGGCCCGGTCGCGGCTCGCCAGCCGGGTCGTGGGGACCGCCGCGGCGTCGGAGCTCGCCGACGCGCATCGCGCGGCCGACACCGCCGCCCGAGGCGGCTGGGAGGCGGTACTGGGGGACCGGCTGCCGAAACCGGCCGGCACGCCCGCGCGCCGCCCGGCCCGCTCCGCCCGGCCCGCAGGAGGACGTTCGTGATCGCCTCACTCCGGGGCCGGGTCGCCCACCGCGACACCTCGACCGTGGTCGTCGACGTCGGCGGCGTCGGCTACCTGGTGCACGTGACGCCGGCCGAGCGCATCCCCGCCCGGGGTGAGTCGGTCGAGTTGCACACCTCCTTGCAGGTCCGCGAGGAGTCGATGACCCTGTACGGCTTCGCCGAACGCAGCATGCTGCAGCTGTTCGAACTGCTGCTGACCTCCTCCGGCGTCGGGCCCAAGCTGGCCCTCGCGGCCCTGGGCACCCACCGCCCCGACGTCCTGCGCACCGCGATCGGAGGCGGGGACATCGCGACGCTGACCGCCATCCCCGGCGTCGGCAAGAAGGTCGCCGAACGGTTGGTGCTCGAGCTCAAGGACAAGGTCGGCGGCGTGACCGGCGGTCAGCTCGCGGGCGTGTCGGTCGACGGCCCCGACGCCGACCTGCTGACCGAGGCGCGCGACGCGCTGCTGGCACTCGGCTACTCCTCCGGCGAGGTGCAGCAGGCGTTGGGGGCGGTCGGTGCCGACGGCGGCCTGCCGGCCGACGCGCAGGTCACCGACGTGCTTCGCGCGTGCCTGCGCCACCTCGGCGCCGCCGCCTTCGAGGGCGCCCGATGACCGGCGGTCCCGGCCACGAACCCCTCGACGGCAACCCGTTGCTGCACGTGGATCCGCTGCCGGGCGAGGACGGCCTCGAGGCGAGTCTCCGCCCGACGCGGCTGGACGAGTTCATCGGCCAGGACCGGGTCCGCCGCCAACTGCAGCTCGTGCTCACCGGCGCCCGCCGTCGCGGGCAGCCGGCCGACCACGTCCTGCTCTCGGGTGCGCCGGGGCTCGGCAAGACGACCCTGGCCGCGATCGTCGCCGCCGAGGTCGGGGCACAGTTCCGGGCCACGTCGGGCCCCGCGATCGAGCGGCCCGGCGACCTCGCCGCGATCCTCACCGGCCTCGAGGGCGGCGACGTGCTGTTCGTGGACGAGATCCACCGGCTGCCACGCACGGTGGAAGAGGTCCTGTACTCCGCCATGGAGGACTTCCAACTCGACATCGTGGTCGGCAAGGGTCCGGGCGCCCGGTCCATCCGTCTCGACCTGCCGCGCTTCACGCTGGTGGGCGCCACCACCCGCACCGGCCTGATCTCCTCGCCGCTGCGCGACCGCTTCGGGTTCGCCGCGCACCTCGAGCACTACGAGACCGACGAGCTGCTCGCCATCGTCCGTCGCTCGGCGGGCCTGCTCGGCGTCGACGTCGACCACGAGGGAGCCAGCGAGATCGCCAGCCGCTCGCGCGGCACCCCGCGCATCGCCAACCGCCTGCTGCGCCGCGTCCGCGACTACGCCGAGGTCGAGGCGGGCGGCCACATCGACCTCACCGTCGCGCGGGCCGCGCTGGAGGTCTTCGACGTCGACGAACTCGGGCTCGACCGGCTCGACCGGCGGGTCCTCGAGGCACTGGTCGACAGCTTCGGCGGGGGACCGGTCGGCCTCGGCACGCTGGCGACCGCGGTGACCGAGGAGTCCGACACCCTCGAGGACGCCGTCGAACCGTTCCTGCTCCGCTGCGGCCTGTTGCAACGCACGCCGCGCGGACGGATCGCCACGGCCGGCGCCTATGCCCACCTCGGCCGGCCCATGCCGCCGCCCGCGAGCGGTCTGCCGCACCGCACGCCGGGGGCGGTGTCGCTGTTCGACGACCGCGACGAGCCCGGCGGCGACGCCGGCTAACTTCTGCGCGCGGACCCGGGCACGGGCGTGTTCGGCCAGGTGACGACAGGCGCGGTGTGCAACTCGAACTCGGCGTCGACGGTGTCCTGCTGATCGGCTCCGTGTTGCTGCTCGCCGCGGCGGTCACGGCGGCCGTGATGGCTTCCGCAGGCGCGCGGCTGCGCATCCCGGGCGCGTTGCTGTTCCTCGGCCTCGGCATGCTCGCCGGCGACGACGGCCTCGGGCTGGTGCGCATGAGCGATCCCGCGCTGGTCCAGAACGTCGGCACGATGGCGCTGCTGTTCATCCTGTTCGAGGGCGGGTTGACCACCAAGCCCACCGACCTCCGGCTGGCCGCGCTGCCGGGGACGCTGCTCGCGACACTGGGAGTGGCCATCACGGCCGCAGTCACCGGGTTCGGGATCTGGCTCGTGCTCGACCTCGACCCGCTCACCGCCGGGCTGCTCGGTGCGGTGGTCGCGTCCACCGACGCCGCCGCGGTCTTCTCCATGATGCGCACGACGCCGTTGCCGCGACGGGTGTCGGCCCTGCTGCGGCTCGAGTCCGGCGCCAACGACCCCATCGCGGTGATGCTCACCGTCGGCCTCATCGCCACGCTCACCGGTCCCGGCGTCACGTCCGGCGACTGGGTCGTCTTCGCCGTCACCCAGTTGTTCGGGGGCGCCCTGGTCGGCGGTGCGATCGGTCTCGCCGGCGTCGCCGCCCTGCGTCGCCTGGAGCTGGGCGCCGAGGGGATGTACCCGGTGATCGCCGGCGCCCTCGGGGCGCTCGCCTACGCGGTGGCGGCCACCCTGGGCGCCTCCGGCTTCGTCGCGGTGTACCTGGCCGGGCTGCTCATCGGCGCCCTCGTACCCCGCCACCGGCGCTCGATCCGCGGCGTCCACGAAGCGCTCGCCAACGCCAGCGAGATCGGGCTGTTCCTGCTGCTCGGCCTGCTGGTGTTCCCATCGGACCTGCCGGGGGTGGCGCTGGCGGGCCTGCTGGTGGCGTTCGTGCTCACCTTCGTCGCCCGGCCGATCGCGGTGTGGGCGTGCACCCTCGGTCAGCGCTACGGCTGGCGCGAACGTGCCCTGATGTCGTGGGGTGGGCTCCGCGGCGCGGTCCCGATCGTCCTGGCAACCTTTCCGGCAACCGCCGACCTCGACGACGGCGGCGCGATCTTCAACGTCGTCTTCTTCGTCGTGCTGGTGTCCGTGCTCGTGCAGGGCACGACCCTCGTGCCACTGGTGCGTTGGCTGGGTCTGGAGGTCACCCGCCCCGGTTGGTCGCCGGTCGCCGAGGCGCTGCCGCTCGAGGGCATCGACGTCGACCTCATCGAGGTGTTCGTCACCGAGGACCTGCCCCTGCACGGACGCCGCCTGCGGGAGGTGCCCCCACCGGAGCGCGCGCTCGTCGCCGCGATCGTGCGCGGGCACCGGGTGCTGATCCCGCGCGGCGACACGCGCCTGGCCAACGGCGACGTGCTGCTCTTGACCGCCCAACGCGAGGGCGACGCGCTGCTGCGGCTGACCGCATGGGCGCGCGGTGAGGCCCTACCCGCCGCGCGGGGCGAGGACCGGGACGCGGAGCGGCGGCGTCGTCGTGGCAGCCGGGACGCTGGACGGTAGGCTGCCCGTCCGTCCGCCCACCGTCCCCACCGGTCTGGGCGGCTTTCCGCGCGGTCACCTCCGGCCGGTTCCGGGGCGTCAGCCGGCCGCGCGGGCTCGACTCGCCAAAAGGACCTCGCCGTGGAAAACCTCAGTGGACTGCTGCTGCCGCTGCTGTTCCTGGTCGTGCTCTACATGCTGCTCATCCGCCCGCAGCAGAAGCGCCAGAAGCAGCACCAGGCCCAGGTCGCGGACCTGCAGGTCGGCGACGACGTGGTGACGATCGGTGGTCTGCATGGGCGCATCACCGCCCTGTCCGACGACACCATGGACCTGCTGGTGACCGACGACGTCGTGCTGCGCTTCCAGCGCAGCTCGCTCGCGCGTGTCGTGCGCGAGGACGCGGAGACCGCGTGACCGAGCACGACGATCTCGACCCGGCCGCCGCCGAACGCGCCGACGCGGCACCGCTGGCGGCCGCCGAGGTCGAGCGGCCCGAGCAGCTCGCCGACCCGGCCGGCCTCAGCGACCCGGCGGCGACCATCGCCGAGTCCGCCGAGGCCGCGCTCGTGCGAGGGGCGGACGCGCAGGACGCGGTCGTCGAGGCCGCCGAGGTCGCCCTGGCCGCCGAGCGCAGTGCCGGTCAGGTCTCCATCCTCACGCAGTTGCAGCAGGACGAGGTCGTCAGCGCCTTCATCAAGCTCTCCGACCAGTTCCTCGGCACCCAGGGGTTCACCGAGCACGGATTCCGCCACGCGAACCTGGTCGGCCGCATCGCCCACAACGTGCTGCTGCACCTCGGCGCCGACCAGGACCTGTGCGACCTCGCCGCCATCGGCGGGTACATGCACGACGTCGGCAACGTCGTCAGCCGCATGAACCACGGCCTGTCCGGCGCGTGGATCGCCTACGACGCGCTGCGCCGGCTGGAGGTGGATCCCTACCGCATCGGGTTGGTGCTATCGGCCATCGGCAACCACGAGGAGCAGTACGGGTCCTCCATCGGTCCCGTCGGCGCGGCCGTGATCCTCGCCGACAAGGCCGACGTGCACCGCAGCCGGGTCCGCAAGGGCGCCGACACCGCGACGGACATCCACGACCGCGTGAACGATGCCGTCACGCACTCGTTCCTGCGGGTCGACGCCGACCGCGCCACCATCACCCTCGAACTCGATCTCGACACGGAACGGTCGACGGTGATCGAGTACTTCGAGATCTTCCTGGAACGCATGGTGATGTGCCGCCGCGCCGCGCGGACCCTCGGATGCGAGTTCCGCATCACCGCCAACGGCGTCCCGCTCGGCTGATCCAGCCGGCGCCGAACGAACGTAGGACCTGACGTGAACAAACGGAGCCTCGTCGCCACCCTCATGGTGACCCTGCTCGTGGTGCTGCTCGCCGGCACCTACCTCGGCCTGGGCAACCGGCCCAACCTCGGCCTCGACCTGCAGGGCGGCATCAGCGCGGTCTACACCGCCGAACTCGAGGGGGACGAGCCCGAGGAGGGCATCGACGACATCCTCGACCAGACCGTCGAGGTCATCCGCGCGCGCGTCGACAGCCTCGGGGTCGCCGAGCCCGACATCTCGCGGGCCGGCAACGACATCATCGTGCAGTTGCCTGGCATCTCCGACGCGGACCGGGTCCAGGAGATCATCGGCACGACGGCGCAGCTCGCCTTCCGTCCGGTCGAGGACATCCTCGTGCCCGGTGACCCCGCCTACGACGAGGGCCCCGACTGCACCGCCCCGGTCGACGAGCGCGAGGAGCTCCCGGCCGAGGAGTCGGGGATCCTGTGCGGGTCCCCGACCGACGGCGCCACCCCCGGTGACGACGACGACGAGGCCGCCCTCGCCGAGGTCGAGAAGTACCGCGTCGGACCGATCGCCCTGACCGGCGAACGGATCGACGACGCCTTCCCGACCCTGGGACAAGGCGGCTTCGAGGTGTCGCTGCAGCTCGACAGCCAGGGCGCGGCGGAGTGGGCGCAGATCACCGGCGACCTGGCCTGCCAGCGCGACCAGGGCCAGCCAGGGATGCTCGCCATCGTCCTCGACAACGTCGTGGAGTCCGCGCCCGGGATGAACCCCGGCGTCGCCTGCGGCGTCGGCATCACGGGCGGACAGGCGACGATCACCACCGGCGGCGCGACCCAGGCCGAACAGGAGACCGACGCGGTCGACCTCGCCCTGATCCTGCGCACGGGTGCGCTGCCGATCAGCCTCGACGCCGCCACCTTCGACGTCGTGTCGCCGACCCTGGGCACCGAGTCGTTGCGCTCGGGGCTGCTCGCCGGGATCATCGGCCTGGTGCTGGTCGCGATCTGGCTGCTCTTCTTCTACCGCGCGCTCGGGGCGGTCGCGCTCGCGGCGCTGGGCATCTTCGGCGTGGTCATCCTGTCGCTGGTCACGGCGCTCGGCACGGTCGGGTTCGCCCTGACCCTGGCCGGCATCGCCGGGTTGATCGTCTCGATCGGCATCACCGCCGACTCCTCGATCATCTTCTTCGAACGCATCCGTGACGAGGCCAACCTGGGCAAGACGGTACGCACCAGCGTCCGGACCGCCTTCTCGTCGGCCTTCCGGACCAACCTGGCCGGCAACACCGTCACGCTGGCGGCCGCGGTGATCCTGTACTTCCTCGCCGTGGGCCCGGTCCGTGGCTTCGCGCTGATGCTCGGCATCGCCAGCATCCTCGACATCGTCATCATGTACTTCTTCACCCGCCCGCTGGTGTTCCTGCTCTCGGGTACCAAGCTGATGAACCGCCGGACGGTCCGGGCCGCCGAACCGGCCACCGTGACCGCAGGGGGACGCCGATGAGGACGCCCAACTTCGACTTCGTCGGGCGCAGCCGCCTGTGGGCCATGATCTCGGGTGCCCTGGTGCTCGTCAGCCTCGGCTCGTTGCTGATCGGCGGCCTCGACCTGTCGATCGACTTCGTCGGGGGGACCGCCTACCGGCTCGAGGGCATCGATCCCGAGACGACCTCCGACGACCTGCGCGCGGCCGCCGAGGACGCCGGTGCCCGCGACGTGCTCCCGCAGCTGCAGGGCGAGGGCGACACCCGCGGCGCACTCGTGCGTACGGACGCGATGGAGCCCGGCAGCGACGAGGCGCTCGCGGTGGAGCGGGCGCTGGTCGAGGTGTCGGACGCCGACAACGCCACCATCAGCTTCGTCGGGCCCAACTGGGGCCAGCGCATCACCCAGCAGGCGCTCGAGGCCCTGCTGGTCTTCATGGTCGTGGTCGTGATCTACATCTCCTTCCGGCTCGAGTTCAAGATGGCCGTCGCGGCCGTCGTCGCGCTGGTGCACGACCTGCTCATCACGATCGGCCTGTACGCCTTGGTGGGCTTCAACGTCTCGCCGGCCACGGTGATCGCGCTGCTGACGATCCTCGGTTACTCGCTCTATGACACGGTGGTGGTGTTCGACCGGGTCAAGGAGAACGCGGTCCAGCTCGGCGAGCCGGGCCGACGCACGTACGCGCAGTTGATCAACGCGTCGATGAACGAGGTGCTGTACCGCTCGCTCAACACCTCGATCACGTCGGTCCTGCCGGTCGCGGCACTGCTGTTCATCGGCGCCCAGGTCCTGGGTGCGACGACGCTGCAGGACCTCGCCTTGGCGCTGTTCCTCGGCATGGCGGTCGGCGTCTACTCGTCGCTGTTCGTGGCTTCGCCCTTCCTCGCATGGTGGAAGATGCGCGAGCCCGAGCAGCGCAAGGCCGCCGAGCGCGAGACCGAACGGCTCGCCCGCGGTGACGAACCCGACGCCGAGGTCGCCGCCCCCACCGCCAGCGCCAGCCGTCGTGCGCCCATCACGACCGAGTACGTCCGCGGCGAGGGCAAGCGCAAGAAGCGTCGGCGTTAGTCGCAGTAGGGTGCCGGCGTCGGCGCGCTCGACAGGAGAGCAGGTGGAGATCCAACTCGATCCGGCGGTGTTGGCCGACCGGATCCGCGACGTCCCCGACTACCCCAAGCCGGGGGTGGTCTTCAAGGACGTCACGCCGTTGCTCGGTGACCACGTCACCTTCTCCACCGCCGTGGACTGGCTGGTCACGCGCTTCGGGCGCGGCACGGTCGACAAGGTGGTCGGCATCGAGGCGCGCGGGTTCATCCTCGCCGCGCCCGTCGCCTACCACTTCGGTGCCGGCTTCGTGCCGGCACGCAAGGCCGGCAAGCTGCCCGGCGACACCGTCACGGCCACCTACGACCTCGAGTACGGCACCGAGACCCTCGAGCTGCACCGCGACGCGATCGCGCCCGGCGACCGGGTCCTGATCGTCGACGACGTGCTGGCGACCGGTGGGACGGCGGCGGCGGCGATCCAGCTGGTCGAGGAGCTCGGTGGCGAGGTCGTCGGGCTGGGCTTCCTGATCGAACTGGCGTTCCTCGCCGGTGCCGAGCGACTGAAGTACGACCATGTGGCGTTGCTGACCTACTGATCCACCGGGCCGGCCCTCGTCCGAGCACGCAGGCGGCCGACAGGTCCACCGGTGTGGCATCGGAGGCGCCGAGGATCGTGGACACCGACAGCGAGGCCCGGAGCGTTCCCGCCGGCGTGCCGTCGTATGTGATCCTGTGTGCCGTCGTGGGCGCCGCGGTGTTGGCGGCCGGTCTCGTGTACGTGGGCCTGCCCTGGCCGGCGACGTCCGAGGGGCCGTGGTGGTACCTGCTGGCGCTCGGGGCCGTTGCCGTCGTCCTGAGCAGCTACGGCGTGGACATCCTCGGGCGACACCTCGAGGGCGTCGAGGGCCCCGAGGAGTTGATCCTGGCCGCGGGGTTGTGCGTGCTCCGCCCCGGTTGGGCGGTCGTGATCGCGCTCGCGGGGACGGTCGGCGCCTCCATGCTCGAGCGCCGGGGCAGGCTGCGGTTCGGCTTCAACACGGCCTGGTCCGCAGCGGCCGTCGCCTCGGCCATGCTCGTCTATGTCGCGATCGGGCCGACGGACGCGTTCGGACCGCTCGGGCTCGTCGCGATCGCCGCCGCCGTCACGACCTTCACGCTGGTCAACTGGGTCGCCATCGCCGGGCTCCGGCAGCGGCTGGGCGACCGTCGTCCGCTGCCCACCGTGTTTTGGGACGGCCTGGTCAGCCACCTCGTCACCGGACTGCTCGCCGGGGCCACCGGACTGGTCGGTGCCGCGCTCCTGCGCCACACCCCGGCCCTGGTGCCGTTGCTCGTGCTGCCGATCGTCGTCCAGCGCGGCCGGCTCCAGCAGCAGGAGGCGCTCGAACGCTCCCGCATGGCCCAGCACGACCGCCTCGAGCGCACGCTGGCCGGTGCGTCCGACGGCATCGCCCTGCTCGACGTCCACGGGCGCATCGAGGTCTGGAACCCGGCGATGGCGGCCCTGACGGGCACCGACCACGATGCCGTGATCGGCCGACGCGCCGACGACGTCCTCGCGGAAGCCGCGCCGGCGGGCGAACCGGTCCAGGACGGCCAGACACGGCTGCGGTCCGCCTCGGGGGAGATCCGGACGGTCCGCCTCGACCGCACGCCGATCGGCGGTGGGGACGACCCGCGGCAGGGCGTGGTCCTGGTCGGCCGCGACGTCACGGCGCAGGTGGAGCTGGACCGGCTGCGCGACGACCTGGTGTCGCGCGTGGCGCACGAGCTGCGGACGCCGCTCGCATCCGTCAACGGCCTGCTCGAAACCGTGATGGTGCGCTGGGACGGACTCGACGACCATCGCCGGCTCGAACTGCTCGATCGGGCCCACCGGGCCGGCAACCGGCTCACCCGGCTGGTCTCCACGTTGCTGACCCACGCGCGGATCGAACGTGTCGCGACGCCCGTCCAGCCTGAGCCGGTGGCGCTGGCGACGACGGTCGCGGACCTGCTTGCCGAGCTGCGGCCGGTCCTGGGGTCGGCGATCCGCGCGCACCTCGACCCCGACGTGGTGGCCGAGGCCGACAGCGGCCACGTCGCGCAGGTCGTGACCGGGCTGCTGGTCAATGCCCACACCTACGGGCGCGCCCCCGTCGAGGTCGAGGTGAGCCGTGAGGACGAGGTCGCCGTGGTGCGCGTCCGCGACCACGGCGACGGGGTGCCGCCGGCCTTCGTCCCGGACCTGTTCACGCCGTTCGCACAGGCGCCGACGGGACTGGAGCGCACGGCACACGGGCTGGGCCTCGGGCTCTCCATCAGCCACCGACTCGCCGAGGCGAACGGTGGCCGGTTGTCGTACGAGCCCGCGGCCGACCGGCCCGGTGCCTGCTTCGTGCTGCGGCTGCCCCTGGCCGCCCCGGTGCCCCGGGCGGCGGTCGGTACAGTGGATCCAAACGACTGATCGCGGGGTGGCGAAGCTGGCGCAGGAGTCGGGGACCGGGACCGAGCAGGGCCGTGAAGCGCGCCCTGGGGCACGTCCGGCGCGCCCGAGCGGCGTCCTCGGCGTCTTCTCGCGGTTGCCGTTGGTGCAGCGTGAACAGGTCCCGCCCGAACTCGAGGGGCTGGCGGCCGCGATCCGCGCCTCGACCCGCGCCGACCTGCGCGAGGTCGTCCGCGCCTACCGCTTCGCCGAGTTGATGCACGAGGGGCAGCGCCGCAAGTCCGGCGAGGCCTACATCACGCATCCGGTCGCCGTCGCGACCGAGCTCGCCACCCTGGGCCTGGGCACCCCGACGCTGGCGGCGGCGCTGCTCCACGACACGGTCGAGGACACCCCGGCCACCCTCGAGGACATCCGCGAGGGGTTCGGCGAGGAGGTCGCGCACCTCGTCGACGGGGTGACCAAGCTCGACCGGATCCAGGTCGAGTCGAAGCAGCAGCAGCAGGCCGAGACGCTGCGCAAGATGATCCTGGCGATGGCCCGCGACATCCGGGTGCTCGTCATCAAGCTGGCCGACCGGCTCCACAACATGGAGACCATCGGCCACATGCCGCGCGAGAAGCAGAAGCGCATCGCCCAGGAGACCCTGGACATCTACGCGCCGCTCGCGCACCGCCTCGGCATGCAGAACTTCAAGCTGCGCCTGGAGGACCTCGGGTTCAAGACGCTGCACCCGAAGCGCTACGACGAGATCGTGGCGATGGTCGAGGAGCGAAACCCCGAGCGCGAGGCCTACATCGAGCAGGTGATGGCCGCGATCCGCGACGAGTTGCGCGAACTGAAGGTCCGCGGCGAGGTCACCGGGCGGCCGAAGCACTACTACTCCATCTACGAGAAGATGGTCCTGCGCGGCAAGGAGTTCGACGAGATCTACGACCTCGTCGCCGTCCGCGTCATCGTCTCGTCCGTCCGCGACTGCTACGCGGTCCTCGGCCAGTTGCACGCGACCTGGCGTCCCGTTCCGGGACGTTTCAAGGACTACATCGCGATGCCGAAGGTCAACCTGTACCAGTCGCTGCACACCTCGGTCATCGGGCCCCAGGGCCGCCCGCTCGAGGTGCAGATCCGCACCCGCGCCATGCACGAGACCGCCGAGTACGGCGTCGCCGCCCACTGGAAGTACAAGGACGGCTCGCGCAGCGCCGACGGCGACTCTGCCTCGACCGACGACCTGCCCTGGATCGAGCAGCTGCTCGAGTGGCAGCAGGAGGTCCAGGAGCCGGGCGACTACCTCGAGTCGCTCAAGATCGACCTGTACCAGGACGAGGTGTTCGTCTTCACCCCCAAGGGCGAGGTGATGGGGCTGCCGGCCGGCTCGACGCCGATCGACTTCGCCTACGCGGTCCACACCGAGGTCGGGCACCGCTGCATCGGCGCCCGCGTCAACGGGCGGTTGGTCCCGCTCGACCACCAGCTCGTGAACGGCGACTCCATCGAGGTGCTGACCTCGAAGGCCGAGGACGCCGGGCCCTCGCGGGACTGGCTGCAGATCGCCGGGTCGACCCGGGCACAGTCCAAGATCCGGGCCTACTTCAACCGTGAGCGCCGCGAGGACGCCATCACGCGCGGACGCGACGCGATCACACGGGCGCTGCGTCGCAAGGGCATCAGCTACCCACGTGCGATGGCCTCCGGTGACCTCACCGAGGTGGCGCGCGCCCTGTCCTACAAGAACGTCGAGGCCCTGTTCCGCGCCGTCGGCGAGAACCACGTCAGCGCGGGGACGGTGGCGCAGCAGGTCCTCAACGAACTGACCGAGGTGGAGGAGGAGCCGGCGGACGAGCTCCCGCCGACCACGACCAGCGCACCGATCCGGCTGGCCCGCGGCAGCGGCGACGACGTCGAGGTCGAGGGCGACAGCGGCATGCTGGTCAAGCTCGCCCGGTGCTGCACGCCCGTCCCCGGCGACGAGATCATCGGTTTCGTCACCCGGGGCCGCGGGGTCTCGGTGCACCGCGCCGACTGCTCCAACGTCGCCGACCTCGAGAACGAGTCCGAGCGGTTCGTGCCGGTCGACTGGTCCGGCGAGGTCACGGCCAACTTCCTGGTCTCGGTGCAGATCGAAGCGCTCGACCGCAAGCACCTGCTGCGTGACATCACCGCCGTGCTGGGCGACCTGCACATCAACATCACCTCCGCACAGGTCGCCACCCGCAAGGACCGCGTGGCCGTCCTGCGGTTCCAGTTCGAGCTCGGCGACCCGACCCACCTCGAGTACGCACTCCGCAGCGTGCGTCGCGTCGACGGCGTCTACGACGCCTACCGGGTCGTGCCGCAGACGGCCGCGTCCCGCTAGAAGAGCAGGCGGGTCCGCAGCAGCGCCACGGCATCCGGCGTGAGGTCGGCACCCACCTCGTCGGGTTCGGCGCGCCCGGACAGCACGCGGCAGTACTCGATCGCGTCGAGCCGCATCGACGCGCCGTCCGAGCCGTGGCGGTAGCGCCCTGCGACCGGACCGGTCAGGGTCAGCTCGAACGGCTGCCCGTGCCGGTTGGCCCACTCGGCGACGACGTCCGCGACGATGCGGCGGTCGAGCTCGGCGTCGGCCGGGTGCGCCCTGCTCGTCGCCCGCGCGATGTCGACGGTGTGCAGCCAGACGTCGCGGGTGTAGATGACGTCCATGAGGTCACCGAGCCGGAACCGCGCCGGCATGCCTTCGGCTGTCGAGCCGCCCTGGTCCATCGGCAGCGAGATCCTGCGCAGCGGGCCGGGCAGGCGCATGCGGCCACGCACGGCGGCAGGAGCCAGGCGGCGGAGTTCGGCGATCCGGTCGGTCGGGGTGAGGTGCGCGTGCTCGCGGACCTGCAGAGCGTTGCCCGCGTCCAGGCTGTTGCCGCCGTACTCGCCCGCGTGCCGGGCGCCGTGCAGCTGCTGCCGTACCGCCTCGCGCATCGAGGCGCAGGACTTCGCAGCCCCGATGACGTGGCCGACCATCGCCGCGACGTCCCACCCGGTGCACTCGGTCGGGCTCGTCCAGTCCGTCGGTTCGAGTTCCTCGAGGAAGCGGATCATCTGCTCGTAGGCGGCCGTCGCCACCTCGGCGGCGTCGCGGTCGCGGGTGATGCGCCGGATGTCGGCCACCACGGTCGTCGTGTCCAGTCCCACGGTCATCGTCTCCTGGTGTGGGCGAAATACATCTCGGCGGTGGGACGGCTCAGACGCCGCCACCGGTCACCGCCCGGATCGTTGGCCAGCTGCTGCGAGGCGAGCCCCACCGTCAACGCCGTCAGCAGGTCGACGTCGTCGGGTTCGGTGATGCCGAGGCGCGCGAGTCGTGCCGTCATCGCCGCGTACGTCGCGACGGACACGGCGTAGGCGTCGGGAGACGGTTGCCACCCGGGCACCGCCCGCGTGAACAGCAGCTGGAATCGGGCCACCGAGGCGGTGCAGAAGTCGAGGAATGCCTCGATGGACGCCGTCAGCGACGCGACCGGATCGGCGGGCTCGAACGCGACCAGGTCGAAGTGCGCCTCCAGCGCGTGGTAGCCCTCGGCGAACATGGCGTCGTAGATCGCCGCCTTGCTGGCGAAGTAGGTGTACAGCGAGGGGGCCCGCATCCCGACCTCGCGCGCCACCTCGCGCAGCGAGAGCCCGGCGATGCCGTCCCGTTCCGCCAACGCCCAGGCGACGCGCACGATGTCGGTTCGCGTCTGCAGGTGCCGCCGGTCACGGACCGGCGTGCCGTCCAGCGCCATCGGGCTCGCCCTAACGTCGTTCGGATAACCTAACAGTGTTCATTATCCGCTCCCGGAGGCGATCTGTCAAGCTCCCGCCAAACGCCGTTCCCTCCTGCCTCGTTGCGTCATGGTCGCGTGTAGCCGCGACCGGCGGCATCGGGGGTTGCCCCTACCTCTTCTGCGGCTTGACGCGACAGCAGCTGCTGTGGCTTCGTCAACCGGTGCAGACCCGAACGTCTCGGAGGGCAGAAGTGCGGCGTCGGGGTTGCGACGGTCGCCCAGAATCACCGGCTCAGCGTCCAGGCCCTGGTCACGGGCGATGTGACGTGAGGACGTGGCTGTGACGCCAGACCGAGGTTGGCCCCGATCTGGGATCACGTCCTCGATCTGGCGTCACACGGTCGGGTGACCGACATGCGCGGAACCGCCGTGTTCCCTCGATGCCGCAGCGCGACGTCTTCCCAGTGGCACGGGGGATTCGTCTAGCGTCGCGCCGCCCGACGAGGAGGACGCGATGACCGACCGGTTCGTGCTCGGTCTGCCGCTGGGCCGGTGGCAGACCAACTGCTGGGTCGTCGGGGACCGCGCCCGGGGGAGTGCGGTGGTCGTCGATCCCGGGGAGCACGGCGCGGTCGAGGTGCCCCGCCTCCTCGCCGCCGCCGGGGTCGCGTGCGAGGCGATCCTGCTCACCCACGGCCACATCGACCACGTCTGGGCAGTCCCGGACCTGGCCCGCTCGTTGGACGTACCGGTGCTGTTGCACGAGGACGACCGCTGGCTGTGGGACGATCCCGCGGCCGCCTTCGGGGCCCCGCCCGAGGTGCTGGCGCAGCAGTTCGGCCTGCACTGGGACCCGCCGGACGAGCGCCTGCAGGCCGTGCACGACGGTGCCCGACTGTCGTTCGCCGGCATTCGCTTCGACGTCCGTCACAACCCCGGTCACACCCCAGGGCACGTCACCTACCTCGGGCGCGAGCTGGCCGAAGCGCCGATCGACTTCCCGCTGGGTTCGGCCGACTCGGCGAGTGACGACGTGCTGTTCTCCGGCGACCTGATCTTCGCCGGGTCGATCGGACGGACGGACTTCCCCCGCGGCTCGAGTGCCCAGATGTCGCAGTCGCTGGTGGACAGCGTGCTGCCCCTCGAGGACGCCACGCTGATCCTGTCCGGGCACGGTCCCGACACCACGGTCGGCCGCGAGCGACGGACCAATCCGTTCCTGCGCGAGGCGGCCGACCGTCACGGCGTGTAGTCCGTCCTGGCGGTTGGCACGGGCATACCGTGTCGAGGCGGCGTGTTTCGGGCGCTCGGCGCACCTGGCGCGCTCGGAGGGCCCGACCACGGGTATGAACGTTGGTACGACTGCGGTCGTAGACCCCCTCGAGAGGAGAGGTTGTGCGTTCGAAGTACCAGGGACGGGCACTTGCGGGAGCCCTTGCGCTGACGTTGGCGCTGGCCGCCTGTGGCGGCGGTGGGGGCGAAGGTGCCGAGGGCACCGACGACACCGACACCACGGACCAGGGAGACAACGGGGACCAGGCCACCGGCGGCGGTGGCGACATCATCTTCGGGACGACCGACACGGTCGTCACGCTCGACCCGGCGAAGGCCTATGACTTCGCCTCGTCGAACATCTTGCAGAACGTCGGTGAGACGCTGGTCGGCTTCCCCCCGGGCGAGACCGAGCCGGCGCCGCTGCTCGCGGAAGACTGGGAGGTCTCCGACGACGGGCTCACCTACACCTTCACGATCCGTGAGGGCGTGACCTTCTCCAACGGTCACGAACTCACCAGCGAGGACGTCAAGTTCTCGTTGGACCGCGTCGTCGACATGGCCCACCCGGCGGGTGCTGCCTCGATGCTGTTCGTCATCGACAGCGTCGAGACGCCCGACGAGCGGACGGCCGTCGTCAACCTGTCGCAGCCCAACAGCACCTTCCTCGCACGTCTGGCCTACACGGTGGCCACGATCGTGCCGAGCGACGGCAGCTACCCGGCGCCCAGCAACGCCATCGAGGAAGAGGACGCCGAGGAGGCCGAGACGGCCGCCGAGGAGTTCGTCCAGGAGGAGCTGATCGGCACCGGCCCCTACACCGTGGCCGAGTTCCGCGAGGGTGAGTCCATCACCCTCGAGGCCAACCCGAACTACTGGGGCGACGCCCCGGCCAACGACCGGGTCATGATCCGCTTCTTCCAGACCTCGAGCCAGATGAAGCTGGCACTCGAGAGTGGCGAGATCGACGTCGCGCACCGCGACTTCAGCCCCGACGAGCAGGCCGACCTCGAAGGCAACGACGACATCCAGGTCATCGCCGGTGAGGGCGGGCGCACGCGCTACATCGTGCTCAACCCGTTCCACGACGAGGTCAGCGACCCCGACGTGCGCCGGGCGATCGCCGCGGCCATGGACCGCGAGCGCATCTCCGAGGACGTCTTCAACGGCAAGGTCGAGCCCATCTACTCGATGATTCCGCCGGGCTACCCCGAGTCGCAGCCGTACTTCCAGGAGTACGACGACATGGAGCCCAGCGACTTCATCGACGAGACCGTCTCGTTCAGCCTCCACTACGGCGGTGAGCGCTACGGCCCGACCGAGCCCTCGCTGGTCCAGGTGATCGAGCGCATGCTCGAGGAGAGCGGCCTGTTCGAGGTCGAGCTCGTCTCCACCGACTGGGCCCAGTTCACCACCGAGGCGTGGCCGGGCGAGGACGGGCAGTACCCGGTCTTCATGCTCGGCTGGAACCCCGACTACATCGACCCCGACACCTACGTGGAGCAGTTCTACTGGTCCGAGGGTTTCGTGGGATCGATGTACAACGACCCCGAGATGGACGAACTCGTGCTGGCCGAGCAGGCCGAGCTCGACGCGGACGCCCGCACCGACATCTTCGACCAGATCCAGCAGAAGGCGGCCGAGGACGTCGTCAACATCCCGCTGTTCCAGGAGGTGCCGTACGTGTTCGCACGGCCCGAGATCAGCGGTCTCGAGGACACCATGGACGAGACGCTCATCATGCGCTACTGGCTGGTGAGCAAGAACTGACGTTCCTCGTCCCGCCGACGGGCGGTATCGCGACCGGAGCAGCTTCCGGCCCGCGGTACCGCCCCGTCGGATGTCCGTGCCCGGCGGCGCGTGTGGCAGCCTGCGTCCGTCGGTGACCTTCGATGTTGCGGCCCCGTGGCCGACGGTGGTGGGTGCATGAGCTCAGCCAAGGCGGGCGGTTCGCTGCGCCGGTATCTGCTGACGCGCGTCGCGCTGACGCTGCCGATGCTGCTGATCCTGCTCACGATCGTGTTCCTGCTGCTGCGCGTCGCCCCGGGGGATCCGATCCGGGCCACCCTCGGTGACCGCCTCTCGACGGCGGAGATCGAGGCGCGCAGCGAGGCCCTCGGTTTCAACGATCCCCTCATCGTGCAGTACGGCCGCTACCTCGCCGGCGCCCTCACGGGCGACCTCGGCAACCCGATCACCGACCGGCGCACCACCGTCGGGGTGATCCGCGACACCTTCCCGGCAACGCTGGAGCTGACGCTGTTCGCGATGGTGGTCGCCATCGGCGTCGGCGTGCTCATCGGTGCGATCTCGGGCCGGTTGCGCGACACCCCGTTCGACGTCGGGGGACGCCTCTTCGGCATCCTGATCTATGCCGCCCCCATCTTCTGGCTCGGCCTGCTGGCGCAGCTGCTGTTCTCGTTGCGCCTCGGCTGGTTCCCGACGGGCTCGCGGATGACCGGCTTCGACGCCCCTCGCGAGATCACCGGGCTCCACGTCGTGGACTCGATCATCACGCTCGACGCCCCGGCGCTGATGGCCAGCCTCCACCACCTGATCCTGCCGGGCACCACGCTCGGCCTGGTGATCGGCGGCATCTTCGTCCGCCTGGTCCGGGTCAACATGCTTCAGACCCTGCGCGCGGACTACGTCGAGGCGGCCCACGCCCGCGGTGTCAACGAACGGACGGTGCTGTTCCGACACGCGTTCAAGAACGCGTTGGTGCCGGTCGTGACCATCGTCGGCCTGCAGTTCGCGCTCCTGCTCGGCGGCGCGATCCTGACCGAGCGGGTGTTCTCGTGGCCCGGCATGGGGACCGCCATCCTGCGCTTTCTCGAGGCGCGCGACTACGTCGGGGTGCAGGGCATCGTGACGTTCTTCGCGATCGTCGTGGTCGTCATCAGCCTGATCATCGACCTCATCAACGGACTCGTCGACCCGAGGATCCGCTACTGATGGCCTCCCAGCTGCGCGTCCGACTCGAGCACGCGGCCCGCCCGTTCCGACAGGCGAGCCGGACCGCCCGCGTCCTCGTCACCGCCGGACTGCTCATCACGCTGGTGTTCGGGGTCGTCGCCTTCGTCGGACCCAACTTCTACGAGTACGACGGCATCCAGTACCGCGTCGAGCAGGAGGACGGCAGCTACGAGCAGCTGCCGCGCCTGGCGCCGCCGTCGGCCGAGCACCCGCTCGGGACCACCCGGGACCGCTACGACGTGCTGGCCCGCATCATCGACGGTGGCCGGCTCGCGCTGGCGGTGGTGTTCTTCTCCACGCTGCTGGCCATGGCGGTGGGGGTGCCGCTGGGTCTGTTGTCGGGGTACCGCGGCGGCAAACTCGACCGCGTGATCGTCACCATCATGGACGCGGTGTACGTGTTCCCGCCCCTGCTGCTGGCGATCATCGTGGCCTTCCTGCTGCAGGCCGGCCTGGCGCGGGGCGTGCCCTCGGCCGCCGCCGCCGTCGGGGTGGTGTACATCCCGCAGTACTTCCGCGTCGTGCGCAACCACACGCTGTCGATCAAGCAGGAGCCCTATGTCGAGGCGGCGAAGTCGCTGGGGGCCAAGGAACGCACGGTCATCACCCGCTACGTCGCGTTCAACGTGATCCAGTCGGTGCCGGTGATCTTCACGCTCAACGCCGCGGATGCCGTCCTGACCCTGGCGTCGCTGGGCTTCCTCGGATTCGGTGTGCAGCCGCCGACGCCCGAATGGGGCTACGACATCTCGCAGGCGGTCATCGACATCACCTCCGGCGTGTGGTGGACGGCGCTGTGGCCGGGCCTGGCCATCGTGACACTGGTGGCGGCCCTCACGCTGGTCGGTGAGGGACTCAACGACGTCATCAACCCGTTGCTGCGCAGTCGCGGCGCGGCCGGCGCCAAGCTCGACGACGCCCCCGCCACCTCCGCCGGCGGAGGCGTGGACGCGGGGCCGGAGTCGACCGCCGGTGCCGCACCCCAGCCCGACGACGTCACCCCACGCCGTGACCCGGGAGGATCGCCATGAGCGCCGAGATCAGCTTCGTCGGCGACGTCCCCGCGGCGTCGTCCGAGCCGGTCCTGCGCGTGCGCGGCCTCCGCGTCGGCTACCGGACCGCACGCGGCCCGCTGTGGGCCGTCGACGGCATCGATCTCGACGTCGCGCCCGGCGAGTCGGTCGGCCTGGTCGGGGAGTCGGGCTGCGGCAAGTCCTCGCTCGGACGCGGGCTGGTGCAACTGCTGCCGCCTGGCGCCGGGGTGCGCGGCAGTGTGCAACTCGACGGCGAGGAACTCGTCGGCTCAGGCGCCGGCTCGCTGCGCCAGCGGCGCGGCGAGCAGATCGCGCTCGTGTTCCAGGAACCGATGACCCGGCTCGATCCGCTGATGAAGGTCAGTACGCACTTCGTCGAGACGATCCGCGCCCACCGCAGCGACGTGTCCAAGGACGAGGCCCGTCACATGGCGCGGGCCGCGCTGGCGCAGATGGGCATTCCGCCCACGCGCGTGGACGACTACCCGCACGAGTTCTCGGGCGGGATGCGCCAGCGCATCATGATCGCGCTCGCGATCGTCCTGCAGCCCAAGCTCGTCGTCGCCGACGAACCGACCACCGCGCTCGACGTCATCGTCGAGTCGCAGATCCTCGACATCCTGGACCGCCTGCGCCGTGACGCCCAGGTCGGGTTGGTCCTGATCACGCACAACCTCGGCATCGTCGCGGAGACGTGCGACCGGGTCGCGGTGATGTACGCGGGCCGGATCGTCGAGATCGGGCCGGTGGAGGAGGTCTTCGCCAACCCCAAGCACCCCTACACGCAGGGGCTGCTTGCGTCGACCATCTCCCTCGAGACCACCGAGTTGCACACCATCGAGGGCTACCCGCCCGACCTCGTCGACCCCCCGTCGGGCTGCCGTTACGCGCCGCGGTGCCCGGCCGTGATGGCGCACTGTCCGACGATCGACCCCGTGCTGACCGACGTCGGCGACGGTCAACGCGCCGCGTGCCTGCTGTACCCGGGGGCCGAGGGCGCCGAGGTGCTCCGATGAGCCACGCCGTCCCCGCGTCCGAGACCGACGCCCAGGCGGCCGCTGCCGCGCCGGGTGCCCCGTTGCTCGAGGTCCGCAACCTCGAGACCCACTTCCCGGTGCGCTCCTCGCTGTTCGGCAGGGGCGAAAACCTGGTGGTCCGCGCGGTCGACGGCGTCAGCTTCGACGTGAAGGCGGGCGAGGTCTTCGGGCTGGTTGGCGAGAGTGGCTCGGGCAAGACCACGCTCGGTCGCTCGGTGCTCAAGCTCGTCGAACCGACCGGCGGCAGCGTGCGCTACCGCGGCCGCGATCTGGTCCCGCTGGCCGAACGCGAGATGCGTCCGCTGCGCCGCGAACTCGCGTTGATCTTCCAGGACCCCAACGCGTCGCTGAACCCGGCGATGACGATCGGGCAGGGGGTCGGTCACCCGCTGCGCATCCACGGGCTGGCCTCGTCGCGCAACGAAGCCAGGGCGCAGGTGCGTGACATGCTGGACCGCGTCGGCCTCAACCCGCCCGAGGCGTTCCTCGACAAGTACCCCGAGGACGTCTCCGGCGGTCAGAAGCAGCGCGTGGTGATCGCCCGCGCCCTGATCACCTCACCCAAGTTCGTCGTCGCGGACGAGCCGGTGGCGGCGCTGGACATGTCGGTGCGCGCTCGCGTGCTCGAGTTGATGCTGGAGCTCAAGCGCGACCTCGATCTCACCTACCTGTTCATCACCCACGACCTGGCCACGGCCCGGTTCCTGTGCGACCGCATCGGGATCCTCTACCTCGGCCGTTTCGCCGAGTGGGGCGACACCGACCGGCTTTTCGACGACCCGCAGCATCCCTACACGCGGGCACTGCTCGACGCGATCCCGTTGCCCGACCCCAGCCGTCGCGACCGGGTCAAGGAACTGCCGCGCGGCGAGATCCCCGACGCCCTGCGTCCACCGCTCGGCTGCCGGTTCCACCCGCGCTGCCCGGTGGCGTTCGCCCCGTGCGGCTGGGAGGGTCGTGACCTGATCGATGCCCTCGAGGACCGCTGGACCGAGGTCGACGAGGACACCTTCGAGCGCGAACTCGCGCTGGTCGGCGACCTCGGCAGCGCCGACGTGGCCGAGGACCACGTCCGCTTCGGCTCCGGATCGCCCGAGCTGGCGCAGTGGCTCAAGGACCAGGGCGAACACCTTCCGACCAGCGTGTTCAGCGCGGTCCAAGACGTCGAGTCCGGCCCCGACGGCGTCACCGTCCGCTTCGGTCCCGGCCCCGAACCCGACGAGCAGCACGTCGCCGGCCGTGAGGTGGCCTGCCACCTGCACGGGGTGACGGCCCGTCCCGACGGCCTGCACGTCGGCGATCCCGGGGACCGCCGCTAGCCTCGCGGACCGGCCGCCGCGCATCCCCGTCGTGGCGGATGCCGCCGTCCCTCGAAGGTCCCTGCTCCCCATGGCCACCATCGACGCCAACCCGCCGTCGGGCACGCGCGACTTCCTGCCCGGTGAGGTGATGCGCCGCGAGCGGGCGTTCGCCACGATCCGCGCCGCCTTCGACGCGCACGGCTTCGAGCCGCTCGACACGCCCGCCTTCGAACGGCTCGAGGTCCTCACCGGCAAGTACGGCGAGGAGGGCGACCAGCTCATCTTCAAGATCCTGCGCCGCGGCGAACACGAGGCCACCGGCGAGGCCGACCACGCCCTCCGCTACGACCTGACCGTGCCGCTGGCACGCGTCGTCGCCCGGTACGGCTCGCAGCTGGCGATGCCGTTCAAGCGCTACCACATCGCCCCGGTCTGGCGTGCGGACCGGCCCGGCAAGGGCCGCTACCGCGAGTTCTTCCAGTGCGACGTCGACACGGTCGGCTCCGACTCGCTGGTCGCCGACGCGGCCACGTTGCAGGCGGTCGCCGACGTGCTCGACCGGCTCGGGCTGTCCGGCTTCCGGGTGCAGCTGAACTCGCGCAAGGCCCTCCAGGGGCTCATCGAGGCGTACGGCGTCCCCGAGGCGCTCGAGAACTCGGCGCTGGTGGCGCTCGACAAGCTCGACAAGATCGGCGCGGACGGCGTCGCGAGCGAACTGCGGGAGCGCGACGTACCGGCGGCCGCGGTCGCGGCATTGGCCGACGACCTCGGCGCCGACGACCTCGCCGACCGTGTCCGCGACCGGCTGTCGGGCACCGAGCGCGGACGTGCCGGCCTCGCCGAGGTCGACCGGGTCCTGGAACTGGTCGGCGACGTCCCGGGAGGCGTGGTGTCGTTCTCGCCCGTCCTCGCGCGCGGGCTGAGCTACTACACCGGTCCGGTCTTCGAGGTGGTCCACGACGGCCTGCACGCCACCATCGCCGCTGGTGGGCGCTACGACGGCCTGATCGGCATGTTCCAGGGCCAGGACGTGCCGGCCACCGGCGGTTCGCTGGGCATGGAGCGCATCCTGCTGCTGCTCGAACAGCAGGAGCAGGCCGCCCCGCGGGGTCCCGACGTGCTCGTCACCGTCATGGACGACGACGCGGCGGCGGACGCCCTGGCGACCGCGCAGCGGCTGCGTGCGCAGGGCTTCAGCGCCGACGTCTACGTCGGCGGCGGCAAGCTCGGCAAGCAGTTCCGGCACGCCGACCGCCGTGCGGCCCGGCTCGCGCTGATCCGCGGGGCCGACGAGCGCGCCGCGGGTACCGTCGCGGTCAAGGATCTCGGCTCCGGCGAGCAGACGACCGTCGCCGAAGCCGACCTGGTCGACCACCTGCACCGGCTGCTCGGGCGCTGACGCCCACGGCCCGGCGCCCGTCCTGCCACGGGCGCCACTTCCACCACACACGAGGACGACGACGTGAGCATCACCCCCTTCGGCGCCATGCGCACCCACGGCGCCGGCACCCTGCGTGCCGAGCACGCCGGCGAGACCGTCACCGTCGCCGGCTGGGTCGACACCCGTCGCGACCACGGCGGCGTGGCCTTCCTCGACCTCCGTGACCGCAGCGGCATCCTGCAGGTGGTGGCCGACCCCGAGTCGTCCGAGGCGCTCGCGGCGGCGCACCGGGTCCGCACCGAGTGGGTGGTCAAGGTCACCGGCGTCGTGCGCGCTCGACCCGAGGGCATGCGCAACGACCGGCTCGCGACCGGCGACGTCGAGTTGGCTGCCACCTCGATCGAGGTGCTCTCCGAGGCGCAGACGCCCCCGTTCCCGGTCGAGGACGACGTCGAGGTCGCCGAGGAACGCCGGCTCACCCACCGCTACGTGGACCTGCGTCGGCCGCGCATGCTGCGCAACCTGCAGGTCCGGGCCCAGGTGGTGTCCATCATCCGCCGGGTCATGGAGCGCAACGGCTTCATCGACGTCGAGACGCCGCAGCTGACCCGTCCGACGCCCGAAGGTGCCCGTGACTTCCTCGTGCCGTCACGTCTGCAGCCGGGGACCACGTACGCGCTGCCGCAGTCGCCGCAGCTGTTCAAGCAGCTGCTGATGGTGTCCGGCATCGAGCGCTACTACCAGATCGCCCGCTGCTTCCGCGACGAGAACCTGCGCGCCGACCGTCAGCCAGAGTTCACCCAGCTCGACCTCGAGATGTCGTTCGGGGACGAGCAGGACGTCTTCAGCCTCATGGAGGAGATGTTCGCCGAGATCTTCCGCGAGGTCCTCGACGTCGACCTGCCGGTTCCGTTCCCCCGCATCCGGTTCGAGGACGCGATGCGCCGCTTCGGTTCGGACAAGCCCGACCTGCGCTTCGAGATGGAGCTGGCCGACCTCGGCGAGGTGTTCGCGACCACCGAGGTGGGCGTGTTCAAGGGCGTGCTCGAGTCCGGCGGCGCCGTCGTGGCGCTCGCGTTGCCCAAGGGCGGCGAGCTGACCCGTCGCGAGTTCGACGAGTGGACCGAGTGGGCCAAGCGCCGCGGCGCCAAGGGCCTGGCCTGGGGCGTGGTCGAGGAGGACGGGTCGCTCCGCAGTCCGCTGTCGAAGTTCATGTCCGACGACGAACTTGCCGGCGTGAAGCGCGAGACCGGCGCCCAGCCCGGCGACGCGGTGTTCTTCGGCGCCGGCCCGCGCAACTTCGCACGCCAACTCATGGGTGCGCTGCGGGTCGCGCTGGCCGAGGACCGCGGGCTGATCCCCGAAGGGCGCTGGGAGTTCTGCTGGGTCGTCGAACCGCCGATGTTCGACGCGGCCTCGGAGTCCGACGACCCGACGGCCGCGACCTCGGCCGGGTGGGTGCCCAACCACCACCCGTTCACCTCGCCGGCTCCGGAGTACCTCGACGACTTCGAACAGCGTCCCGACGTGGCCACCGCCCGGGCCTACGACATCGTGCTCAACGGCACCGAGCTCGCGTCGGGGTCGGTGCGTATCCACGACGCCGAGCTCCAGCGGCGGGTGTTCCGCTTTCTCGGCATCTCCGACGAGGCCGCCGAGGAGAAGTTCGGGTTCCTGCTGCGCGGGTTCAGCCACGGCGTCCCGCCGCACGCCGGCATCGCGCCGGGCATCGACCGCACCGTGATGCTGATCTGCGGCGAGAAGTCGATCCGCGAGGTGATCGCCTTCCCGAAGACGCAGACCGGCAGCGACCCGCTCACCGACGCTCCGGCGCCCTACGACCCCGACGCGCTCAAGGACCTCGGCCTGCGCGAGCTGCCGAAGCCGAAGGCCGACTGACCGCCGTCGCAGCCGAGGGCCGACCGACCCGCCGGATGTGTGCACCCTGACGTGGGAATTTGCGCGCCAGGACGCACGCATTCACCCTCGGCCGGCGGATTCGAGGCTGCCGAGCACGAACGCGTCCTGCGATCCGGCAAGGCAGGTCTCGGGCAGCGCCTCGGCGGCCGTGGGGGAGTGACCGCCGCCGGCTTCGACGTCGTCGCCGACCACCGCGCGCGGCTCGCCGTGGTGGTCGTGCACGACCCCGTCGGCGGTGACGTACCACCCGCGTGGCCACAGGACGTCGAACCGTGCTCCGTCCGCGGCCTCGATCCACAGGCAACCGGTGGCGGGATCTCCAGCGAGGGTGCCGCTCAGCAGCGCCTGCATCATGGAGCAGGTCGAACCCCCGCCGGGCAGGGCGGTCGCGCCGTCCGGGAGCTTCACAGTCTCGGCGCACTCGGGCCGGACGACCCGCAGGGCGGGGTGGTCGGCGAGGTCCCCGAGCACGTCGTCCACGGCCGTCAGATCACCCTCGTACTGCAGCTCGACGCGGTTGCGCAGCGTGTCGACGTGGCCGGAGACGGGGCTGCCCTCGGCCTGCAGGGCGCGGTAGGCCTCGTCGAGCAGGGAGGCGAGCTCCGCCTCGGTGTACGTCGCCCGCATGCAGACGAGGGCGTCGGGGTGTTCGGTGTGGGTCCGCAGGTCTTCCAGGACCGCGACCGGGTCGTCGGCCGCCAGCATCACCACCAGCTCACCCGCCGCCTGGTCCAGCCACAGCCCCGCGTACTCGTCGGCATGATCGCGCATGGCCGCCTGCATGACCGGCTCGACCCAGTCCTCGCCCGCGAACCGCTCGTGCTGACCGGACGCCTCGGTCAGCGGGTTCGGGTCGTCGCCGGTGAGTGGTGGGCGGCACACGTCCCGGCCGGCGTCCGGCTCCTCCTCGCCCGGTGCCGTGACGGTGGCGTCGGGCGCCGGGCCCGAACCGATCGGCGGCTCGAACGCTCCGGAGGTGCCACCACACGCCGCCACCAGGGACGCGAGCAGTGCGAGACCGATGACGTTCCCGGTTCGCATGGTCGTGACTCCTGGTATCCGCCGGCATCCGTCGTCAGTGTGACGGCATCGCGTCGCCCGGGGTTCCGGAGCGTCCGTCTGCTGGGCGGAGCCGTGGTCCCTGCGCCCGCCGGTACGGTGCCCGGATGAGCGATCAGCTGTTCGATGACGGGCCCTCGGCGTCCGCGCCGCCCGACACCTCCATCGGTGGCGACCGGTCAGGACCCGGCAGCGTGCCCGCCGGCATGCCGCTGGCGGCCCGCATGCGGCCGCGCGATCTCGACGAGTACGTCGGCCAGCTCGACGCCCTCGGGCACGGCAAGCCGCTGCGCGCCATGCTCGACCAGGGGGAGTTGCGCTCGCTGATCCTGTGGGGGCCGCCGGGCGTCGGCAAGACCAGCCTCGCCACCGTGATCGCGGCCCACGTCGACGCCGCCTGGACCGAGTTGTCCGCCGTGACCGCCGGCGTCAAGGACGTGCGGCGCATCATCGAGGAGGGCCGCAGCCGTCTCGGGTTACGGGGACGTCGGACCGTGCTGTTCGTCGACGAGATCCACCGGTTCAACAAGAGCCAGCAGGACGCGCTGCTGCCCGGCGTCGAGGCCGGCTGGGTGACGCTGATCGGCGCGACGACGGAGAACCCGTTCTTCGAACTCAACCCGCCGTTGCTGTCGCGCTGCCAGCTCGTGCGGCTGCAGTCGCTCACCGACGACGACCTGCGGGCGCTGATCGAGCGTGCCGTCGCGGACCCGGTCCGAGGCTTCGGTGATCGCGTCAGCCTCGACGGGGAAGCCGTCGACCACCTCGTGCACGTGGGCGACGGCGACGCGCGTGCGGCCCTGACCGCGCTGGAGATCGCTGCCGCCGCCGCCGGGGTCACCCGGCCCGGAGCCGAGGGGCCGACCGCCACGCTGCAGGTCGAGCACGTGGCCGATGCGATGCAGCGGTTCCGCTACGACAAGGCCTCGGATCAGCACTACGACATCGTGAGCGCCTTCATCAAGTCGATGCGCGGCTCCGACCCGGACGCGGCGGTCTACTGGCTGCTGCGGATGCTGGAGGGCGGCGAGGACCCGCGGTTCGTCGCGCGCCGCATGGTCATCTTCGCCTCCGAGGACATCGGGCTGGCCGACCGCCAGGCGCTGCCGCTCGCCGTCGCCGCCTTCGACGCCCTGGACAAGGTGGGTCTGCCCGAGGCGAGGTTCGCCCTGACCCATGCGGCCATCGCGCTCGCGGTCGCGCCGAAGTCCAACAGCGTCACCCGCGCGATCGGCGCCGGCCTCGACGCCGTCAGGACCCACGGGAACGCGCCGGTTCCGCCGCACCTGCGCGACGCCCACTACAAGGGCGCGCGCGCCCTCGGGCACGGCGCCGGGTACGACTATCCTCACGACCACCCCAGCGGGTTCGCGCCCGGGCAGCAGTATCTGCCGGACGAACTGGACGGGACGCGGCTGTACGAGCCATCCCGTCACGGCCACGAGGCAGCGGTTGCCGACCGGGTCGCGGTCCTCCGCGACCAGCGCGACCAGCCCGGTCGGGGTACCCACCGCAGACAGGGAGACAAGCCGACGTGACCGTCAGGGACTGGGCGATCGTGGCCGCCGCACTCTTCTGGGGCGTGCTCGTGCTCACGCTGTGCCTGCTGGTCATGCGGGCGGTGAAGGTGCTCGACAGCGTGATCGGCACCGTCGGGCGCGTCACCGACGAGACGGTGCCGATCCTGCGCGGGGTCAACGAGACCGTCGCGGGGGTGAACGTCGAGCTGGCGCGCGTGGACACGATCATGGCGGGCGTGCAGTCGATCACCTCGACCACGGACCGCATCCTCGGCGTCGTGCACGCAACCCTCGCCAACCCGCTGATCAAGGCCGCCGCGGTGGCCGCCGGAACCGCAAAGGCCGCCCGGGCCCTGCGCAGCTGACCGAAAGCCTCGACATGCGCGTCTTCACGCTCGCCCTCGGACTCGGTGCTGGTCTGCTCGTCGGCGCCTACGCCGTACGCAAGCTCGACGCCGCCAAGCGCGCCACGTCACCGGTCCACGTGGCCGGCCGCGCCGGACAGGCCGCCGGCACCTTCGCGGAGCGCCTGCGGTTCGCCGCCGAGGAGGGTCGCCGCGCCGCACAGGTGCGCGAGGCCGAACTGCGCACCCGCTACCGCGTGCCCGACCTGACCACCGCAGTCGGCGAGTGAGCTGATCGCACGCCACCGCCAGCCCCACCGCCCTGCGCCCCCGGTCCTCCCGGCCGGACGTGGCGCAATCGCAACCACAGTGAGACGACGTTGGACTCCCTGACCATCCGCAAGACGTTCCTCGACTTCTTCGAGCAACACGGCCACCGGCGCTACGACTCGGCGTCGCTGATCCCGCAGGACCCGACCGTCCTGCTCACCATCGCCGGCATGCTGCCGTTCAAGCCCTACTTCATGGGTGACGCGACGCCGCCGACGCCGCGCGCGACGAGCTACCAGAAGTGCGCCCGCACGAACGACATCGAGAACGTGGGCCACACGACCCGCCACCTGACGTTCTTCGAGATGCTGGGCAACTTCAGCTTCGGCGACTACTTCAAGCGCGAGGCGATCCGGTGGGCCTGGCAGCTGTCGACCGAGCACTTCGGCCTCGCCCCCGAACGCATCTGGGTCACCGTCTACGAGGACGACGACGAGGCCGAGCAGCTGTGGCTCGAGGAGTCGGGCGTCCCGGCCGAGCGGATCCAGCGGCTCGGCGCCGAGGACAACTACTGGTGGACCCACGCCGCCGGACCGGGTGGTCCGAACACCGAGCTGTACTACGACCGTGGCGAGGCGTACGGCGAAGCCGGCGGCCCGGCGGTCAACGACGAGCGCTACCTCGAGTTCTACAACCTGGTGTTCATGCAGCACGAACTCGACGACGCCGGGACCATCCTGGGCGAGCTGCCGGCACAGAACGTCGACACCGGGCTCGGGCTCGAACGCATGGCCGTGCTGCTGCAGGGCGTCGACAACGTGTTCGAGACCGACCTGTTCGCGCCGCTGCTCGCCCGTGCGGGCGAGCTGAGCGGGGTCCGCTACGGGCAGCGCGACGACCACGACGTGTCGCTGCGGGTCATCGCCGAGCACGCCCGCACGTCGGCGTTCCTGATCGCCGACGGCGTGCTGCCGTCCAAGGAGGGCCGCGGCTACGTCCTGCGTCGGCTCATGCGCCGCGCGATCCGGCACGGTCAGCTGCTCGGCATGGACGTCGGCGGTGGCCAGCAGCTGCTGCTGCCGATGGTCGAGCAGGTCATCGAGCAGATGCGCGAGAGCTATCCCGACCTCCAACGCCAGCGTGAGCTGATCACGCGCATCGCCACCGCCGAGGAGCACGACTTCGGTGCCCGGATCCGGCAGGGGCTCGAACGGGTCGACCAGGCGATCACCGCGGTCCGCGCCGCCGACGGCGACGCGTTTCCGGGCGACGTCGCGTTCGAACTGCACGACACGTTCGGGTTCCCGGTCGACCTGACCGCGGAGATCGCCGAGGACGCCGGGCTCGACCTCGACCGCGATGCGTTCGAGTCGCTGATGCAGCAGCAGCGCGATCGTGCCCGTGCCGGCGCGAAGAAGGGCGGCGGCGGCATCCCGGTCGAGGCCTACCGCGAGGCGGCCGCGGTCGTGGGCACGACCGACTTCCTCGGCTACGAGTCGCTCACCGCCGAGGCGGAGCTGGGCGCCATCGTCACGCCCGGCGGCGTGCAGCACACCGCCGGCGAGGGCGACGAGGTCGAGATCGTCCTGCCGCGCACGCCGTTCTACGCCGAGGGCGGCGGCCAGATCGGCGACATCGGCGTGCTCGAGACGCCGACCGGACGGCTGCAGGTGCTCGACACGCAGGAGGCGATCGAGGGCCTGACCGTCCACCGTGCCCGCGTCACCGCCGGCGAGGTCCGCCAGGGACAACCCGTCGAGGCACACGTCGATCCTTCGCGCCGGGTGGCGACGGCCCGCAGCCACTCCGCGACGCACGTGCTACACGCGACCATCAAGGAGTTCCTCGGCGAGCACGCCCAGCAGGCCGGCTCGCTGGTCCAGCCCGGGCGCCTGCGCTTCGACTTCCCGCACTTCGAGTCGGTCTCGCGCGACCGGCTCGCCGAGATCGAGGGCTCGATCAACGAACGGGTGCTGCGCGACCCCCACGTCCACACCGAGGTCATGAGCCTCGACGACGCCAAGCGTGCCGGAGCGGTCGCCAACTTCGGCGACAAGTACGGCCAGGTCGTCCGCGTGGTCACGATCGGCGAGTTCTCCAAGGAACTGTGCGGCGGCACCCACGTCCCCTCGGGCGCGAAGATCGGCACGATCACGATCGTTCGCGAGGAGTCGATCGGGTCCAACACCCGCCGCATCGAAGCGCTCACCGGCCTGGACGCGTTCAACCACCTGTCGCGCGAACGCCTGGTCGCCGAGGAGGTCTCGCGGTTGGTCGACGTCCCCAGCGAGCAGGCGGTCGAGCGGGTCGGCCAGCTGCTGGAGCGCCTCAAGACGGCCGAGAAGGAACTGGCGAAGCTGCGGGGTGCCAACCTGTCCCAGCAGGCCAAGCAGATCGCCGACGCGGCCCCGCGCGACGACGGCCTCGCGGTCGTGGTGCAACGCGCCGACGGTCTCGGCCACGACGACCTGCGGCGGCTGGCCACCGAACTGCGCAACCACCTCGGCGAGCGTGCCGTGGTGGTGGTCGGCACGGCGACCGACGACGGCAAGGCGCAGCTGATCTGCGCGGTGTCCGCCGACCTGGCCGCGGCCGGCGTCGAGGCCCGACCGATCCTTCACCCGGCCGCCCAGGTGGTCGGTGGCGGTGCCGGCGGCAAGGGTGACCTGGCCCAGGCCGGTGGCAAGCAGGGCGCCAAGCTCGACGAGGCGTTGCAGGTGGCCGCCCGCGAGGCACGCGCCGCCGTCGGTGGCCGCTGATGGGGTACGCACTCGGCAAACGGTTCTCCGACGACCTCCCGACCAGCGGACGCCTGCTGTCCATCGACCTCGGTGAGGTGCGGATCGGCCTGGCCGTGTCCGACCCCACGCAGACCATCGCTTCCCCCGCCGAGACGTTGGAGGTGCCGCGCAACCAGGACGGACCGGCCCTGGACGCACTCGTCAACGCCGTCGGCCGGCACGATGTCGCCGGCGTCGTCGTGGGTGAGCCGCGTCAACTCGACGGCAGCGAGGGCCCGCCGGCACAGCGGGCGCGCTGGTTCGCCGAACGTCTGCGCGAGCGGACCGGCCTGCCGGTGGCCCTGTGGGACGAGCGATTCAGCACGACCGAGGCGGAACGGATCATGCTGGCGCAGGACGCCTCGCGCGACGAGCGTCGGCGTAGCATCGACGGCGTCGCCGCCAGCCTGTTCCTGCAGTCGGTGCTCGAGGCGCAGCGGCGCCGCCGGACCGGCTAGAAACGCGCACCGGGGACCGTGGAGCGGCCTTCAGGCCGACGTGGACGAGGAGTGGCGAAGGTGGCGTTGAGTCGGGGCTCGAAATGGTTCCTGGGGTTCCTCGGACTCGTCGCCGTCGGCGTCGGCGCCGGCATCATGTGGCTGCAGGACGCCCTGCCCGAGGTGGACCAGGTCGAGGCCGGCCAGGAGGTCGTCCTGACGGTCGAGTCCGGTGAGTCGGTCCGGACGGTCGCCGACCGGCTCGCCGAACTCGACGTGGTCCGCAACGCCACCACGTTCCGGATCGCCGCCGGCGAGGCCGAGCTCGCCTCCCGCCTGCAGCCGGGGGAGTACGACCTCGAGACCGGCATGAGCTCCGACGCGGCACTCGAGGTGCTGCTCGCCGGGCCGGCGCGTGGTGGGCCGACCGCCGGCATCCGCTTCACCGTCCAGGAGGGCCTGTCGGTCGACACCACCCTCGAACGGCTGGCAGCACAGTTCGACGAGTTCGACGAGGTGGACTTCCGCACCGTCCTCGACGAACGGACCGCCGCCGGCAGCAACGACGACGGTGTCCTGCGACTGCCCGAGTGGGTGCCCGAACCGGCCGAGGCGCCCGAGGTGGTCGAGGAACCCTACGAGGGGCTGCTGTTCCCCGAGACCTACGAGGTGCCGGGCGACGCGACGCCGCTGCAGATCCTGCAGCGCATGGTCGACCAGCTCGATCTGGTGATGTCGGAGGTGCCGCAGGAGCAGGTCACCGCCGCCGCCGACCGTGGCCTGGAGCGCTTCGACGTGCTCACGCTCGCCAGCCTCATCGAACGCGAGACCCGCGTCGACGACGAACGCGAGACCGTCGCCGGCGTGATCGTCAACCGGCTCGATCAGGACATGCGGCTGCAGATCGACGCCAGCGTCCTCTACGCCCTGGACGAGGACCGCGACGTGGTGCTGCTCGAGGACCTCGAGGTGGACCACCCCTACAACACCTACCGCGTCGACGGCCTCCCGCCCGGCCCGATCTCGGGGATGGGCCGTGCCTCGCTGCTGGCTGCCTTCCAGCCGAGTGACGTGTCGTTCCTGTTCTACGTGCTCTCGCCCGAGTGCGACGGCACGCACGTCTTCGCCGACACCCTCGACGAGCACAACGTCAACGTCGCCGCCTTCCGCGACGCCGGCCGCTGCCAGGGCGAGGACCTGCCCGGATGACGCCAGCGTGGTCGCGACAGCAGGGCCCGCGCGCGGTGGCCACCCCGTGAGCCGCCCCCAGGACGGTGCGCCCTGGCCGACCGCGGCGACCCGCCCGGTCGCGCTGCTGGGGTGGCCGGTCGCGCAGTCGCTGTCCCCGGTCATCCACAACGCGGCCTTCCGCGAACAGGACCTCGACCTGGTGTATCTGGCGTTGCCGTGTCCACCCGAGGCGTTACGTCGCGTGGTCACGAGCCTCGGTGAGGTCGGTGGCGTCGGTGCGAACGTCACCGTTCCGCACAAGCAGGACGTGGTCGCGTTGTGTGATCGGCAGTCGCCCGAAGCGGAGTTGATCGGTGCGGTGAACACGCTGTGCTGGGACGCCGACGGGCTGTTCGGGGACAACACCGACGCCGTCGGCCTGGCCGATGCCCTCCGGGCCGACGTCGCCGTCGCCGCGGGGGACCGCCTGGTGCTGCTCGGGACCGGCGGCGCTGCCAGAGCCGCCGTGGTGGCCGCGGGACGTCTGGGGTGCCGCCTGACGGTGGTCGGCCGACGCCCCGACGCGGCCGCGGCACTGGCGGAACTCGGCGAGCGGGCGGGTGCCAGCGACCCGCGGGCCGTCGACGTCGCCGACGGGCAGGCGGTGGCGCGGGCGGTCGGCGAGGCCAGGATCGTGATGAACACCACTCCGCTCGGCCTGCGGGGCGAGGACCTGCCGGCGGCCTTCCACGGCCTGCACCCCGGCCAGGTCGCCTACGACCTGCTGTACCCACGTACGCCCTCCGCCCCCGGAGTGGAGCCGACCCCGTTCCTGCAGGCGGCGCGCGAGCGCGGCGCCGAGGCGTTCCACGGTCTCGGGATGCTGGTCGGCCAGGCGGCGGCCTCCTACGAGCGCTGGACCGGGATGCCGGCGCCCGTCGAGGTCATGTCGGCGGCCGCGCTGGCCGCGCTGACCCACCGTTCCTGACCCGGCCCGGTCGCGCATCGAACGTCATTCGGGCTAGTGCTCAAGAGCCCGGGGTCTCCAGCCGATGGAGGAGAGCGGGGTAGCGGTCGACGACCGCCTCCGACTGCACCTCATGCGCGAACGGAGACCACGTGTTCGACCACCTCGACACCCGCGCGGCCAGGCTCGCCGCCGCACTCGACGACTTCCTCGGTTCCTCGCCCGACGTCGAGGCCGCCGCCGTGGTCTCGTTCGACGGGCTGCCGATGGCCAGCGCCCTGCCCGACGAGCTGGACGAGGACCGGGTCGGCGCCATGAGCGCGGCCCTGCTGTCCCTGGGCGAGCAGGCCGCACTCGGACTCGGACGGGGACAGCTCAACCAGGTCTTCGTCGAGGGCGAGCACGGGTTCGTGTTCCTGATGAGCTGCCGCGACCAGGCGGTCCTCGCCGCCGTGGCGGCGCGCCAGGCCAAGATCGGGTTCATGCTGTTCGAGATGCGCCAGGCCGCCGAGCGCATCGGCACGCTGCTGGCCCCGAACACCGACCTCGACCTGCCGGCGCCGAACGTCAACCCGTGGGCCGCGCCGGCACCCGCCGACCTGCAGCCCAGCCCCGTCGAGGAGGTCGTCGAGGCCTTCGCCGCCCCCGCTCCCGCCGCGTTCGACGCCCCGGCTGCGTTCGAGGCGCCCGCTTCCTTCGAGGCGCCCGCTGCCTTCGAGGCGCCCGCTGCCTTCGAGGCGCCCGTCGCCTTCGAGGCGCCCGCTGCCTTCGACGCACCGTCGCCCATGCCGGAGGCGTTCGAAGCCGTCACGGAGCGCGCGCCCGAGCCCGAGCCGTTCGTGCCCGCGCCGGCTCCCGAGCCGACCGACCACGACGAGTCGCCGTTCGCGGCACTGGGCGAACTGCGTGCCGTCGCGAGCCCCTCGCCGGTCGCTTCGCCTCCAGCCACGTTCGAGAGCCCGGCGGCGGCGCCGATCGCGCCGGGGGCCCCGGCCGACGACGCCGACGAGGCGCTGCGCAACGTGATCGCCACCGAGCCGCTGCGTCCGTCCGACGACCACGACCTGCTGACCGAGGCGCTGTTCGAGGTGCGTCGGGCAACCGGTGGTGACCATGCACCGAGTCACGCCTGGGGCCGCCAGGAGTCGACGTCCGCAAACGGTTGGGGGTAGGTGAGTGCCGTGCTCGAAGGCCAACTCGGAGACTTCCGTCTCCTCGACATCCTGCAGCTGCTGAACGCGTCCGCTAAGACGGGACGCCTGGAGCTCGACGCCGCCGGCGTGCCCGCGCGCCTCGACGTGCGCGAAGGGCTGCTCACGGAGATCTCGCCTGCGGGCGACGCCTCCGACCGGCTCCCGGGCTCGCCGGCCGACGACGGTGACCTGCGCCACGACGCACGCGTCGACGGCCTGGTCGACCTGCTGTCGCTGCGCTCGGGCCGGTTCCACTTCGAGGGCCCGGCCGAGCAGTCGCCCGCACCCGACACGCCCCGTACCGATCCCCTGCTCGAGGAGGCACGCCGCCGGCTGCAGGAATGGCCGCAACTCACCGAACGGGTCGGCGGCCGCGACGCCGTGCTCGCGTTGGCCGCCCCGCACCACCACAACCCGGTGACGTTGACCGCCGACCGCTGGCGGCTGGTGTCGCTGGTCGACGGCCGTCGCCCGGTCGCCGAGCTGGCGGCCCACTGGGGCCGCGGTGACTACGCGGCGCACCGCGCCCTCGCCGAACTGCTCGACGAGGGCCTGATCGCTCCCGCCGCGGCCACCGACGTGCCGGCGACGCCGATCACCGAAGACGCCGCGGCGGACGAGCCGACGGTGGCCGAGGTACCCGTCGAGCCCGCCGAGGTGTCGGCCGAGGTGACCATGACCGACGAACCGGGCACCGACGAGGACCTGTTCGCGCGCCCCGAGCCGGCGCCGGCTGTGCCGGTTGCCGCGGCGGAGACACCCGTGGCCGAGCCGGCACCAGCACCGTCGATCCCGGCACCGCCGGCCGTCGTCTACGAGGGCAGCGGTCCCCGCGGCCTGCACACCCGGGTCCGCGCCGAGCGGCTGGGCGGCGGCGGGCACGACAACAACGGGGTCGACCAGAACATCCTGCAACGGTTGATCCACGGCGTGGAAAAGCTGTGACTGGTGTCCGGTTCGCCGGTTCCCACCGACGGCCGGTCGTCGGCAGTGCCCGCCATCCCAGCTTCAAGGTGCTCGTCACCGGTCCGTTCGACGCCGGCAAGACCACGCTGATCGAGACGATCTCCGAGGTGCAGGTCGTCTCGACCGAGCGTGACGTGAGCGACTGGGCCTCCGACACGGTCGCGGGCGGCAACTCCGGCCGCACCACGGTGGCGATGGACTACGGGCGCATTGCGATCGACCGCGACCTCGCCCTGCACCTGTTCGGCACGCCCGGCCAGGAACGCTTCGAGTTCATGTGGGACATCCTGGCGGAGGGCATGCTCGGGTTCGTGCTGGTCGTGGACGCACGACGTCCCGAGACCCTCGTGGAGGCGCGCGGCCAGCAGGTGCACTTCGCCGGCCTCGCCGACGTCCCGCTGGTCGTCGCGGTCAACAAGCTCGGCCCGAACAGCGACACCGCCACCGTGCTCGACCGGGTGCGCGGCTACCTCGACGTCCCTGCCGAGGTAGCGGTGCTCGCCACCGACGTCCGCGACCGTGAGGACGTAAAGCGCGTCCTGCTCGCGTTGCTCCACGCGGTCGCGCAGCGGCTCCGCGCGCGTGCCGGCGACGGTCCCGCCGGACCGCCCGCGGCCTCGGCCCGGGCGGTCGGCTCGTGAGGTCCCTGGCGCAGACGCTGCTGGCGCGACAGCTCGTCGATCCCGAGCAGCTGCGCCAGGCCGAGGAGGTCCAGCGCGCGGAGGGTGGCTCGCTCGGCCGGGTCCTCGTCAACCGTGGGGTGCTGAGCGAGAAGCAGCTGGTCGGTGCGCTGGCGGAACAGATCGGCCTCGACTTCGTCGACCTCGCCGAGGCCGAGGTGGACGCACGGCTGGCCACCATGGTCAGCGCCCAGACGCTCAAGAAGCACACGGTGCTGCCCTACGCGATGCGCGGCGAGAAGCTGCTGGTCGCGATGAGCGACCCGTCGAACGTGGTCGCGATCGACGACGTGCGCACCATCACCAAGCTCGACATCCAGCCGGTGGTCGCCACGCGCGACGACATCCAGGCCGCCATCGACCGCTTCGCCCACCTCGGTGACGACATCGAGGCGATGGCCGGCGACATCGCCGACGGTGAGGACGGCGACGACGACCTGCGCTCCATCCGGGCCGTGGTCGAGGAAGCACCGATCGTCAAGTTCGTGAACCTGCTGATCTCGCAGGCGGTCGCCGACGGCGCGTCGGACATCCACATCGAGCCCGGCGAGCGCGACCTGCGGGTCCGCTACCGCATCGACGGCGTCCTCCACGAGGTCATGCGTTCACCCAAGACGATCCAGTCCGGCGTCATCAGCCGCCTGAAGATCATGGCCGACGTCGACATCGCCGAGCGGCGGATCCCGCAGGACGGGCGCATCAGCGTCACGTCGAACAACAAGGCCATCGACCTGCGCTTCTCGACCCTGCCGACGGTGTTCGGCGAGAAGGTCGTGATGCGCATCCTCGACAAGACGTCGATCCTGCTCGAGCTCGAGGACCTCGGCTTCCTCGAGCACAACCACAAGCGCTTCGAGGAGGCGTTCCGTAAGCCCTACGGGACGATCCTGGTGACCGGTCCGACGGGGTCGGGCAAGTCGACGACGCTGTACGCCACGCTGAACGTGCTCAACGAGCCCGGCGTGAACATCATCACCACCGAGGACCCGGTGGAGTACCGCCTGCAGGGGATCAGCCAGGTGCAGGTCAACCCGAAGGTGGGGCTGACGTTCGCCTCGGCGCTGCGATCGATCCTGCGTCAGGACCCCGACATCGTCCTGGTCGGCGAGATGCGAGACCGCGAGACGGCGCACATCGGCATCGAGGCCGCGCTCACCGGCCACCTCGTGCTGTCGACGCTGCACACCAACGACGCGCCGTCGGCCGTGACCCGGCTCACCGAGATGGGCATCGAGCCGTTCCTGGTCGGCTCCGCGGTCGACTGCGTCCTGGCGCAGCGCCTCGCTCGCAAGGTGTGTCCGCGCTGCGTCGAGATGGTGCGACCCGAGCCGGAAATGCTTGCCGCGGCCGGCTTCCCGGCCGACATCGTCAACGAACGGCCCGAACTGCCGCGCGCGAGCGGCTGCTCGGCGTGCAGCAACACCGGCTACCGCGGACGCATGGCGATCCACGAGGTGATGACGGTGACCGAGGAGATCGAGCGGCTCGCGGTCTCGCGCGCGTCCACCGAGGTCATCGCACGGACCGCCATCGAACAGGGCATGCAGACGCTGCGCGAGGACGGGCTGGCGAAGGTGCTGCTCGGCCGGACCACGCTCGAGGAGATCGGCCGTGTCGTCGTCTGAGACGGCGGCCGGGAGGAGAACCGCAATGGATGCACTGGGCGAGGCACTGGTCCGCCACGGCGTGTTGACCGTGGACCAGCTGCGCTGGGCCGCGGAACGTTCCGCGGCCGGCGGCGGCAGCCTGCCCAAGGTCCTGCTCGACCACCAGCTGGCCACCGAGTCGCAGCTCGTGCGTGCGCTCGCAGAGACGCTCGGCATGCCGTACGCCGAGGTGGACGCGGCCAACGTGGACCCACACGCTGCGGCGCTGCTGGCCGGCGAGGTGGCGCGTGAGCTGTTGGCGCTCCCGGTGGGTTTCGGCGCCGGTGACGAGATCGTGGTCGCCGTCGCCGATCCTCACGACGCGACGCTGCGGCCGCGCCTCGAGCAGGAACTGGGGATGCGGGTGGCGCTCGCGCTGGCTCCCAGGCGGGAGCTGACCGAGGCGATCGCGGCGCAGGTCGCGCCGGTCGGTGCGGGTGTCGGCGCGCCGTCGCTGACGGTCGTCAACGGGGGAGCGGCTCCGACCTCGCCACCGCCGGCTGCGATGACCATGGCCGATGTCGGCGATCCGGCGCTGCCGCACGAGGAGACGGCCGTCATCGACCTCGACGAGCTCCTGGGCGAGCTCGTCGACCGCAAGGGCTCGGACCTGCACCTGACGGCCGGCGTCCCGCCGACCATCCGCGTGCACGGCGACCTCACGCCGCTGGAGGACTACCCGGTCTGCACGCCGGACGAGTTGCAGAAGCTGCTGTACTCGATCATGACGCAGAAGCAGCGCGAACAGTTCGAGAACGAGCTCGAGCTGGACATGAGCTACGCGATCCCGGGCAAGTCCCGGTTCCGCGTCAACGTGTTCATGCAGCGCGACTCCATCGGTGCGGTGATGCGTGTCATCCCGTTCGAGATCCTGCCGCTCGAAAAGCTCGGGATCCCGGAGCAGGTGGCCAACTTCGCCTACCTCCCGCGTGGGTTCGTGCTCGTGACCGGCCCGACCGGGTCGGGCAAGTCGACGACGCTGGCCTCGATCATCGACCTGATCAACCGCAACCGTCCGTCGCACATCATGACGGTCGAGGACCCGATCGAGTTCCTGCACAAGCACAAGCGGTCGGTCGTCAACCAGCGCGAGGTCGGCGCCGACACCCACGGGTTCACGCAGGCGCTCAAGCACGTCCTGCGTCAGGACCCCGACGTGATCCTGGTCGGCGAGATGCGCGACCTGGAGACGATCCAGATCGCGCTGACCGCGGCCGAGACCGGCCACCTCGTCTTCGGCACGTTGCACACCCAGGACGCGCCGCAGTCGGTGGACCGCATCATCGACGTGTTCCCACCGCACCAGCAGGAACAGATCCGCGTGATGCTCGCCGGTGCGCTGCAGGGGGTCGTGTGTCAGACGCTGATGAAGACCGCCGACGGCGCCGGCCGCGCTGCCGCGGTCGAGATCATGACGGCGACCTCCGCGGTGAAGAACCTGATCCGTGAGGGCAAGACGCACCAGCTCTACAGCGCGATCCAGGCCGGTGCGCAGCACGGCATGGTCGCGATGGACCAGTCCCTGGCCACGTTGGTGAAGCAGGGCAGGGTGACCTACGACGCGGCGCTGGAGAAGGCCAACAACGTGGCCGAGTTCCAGCGTCTCGCCGGCCGGGCCTGAGAGGCGAAACGATGGCGACGTCCACACTCAGCAAGTTCGACTACCAGGTCCGCGACCGCAGCGGAAAGCTCGTCTCCGGCCAGCTCGAGGCCGACTCCTCCGCGGCGGTGGCCAGCAAGCTGACCTCGATGGGCTACGCGCCCGTGCGTATCACCGAGGTCAGCGAGAAGGGTCTCAACACCGAGATCCGGATCCCCGGTCTGTCGGACCGGGTCAAGCTCAAGGACCTGGCGATCTTCTCGCGCCAGTTCGCGACCATGATCAGTTCCGGCCTGGCGCTCATCCGGGCGCTGTCGATCCTCCACGACCAGACCGAGAACAAGAAGCTCGCCGAGGTCATCGACGAGATCCGTGGTCAGGTCGAGGCCGGCGCGTCGTTGTCGGGCGCGATGGCCGAGCACCCCAAGGTGTTCCCCAAGCTCTACATCGCCATGGTCAAGGCCGGTGAGGCGGCCGGCATGCTCGACCAGGTGCTCCTGCGCGTCGCGATGATGCTGGAGGCCGACGTCAAGCTGCGCAGCAAGATCAAGTCCGCGATGACGTACCCGGTGATCGTCTTCTTCATGGCGATCGGCCTGTCCACCGTGATGCTGATCTTCATCGTCCCGGTCTTCGACGGCATGTTCGCCGATCTCGGTGGCGAGTTGCCCTGGCTCACCGCGCAGTTGGTGAGGGCGTCCGACTTCGTGACGTCGTGGCTCGGGATCATCACGTACATCGTCGTGCCGGTGGTGCTGTGGACCGCCTACAAGCAGATCCGCGCCAACGAGAAGGGCCGGTTCGTCCTCGACGTGATGAAGCTTCGGCTGCCAGTCTTCGGTTCGCTGTTCCACAAGATCGCACTGACGCGTTTCGCCCGCAACCTCTCCACGCTCCTGGCAGCAGGTGTGCCGATCCTGCAGGCGCTCGAGATCACGGCCGAGACGGTCAACAACGGCCCGATCGCGAACGCGGTGACTGACGTCAAGGACTCGGTCCGCCAGGGCGAGTCGATGAACCGGCCGCTGTCCCAGCACGAGGTGTTCCCACCCATGGTCGTCCAGATGATCGCGGTGGGTGAGGAGACGGGCAACATCGACGGGATGCTCGGCAAAATCTCGGACTTCTACGACACCGAGATCGAGACGATGACGGAACAGCTGACGGCGTTGATGGAGCCGCTGATGATCGGCGTCATCGGCGGGATCGTCGGCGGCATGGTGATCGCGCTGTACATGCCGATGTTCAAGATCTTCGAGATGATCGGCTGAAGGTCCCCCAGGTGCGCGCGACGCACTGATGGATCAATAGCTCAAGTAGGTCACGCCCGCGGCCGATGACTCGGGAGACCAACCGCAAGCGCGTGACAAGGGCGACTCCGTCGAGAGGCGGGCGAGCAACGCCAACGGGACCTCACCCCACCTTCATCGGGGCAGGTCGGCCGGGCTGCCTCGCGCAGGACGCTCCATCGCCGATGGGGCCTGTGCAGGGGAAGCGAGCGGGGACGTCGCACAGGTTCATCATCGCCATCATCCAAGGAGCGTTCCATGCTCAGCACCATCCGCACCAAGCGGGACGAAGAGGGCTTCACCCTCATCGAACTGCTCGTCGTGGTTCTCATCATCGGCATCCTCGCCGCGATCGCCATCCCCGTGTTCCTCAACCAGCGCGAGAACGCGTGGCGCTCCGCCGTCGAGTCCGACCTCCGCAACGCCGCCATTCAGATCGAAACCGTCATGACCCGCGACGGTGTCTATCCCGATGCTCTCGGCGAGACTGAAGGTCCAGCCACGGAACCACTGCTCGTAGACGGCGCAGATTCCGGCGTCTCGGTCACGATCTCGGACAATGTCACGCTTAGCTACGCCCCTGATGGCAACACCTACACCATCACGGGTACGCACGCCTTGCTGGACGACGGGGAGAACACGCTGGTGTACGACGCCGCTGACGGCGGTTTGGCCAACTCGCCCTGGGAGTGAGAGATCAGCATCTGAAGGGGCGGCCTGCGGGCCGCCCCTTCGGCTTGGGCTAGTTTTCGCGCGGCTGAAGGGGCGGAAGTGGACGCGGCTGTCGTTGCGCTGGCGGTGATCATCGGTCTGCTGGTCGGGTCTTTCGCGAATGTGCCGATCCATCGGTGGCCGCGTGGGGGGACGGTCACCTCGCCGAAGCGATCGGCATGTCCCGCATGTGGGGCGCTGATCTCGGCGCGGGACAACGTGCCGGTCGTCTCGTGGCTCCTCCTGCAGCGGAGGTGCCGCCACTGCGGCGCGCCCATCGCCGCGCGCTACGCCGTCGTCGAGGCGACGACCGCGATCCTGTTCGGGGCCGTCGCCTGGGTGTGGGGGTTGGACCCGATATTGCCCGTCCTGCTGGTCTTCACGTGGTCCCTCGTCGTCGCGACGGCGATCGACCTCGAGCACCGCATCATCCCCAACCGGTTGACCTACCGGCTGCCCTTCGTGCTGCTGGCGCTGCTGGTTCCCGCCGCGGCTTTCACTGGCACGTGGACCGATCTACGCCGTGCACTGATCTGGGCCGTCGCCGTCCCGGGCATCATGTTCCTGTTCGCCGAGGCGTTCCGGCTCGTCCGCGGGCAGACGGGCATGGGTATGGGTGACGTCAAGCTCGCCATCTCCATCGGGCTCGTCGTCGGCTACCTCGGCGGGGTGCACCTCGTTGCGTTCGCGTACGGAACGATGATCAGTGCGGTCATCGTGGTCGTCGTCCTCCTGGCGATGCGCCGCGCGAAGCTCGCCAGCCGGATCCCCTTCGGTCCCTACCTCGCGGCGGGGGCGCTCATCCCGGTCCTGGCCCCCGACGGCAGCGCTGCCGTGGTGCGATCGGTCCTCGGTCTCGGTTGAGCCGGGCGCGGTAACCACCCGCGCAACATGGGCGTATCGGCTGCGCGGGCGCGCGGCACGGCCTATTCGCTCAAGCCCGGGCCCTCTGCTGCCGACGGAACGTCTTGACGCGCCCAGCAATCCGCCTGGTACGCCACGCTCTCGAACGGCTGAATCGTGGCCAATCGCTCCGTAGGGATCGACATCGGTACGCACACCATCACGGTGGCCGAGGTCAGTGAAGCCCGCTCCGGCGCCGTCGTGACCAACTTCGGCGGCATCGAACTGCCCGCCACGATCGTCAACGGCGGCGAGGTGCTCGACCCCGTCGCCGCCGCCGAGGCGCTGAAGGAAGTGCTCGCCAGCGCCAAGCTCAAGACCCGCAAGGTCTGGCTCGGCGTGGCGAATCCACGGGTCGTCGTTCGCCAGATCGACATGCCCTACATGCCGATCGACGAGCTCCGCACCTCGATCCGCTACCAGGCGCAGGAGCACCTGCCGATCGCGGTCGAGGAAGCGGAGATCGACCTGCACGTCGTCGCGGACTGGGTCACCGAGGAGGGCGACCACCTGCAGCGCGTGCTGCTGGTCGCTGCGCACCGCGAGATGCTCGCCAGCCACGTCGAGGTCGCCACGCGCGCCGGGCTCAAGCCGCAGGGCGTCGACCTCAACTGCTTCGCGCTGCTGCGCGCAGTCGGCAACACCTCGTCGCTCGAACGCGGCAGCGAGGCGCTCATCGATCTCGGCGCCGGCGTGACCAGCCTGATCGTGCACGAAGCCGGTACGCCGACCTTCGTGCGCATCCTGTCGACCGGGGGCGACGCCATCACCGACGCCCTTGCGCAGGGGCTCGGCACCGACACGGCCGACGCAGAGGCACAGAAGCGTCGGTGCCGACTGGGTGGCGAGGATGCCGCCAGCCAGGTGGTCACCGGGCACGTCGATCGCTTCATCGACGAGCTCCGCAGTTCGCTCGCCTACTACCAGGCGCAGCCCGGCAGTCGCCCGGTGTCCTCGGTCGTGATCAGCGGCGGCGGTGCCAGCCTCGTCGGCCTCGCGGATCGGCTGGCACAGCACCTGCGCCTCCCGGTCAACCTCGCCAGCCCGTTCGACTACACGCGGGCGAAGACCAAGGCCTACGACGCCGAAGGCCTACGCGCCGTCGGCCCGACGCTGACCACGGCCATCGGCCTGGCGCTCGGAGGGTTGGAATGAGCGTCCGCGTCAACCTGCTCCCGCAGTCGACCCGCGATGGCCGCCGCGCCGCCCGTCAGCGACGGATGGTGGCCGGTGCCGGACTGGCGCTGATCGCGTCACTGGGCGCCGTGCACGTCTGGTCCGTCGGCCAGGTACGTGACGCGGAGGAGCGGTTGCTTGCCGCCGAAAGCGCGACGGCTCTTGTCCGCAACGACGTCAACGCGATGAGCGAGTTCCGTGAACTCGAGCTGCGGAGACAGAACGCCGCGGCGGCGCTGCACGACGCGCTCGGTCACGAGGTGTCGCTCTCCTGGATCCTCTACGACCTCGCCACCGTGATGCCGCGCGATGCGCAACTCGAGACGATCTCGATCAACCTGCCGCGCCCAGTGGCCGAGAGCCCGCACGTCGGCTCGTTCACGCTGACCGGGAAGTCGGTGGAGGCACACGCCCCCGGCGTGGAGGCCATCCTCCACGAACTCAGCAGGCTGGCCAGTTTCCAGAACCTGTACTTCAACTCCTCGTCGCTCGACGACGGCGAAGGTGACGTCGCATCGTTCTCCATCGACGGAGAACTGGCGCCCCTTGCGCGGACCAACCGCTACGCCGAAGGTCTGCCGGAGGCCATGCGATGAAACGCCAGACCATCCTGCTCGTGGTCCTCGCCAGCGTGCTGGTGACGAGCATGTACTGGTTCCTCATGTTCCGCCCGCAACGCGAGGAACTGGCCGCGGTCGAGACCCGCATCGTGGCTCAGGAGGACGAACAGGCACGGCTGCGGTTGGAGCTGGAGCGCCTGCAGCTGATCCGCGACCGGGCACCCGAGGTCGAGGCCGAGTTGACGGCCATGGCGGCCATCGTTCCCGAGGACACGGCCCTGCCGGCGGCCGTCGCCCAACTGCAGCGTGCCGCCGACGATGCCCGCATCACGATGCTCGCGGTGTCGACCTCGAGGCCGTCACCGCTCCCGGAGAGCGTCCAGCCGATCACGGCGATCGACCTGACCGCGCAGGTCGAGGGCAGCTACTTCCAACTCGTCGACTTCTTCCGCCGCATCGAGGACCCGACCATCACCGCTCGCGGTCTGCAGTGGACCAACGTGACGGTCGCGCGCGGCGAGTACCCGCTGCTGACGGTGTCGCTGAGCGGAACGATCTACACGCTCGCTCCGTCGACCCCGCCTCCGCCGGAGGCCGAGGCAGACACGGACGCGGAGGGTGACCCGTCCGCACCCGAGGCCGGCGGGTCCGACACGGACATCGCCATGGGGGACCGATGATGTCGACGACAACCACCGCACCGATGGAAGCCGTGACGTCCCGACGTCCGTCCAGGCTCCTCGTCGTCCTCGGGATCCTGGCGCTCCTCGCCGTCGCCGTGCTGGGTGCCAGCCTGTTGTGGAAGTCACCGACGTCGTTGCCGGTCGCACCCGCAGCGACACAGGACGGGACCGACGCGGCGGAGGAGTCACCGGTCGCGGAGGAGGGGCACGCCACGCCGGCCGAGGCCACGACGCAGGGTGACGCCGTCGAACTGCTGCTCTCCTACGACCCCTTCAAGCCGGTCGTGCCCGAGCCGGCAGCTGCAGACGAGGGCGTCGATCCCACCCCGACGCCGACACCCTCCGAGCCAGCGCCGACACCGCCGGTCACCGAGCCGGTGCCGTGGGAACCGGATCCCTCCCAGCCCGCACCGTGGATCCCGGTGGAACCGACGCCGGTGCCACCGGCTCCCGAGCCGACGGAACCCGTCGTCCCGTTGCCGCCGTCACCCGAGCCGACCGAGCCCGCTCCGGATCCGAGCGCGCCGACCTGCACACTGCAGGACGGAATCATCCTCTGCGCCGGCAGGCCGGTGACGTTGGCTGCCGTCCAGCCCATCGGTGACGGTTCGGCCTTCGCCGTCATCCGCGTCGGTCCCCGCCTGTACGGCGTCGTGCCCGGCCAGTCGTTCGCGGACGAGTTCGTGCTCCTGGCCATCGACGGGACCTGCACCGAGGTGCTGCATGTCGAGGGTGCCATTCGACTCTGCCTGGAGGCCGAACCAGTGGCCCCGGCCAGCTCAAGGTGACCGGTCGAGGTGCCGATGTGTGGAGGGACCGGATCGCGGTCCCTCCACACGTGTCGGAGTGCCCGGACGTGAGAACCGACGGCAAGCCCATGCGCGACGAGGCGGGTCTGACCCTCGTCGAACTCATCGTCGCGTTCAGCCTGCTCTCGATCATCCTTGCGGCAGCGGCCGGCTCGCTCATCACCTTCGGGCGCAGCGCCGTCGACAACGAGCGCCGGGTGCAGGCCACGGCCGTCGCCAATCGCCTCCACGAGGAACTGCAGGCGTTGCCCTGGTCGGACACCGCCCTCTACGACCAGGAACTGGACGGGCTGGCGGACCTCCCGGAGATCGCGGCGACCTTCGACCCGGACGCCGAGACCTTCGAGGGGCGCGACCTCGTGCTCCTCGAGGGGCCGGGCGCCTGCCCCGCGCCACCCGCCCCGTGCTCCTCTCGCCGTGACCTCGTGCCCTATGCCGTGCCGCCGACCTTGACCATCGACGGACGTGACTACGAGGTGTTCCAGCTCGTCACCTGGGACGAGGACGACGGCGGCATCAAGCGCTTCACCACCTTCCTGCGGTGGGAGGTCATGGGCAACACGATCACGCAACGCTTCGACAGCATGCGCGCGGCCACGCCAGCGGAGGCCGGTGACCCCCTCCGTCCACGGGTCATCCAGTTCCAGGTCGGTCCGTCGCCGATGGAGCTGCGCGGCCCCGACGCCGGATCGCTGGTGGACAGCCCGACGCAGCCGCTGAACGTCGTGGTGCGGTTCAGTCGGGGGGTGGAGGCCGCGTCGGTCAGCTACTTCAGCATCCCCGCGGACCACTTCTTCGTGCCGGAGGAGCCCGAACCGGTCGACGAATCCGAGGAGGCGCCGACCGAGCCGCCGGAGGAGGAGCCACAACAGGCGCCACCACCGCCGCTGGAGCAGCGCACCCTGCACCTGACGCCGTCCGTCACGGATCCCGAAACCGGCCTGTTCCTCGCCTTCGAGGGCACCGTGCCGAGTGAACACCGCTTCCCGAACGGACCGCGGCCCTTTCGCGTCACCGGCTCGCTCACCGTTGCTTCGGGCACCGAGACCTTCGGCGGCACGACGACCGCGTCGTTCTGGGGCGGCACGCCCTTCCCGCAGCGCCTCGATCCCACGGACTCCGGTGAGGCCCTGCCGCCCGTCGTGACGCCGCCTCCTGGCGGGGATGAACCGGCGACGTCGTATGCCGTGACGGTCGGCACACCGATCGTCAACCGGCATCGGGTCTGCCTCGACGCCAATGGACGCTTCTACCGCACCGTCGAGGTGACTGCGCTGGTCACCGGCATGACCCCCGGCGACTATTCCGTGACGGTCAGCTACACCGCCAACCGCGAGCAGCGCACGCAGGCCATGGTTCCTCCCGACCCGGCCACCATCTCGCCGGCCGGCACGTACTTCACCCTGACGTTGCCGATGGGCGACAGCCACGGATTCCGCAAGAACGACCGCACGCGATTCAGCGTCAGCGCCGCGCGTACGGCTGATGGAGGGTCGGCCGGTCCGGTCCAGTCCTCGCAGCTCGAGGTCCGCCAGCCGAACCGGGTCGAACTCGACTCGAGCTGCGAATGAAGCGATCGTCGGAACAGGGATTCACCCTCGTCGAGCTTCTCGTCTCGATGGTGCTGCTTGGTGTCGTCGGATCGGTGGTCGTCAGTGCCATCGTGACCGGGATGCAGAGCGCCCGAACGACCACGGCACGCACCATGGCCATCCACGAGCTCGAGGTGGCCCTGCAACGCGTCGGTCGTGAACTTCGCGCCGCCGACCCGCTCTACGTCAGCGAGAACGGCGCCTACGGCACCCAGATCGGTGCGGAGGTCGTGCGCAACGGTCAGGTGCAGGTCATCTCGTTCGCCGTGGTGGAGGAGGACGGCCAGCAGTTCCTGGTCCAGGACACGGCCATCGGCGACATCGCCGACATCGAGAGCGGCGTCGTCGAGCTCACGACCCTGCCGCGCCGAACCCTCGTCACCGCCGTCGACAACGGTTCCGACCCCGTCTTCACCTACTTCGACGACTACGGGGACCCGATCGTGTGCACCCCTCCGACGCCTGGTCCGTCGGAGGCGTGCGACCTGGCCTACTCCGACGCCTACAAGATCGGCCTCCGCCTCGAACGCACGCTGTCCGACCAGTCGCCGGTGCGCGCCGAGACCTACATCACCGTCCGCAACATGCGGTACAGGAGCGGCTGAAATGCTTACACGTCTTCATCGGGACGAGTCCGGCTCGTTGATCATGGTCCTGCTCGCGTCGATCGTGATCGGCGGGCTGATCGTGGTCGTCTTCAGCGACGTACGAACCGGCCAGCTCACCGCACGCAGCGACCGCGACTTCAACCAGGCGATCCAGGTGGCGGACGCGGGTGTGCAGCGCGCCTTCACGCAGTTGGCGCTGATCGAGCCGGACGACCCGATCCAGAGTCTCGACGAAGTCCTGCCGATCGACGGTGGCGAGACCAGCTGGACGGCCACCCGCGTCGGCGAGACGCGGTGGCAGGTGCGCTCGGAGGGCCGGTTCGGCGAGGCAACCCGCGTGGTCGAGGCCACCATCGGCCCCCACCAGGTGTTCAGCCTGGCCGCGTTCGCCGATCTGCGGATCGAACTCCGAGGCGGCAACGTCTCCGACTCCTACAACGCCACGGGGACCAACCGCCTGGGACGCGTCGGCTCGAACAACGAGATCACACTTCGCGGCAACGCGACCGTCGACTGGGTGATGCGTTACAACAACGCGACCTATGGCGAGAAGGGCACCGTGGTCGTCGGGGTGGAGACCGTTCCCGAGCCGGCCTACCTCCCCAACCTCGGTGAGCAGGCCTACGCCGACGACGGGCCCTGCTTCGGCCGCAATGACGGCGCGTACACCGGGCAGTACCGCCTGGTGAGGGGGCACACCTACTGCTTCAGCAACGTCACGTTTCCCGCGGGCAACCACCAGCTGCAGGCCGCTGACCCGCCAACCACCGAGCCCACGCGGATCTACATCGCGCCGTCGGGCACGTTGCGGCTCGAGGGACAGGGAAACGACCCCGACTGCACCAAGGTCGCCTGCGTCAATCTCCCCAGCGGCTTCAACGCGAGCACGCTGACACCGCGACCGGAAGCGACCGCGCTGCTGATCTACCTCGCGAACGGGACCGTCTCGGCGAACAACCACACCAGTATCGCGGCCGGGATCTACGCCCCCACCTCCGACTGCGCCGGCCCCAACGCGCAGGGCGACATCTACGGGTCGATCGTCTGTCGGACGCTCGACGGACGTGGTGGTTGGAAGTTCCACTACGACGAACGGTTCCGCGACGTGGTCGCCGACGACTTCACGGTGCAGGGCTGGCGCGAGGAGCACACCGGGACCACCAGTTTCGGATCCGGTTGAGCGGCCGACCCCGCGTCGGGCGCAGGTGGGCGCGCCGGTAGGCTCCGCCGTGCATCACCGCCGTCCGAGGACTGTTCGCCGTGCCGCGTCTGCGCTACCTGACCGCAGGGGAGTCGCACGGTCCTGCGCTGGTCGCCACGCTCGAGGGCATGCCGGCGGGCCTGACGGTGTCCAGCGAGCTGCTCGGTGAGGAGCTCGCACGCCGCCGGCTCGGACACGGCCGCTCGCCACGGATGGCGTTCGAGGTCGACGAGCTGGAGATCCTCGGCGGCGTCCGTCACGGCCGCACCATGGGTGCGCCCATCGCCGTGCTGATCCGCAACACCGAGTGGCCCAAGTGGGTCGACGCGATGGATCCCGAGCCTCGGGACGACCTCGACACGATCCGGGAAACGGGCCGGGGACAACGCCTGACGCGTCCGCGGCCCGGACACGCCGACCTCACCGCCGCGCTCAAGTACGGCTACGACGACGTCCGCGACGCGCTGGAGCGCGCCTCGGCCCGCGAGACCGCGGCTCGCGTCGTCGTCGGCACGATCGCCAAGCGGCTGCTGGCCGAGGTCGGCATCGCCGTCGTCAGCCACGTCGTCAACATCGGCGGGGTCCGCGCCCCCGACGACGCCCCGCGTCCGGGACCCGACGACCTCGACCGCATCGACGCCTCCGAGGTGCGCTGCTTCGACGACGCCACCGCTCGGGCCATGATCGAGCGCATCGACCGGGCCCATGCCGACAACGACACGCTCGGCGGCACCATCGAGGTGATCGCGTACGGCCTGCCTCCGGGACTCGGCAGCCACGTCCATTGGGACCGCAAGCTCGACACCAGGCTCGCGGCCGCGTGCCTGTCGGTCCAGGCCATGAAGGGCGTCGAGTTCGGCGACGGCTTCGCGCTCGCCGACCGCCCCGGCTCCCAGGCCCACGACGAGATCGTCCACGACGGCTCCACCTACGCCCGGCTCTCCGATCGCGCGGGCGGCCTCGAGGCCGGCATGTCGACCGGACAACCGCTGCGGCTGCGCGTCGCGATGAAACCGATCTCCTCGCTGCCCCGCCCGCTGCGGACGGTCGACATCGACACCCACGACGAGGCGGTCGCGATCACGCAGCGCTCCGACGCCTGCGCGGTGCCGCGCGCCGGCGTGGTGCTGGAGTCCGTCGTCGCGCACGAACTCGCGGACGCGCTGCTGGAGAAGACCGGTGGTGACACCCTCGCCGAGGTCCAGCGCAACCTCGCGGCGTATCTCGCCGAGGTGGCCGAACGCTGATGATGAGTCGAAATCTCGCCCTCCACGGGATGATGGGGGCCGGCAAGTCGACCGTGGCCACGCTGCTCGGCGACCGCCTCGGCCGCCGCGTCGCCGACACCGACGACGAACTGCGTAGCTGGACCGGCCGCTCCATCCCGGAGCTGTTCGCCGAATATGGCGAGTCGGGTTTCCGCGACCTCGAGCGGCAGGTGATCGAGGAGCTGGCGAAGTTCCACGATCTCGTCATCGCCCTCGGCGGCGGCGCCGTCCTGCGCGATGACAACGTCGCTTCGCTGTTGCTGACCGGCGTCCTGGTCGAACTCCGGGCCGAGCCCGACGTCCTCGTTGCGCGTCTTCAGGACAGCAGCGACCGCCCGCTGCTCGGCGCGCCCGACGAACTCGAACGCCGCGTCCACGCCACCTGGCAGGCCCGCGAGGCGCGCTACCGGGCGGTCGCCGACGTCACCGTCGACGCCGCCCGAGCACCCGAACAGGTCGTCGACGAGATCCTCGAATGGGCCTTGGCCCAGGGCGACGTGCTGACGCCGTCTGAACACGAACAGGTGATGCGGTGAGCGCTCCCACCCGAGTCCAGGTCGAGCTCGCAGGCCGGGCGTACCCCGTCATCATCGGCACCGGTTGGCTCGACCGGCTCCTCGACCACGTCAGCCTTCCCGACGGTGTGGCACGTGTGGTGCTCGTGACCCAGGAACCGATCGACGCGGCCGGCCACGTCGACGGCGTGGTCGCCACGCTGGAGCAGGCCGGTATCGAGGTGCACCGCTACGACGTGCCCGACGGCGAGGCGGCGAAGACCGCCGGCGTGCTGCGCGAGTTGTGGGAGGCCTGCGCCGAGGCGCCGCTCAGCCGCCGCGATCTCGTCGTCGCGCTCGGTGGCGGCGTGGTCGGCGACCTGGCCGGTTTCGCGGCCGCGACCTGGAACCGGGGTGTCGGCGTGCTGCAGGTGCCGACCACGCTGCTGGCACAGGTCGACGCCGCCATCGGGGGCAAGACCGGGATCAACCTGCCCCAGGGCAAGAACCTGGTCGGGGCATTCCACCAGCCGGTCGCGGTCGCCTGCGACGTCGCCACGCTCGCGACGCTGCCCCGACGCATCCGGGTCGAGGGGCTCGGCGAGGTCGTCAAGTACGGCCTCATCGCCGACCCCGAGCTGCTCGAGTTGCTCGAGACCCGCTCCGAGTCGGTGCTGGAGGGCGACCCCGGACTGCTCGAACAGATCGTGCACCGCGCCGTCGCGGTCAAGGCCCGCGTCGTCGCGGCGGACGAACGTGAGGGCGGCGTCCGTGCCCACCTCAACCTCGGACACACCTACGGCCACGCCGTCGAATCGCTCACCGGCTACGACGAGGTGCTGCACGGCGAGGCGGTCGCGATCGGCACCGTCGTCGCACTCCGCCTCGGTGTCCGGCTGGGACGGACACCGCCGGAGCTCGCCGAACGGGCCGAGGCGCTGCTCGAACGGCTCGGCCTGCCGACCCGCGGACCGGCGCTGGACCGCGACGAGGTCTGGAAGACGATCGCCCGTGACAAGAAGGCCGACGCCGGCGGGGTCCGCTTCGTCGTGCTCGATGCGCTGGCGGACCCGTCCGTGGTGACCCCCGACCGCGTCGACGTCGAAGCGGTCCTCGATGACCTCGGTGCCTTCGCGGCGCCCGACGCCGGCGACGGCACCGAGGGCGACCAACTGGCCGGCTGACGCGCCGCGGGGCCCCCGACAAAGCTCCTCTCGGCCCCCGGAAACCCGTACCGGCGAGCACGGTCGGAATGTGGGGGCGGGCGGGTTGTGCCGCCGCGTGAAGGGTGCAGGATGGGGATCGCACCCAACCACGAGGAGCACCCATGGCAAGCGTCGCACGCGTCACCGAGATCAGCGCCCGGTCGGAGAAGAGCTTCGAGGACGCGATCAACGCCGGTGTGGAACGCGCCTGCAAGACCCTCCGCAACGTCGAGTCGGCATGGGTCAAGGAACAGCGCGTCGCCATCACCGACAACAAGGTCACCGGGTACCAGGTCAACCTGCTGGTGACGTTCGAGCTCGACGACTGAACCTCTCCGTGGCGCTGGACCGGCGCGGCGTGCGACGCCGCACCGGTCCCGGCGCCACGGTTGCGTAGGGTTGCCGGCGCGATCGGCGACCAAGGCGGACGATGACCACGATTCTGTTGCTGCACGGCCCCAACCTGTCGCAACTCGGCACCCGGGACCCGCTGCAGTACGGCATGGACACGCTCGACGACGTCGTGACCGCCGCCCGCGACGAAGCGGTCGACGCCGGCGCGCAGCTCGTCGCCGAGCAGTACGAGTCCGAAGGTGAGCTCGTCGCACGCCTCCACGCCGCCCGCACGGACGGCACCGGGGCGGTGGTGATCAACGCCGGCGCCCTGACCCACTACAGCCATGCCCTGCGGGACGCGCTCGAGTTGCTGCCCGTTCCCTGCGTCGAGGTGCACCTGTCCAACGTGCATGCGCGCGAGGACTTCCGCCAGCACTCGGTGATCGCCGCCGCCTGCGACGGGTCGATCGCCGGCTTCGGAACGGCCGGCTACCCACTCGCCGTCCGCGCTGCGATGGCGCTGTTGCCGCAGACGTCGGCGTGAGCGCCGCGGAAACGAACGGGCGAGCGCCGGCCGGGCCGCGAGGCGACCTGCCGGCGGCCGACCATCTGCGGCGTCGCGACCGGCTGCGTGCAGCGCTGGCCGACCACGGTGTCGAGGCACTGCTGGTGACCGCGCCCGCCAACGTCCGCTGGCTGAGCGGGTTCGCCGGCAGCAACGGTCAGGTCCTCGTCGGCGCGGACGCGAACACGGACCGCCTCGTCACCGACGCCCGGTACGAGGAGCGTGCCGCCACCGAGTCGCCCGGCCTGGCGGTAGCGCTCAGCCGCGACCCCTTCGCCGTCGCGCTCGACGGCGCCGCCTCCGGGGCGGTCCTCGGCATCGAAGCCGAGCACGTGCCGTGGGCGCAGGCACAGCGCTGGTGCGAGCGCGCAGACGAGGCCGGCATCGAGGTGCGCCCGACCGCTCCGGTGGTCGAAGGGCTGCGGGTGGTCAAGGACGACGCCGAGCTCGCCCGCCTCGAAGCCGCCTGCGCCTTCACCGTCGACGCCCTCGCGTGGCTGTTCGCCGAGGTGGTGGCCGAAGGCCGGACGGAACGTGAGCTCGCGACCGCCCTCGAACGCCGTTTCGTCGACCTCGGCGCCGACGGGGTGGCCTTTGCGTCCATCGTCGCCAGCGGTCCCAACGCGTCGGTGCCCCATCATGCCCCGACGGAACGCCCGCTGCGGCCCGGTGACCTGCTGACCGTCGACTGCGGCGCCCTCGTCGACGGCTACCACGCCGACTGCACCCGCACGGTCGCGCTTGGCCACCTCGACCACCAGCTCGTGCGTGTCCACTCGGCGGTCGAGGCCGCGCAGGCCAGGGGCCGGGCCGCTGCGGTGGCCGGCGCGAGCGCCGGTGACGTGGACGCGGCCTGTCGCGACCTCCTCGACGACCTCGGCTACGGCGACCACTTCGTCCACGGCACGGGTCACGGTGTCGGGCTCGACATCCACGAGGCCCCGGCGGTCGCCAAAGGGTCGGCTGCTACGCTTTCGGCCGCAATGGCGCTGACCGTCGAGCCCGGGGTGTACCTGCCCGGAGTCGGCGGCGTCCGCATCGAGGACACGATCGTGGTCACCGCGGACGGACCGCCGAGCATCCTGACGACCGCCCCCCGCGAGCTGCGCATCCTCTAGAGCGCGCCACGGCATCCTGCGAGGTCCCATCGTGGTTTCGACCAACAACCTCAAGAACGGCATGACCCTCCTGATCGACGGGAAGCTGCAGCAGATCGTCGACTGGAACCACCACAAGCCCGGCAAGGGCGGCGCGGTGGTCCGCACCAAGCTCAAGGAGGTCGAGACCGGCAAGGTGGTGGAGAAGACCTTCCGTGCCGGCGAGGACGTCGAGCAGGCGATCGTCGAGCGTTCCACGGTGCAGTTCCTGTACCGCGAGGGCGACGACTACGTCCTGATGAACAACGAGACCTACGAGCAGCAGACCGCGCCCGCCGCCGCGATCGGTGAGGCCTCGGACTACCTCGTCGAGGGCGACGAGCTGCAGATCCAGATGTACGACGGCCGCATCGTCGGCGTCGAGCTGCCGGCGTCCAAGGCGCTCGAGATCACCTACACCGAGCCGGGCGTCGCGGGCAACACCGCGACCAGCGCCACCAAGTCGGCGACGCTGGAGACGGGCAAGGAGGTGCAGGTGCCCCTGTTCATCGAACAGGGCGAGAAGATCAAGGTCGACACGCGCACCGGCGCCTACCTCTCGCGCGCCTGATGACGCAACCGCACGACGCGCCGCACGACGCGCCACAGGGGCGGCGCAGGAGCGGCCGCCGGCAGGGCACCCACGACCCACGCCGTGCGCGTGAACGGGCGCTCAAGATCCTGTTCCAGGCCGACCTGCGCAACGCGGACCCGCTCGAGACGCTCGAGCGGGTGACGACCGACGCGTCCGCCCGCGCGATGCTCGACGACCTCGACGTGCCAGCGGCCGGCGAGGTTTCGCCCATCGACGCGTTCACCCGTCGGCTCGTGGTCGGCGTGAACGAGCACCGCGTCGAGATCGACCAGCTCATCGAACGGTTCGCGCGACGCTGGGCGATCAGCCGCATGCCCGTCGTCGACCGCACCGTCCTGCGACTCGCCACTTTCGAGCTGACCCACGAGGACACGAGCCCGGCCGTGGTCATCAACGAGGCGGTCGAGCTGGCGAAATCGCTCTCGACCGACGACTCGGGCCGCTACGTCAACGGCGTGCTGGAGTCCGTCCGCCGTTCCGTCGCCGGCGAGGACGTTCCGGCCGAGGGCTAAGGTCGCCGCGCACCCGACGGGAGCGAGGCGTGCAGGCGGACCTGGTGCTCGAGGGCGGCGGCGCGAAGGGCGTCGCGCTCGCCGGTGCCGTGGCCGGACTGGATGCCGGCGGGGTCCGGTTCGAACGCATCGCCGGCACGTCGGCCGGCGCCGTCGTGGCCGCCCTGCTCGCCGCGGGCATGCGCCCGGCCGACCTCGACGCACTCGCCCGTGACCTGGACCTGCGCGACCTCGTGCCGGCCGGACCGCTGGACCGTCTCGGCACGCTCGGGCAGGGGCTTCGGGGACTGTCGGTGCTGCTCGAACTCGGCCTGTACGACCACCGACCGATGCAGGCGTGGCTGCACGAGCGGTTGTCGGCGTTGGGCGTACGCACCTTCGGTGACCTCCGTCGCGACGACGACGGCGACGACCCCAGCGGCCGGCGCCAGTACCGGCTGGTGCTGGCCGCGGCCGACGTCACCCGCAGCCGCCGCGTCCTGCTGCCGTGGGACTACGCCGACTACGGCCTGGACCCCGACGCCCAACCGGTCGTGCAGGCGGTCGCGGCCTCGGCCGCGATCCCGCTGGTCTTCGAACCCGTCCGATTGCCGTTCCCGGACCGTGCCGACACGGCGGTCCTCGTCGACGGCGGCCTGCTGTCGAACTTCCCGGTCGACGTCTTCGACCGCCACGACGGGCAGCCGCCGCGCTGGCCGACGATCGGCGTGAAGCTCTCCGCACGTCCGGAGGGGACCGCAGCGATCGTCCAGCCCGTCACGGGCCCGGTCAGCTACCTGCGCGCCGTGATCGGGACCGCCGTGACCGCATGGGACCAGCGCCACCTCGACGATCCCCGCGTCATCGAGCGCACGATCTTCGTCGACACCACCGGCTACCCGTCGTTGGACTTCGGCCTGTCGGCGGAGCAACGCGCTGCACTCGCCGACCGGGGTCGCGCCGCCGCCAGCGCCTGGCTCGGCGCACGTCGGTGAGGTGGCGCAGGCGAGTGGGCGTGCTAGCGTCGCCCGGCGAACCCCGCGGTCGCTCGCGGGCAACCCGAGCGGCGCGCTTCCTTTAACGACCGGTCCTGTGAGGCCGGGAAGGAGCATCAAGGTGCGTTCCCTGTCGTGCTGCGCCCGTCGTCCGGGCGCGCGTCCCCGCCGCTCGCAGCCGGCGTGACGCAACTGCTCACGGCTGACGAGGTCTCGCGGGCGCTCAAGCGCCTCGCCCACGAGTTGCTCGAGGCCAACCACGGTGCCGACGACCTGGTCCTGGTCGGCATCCAGACCCGCGGCGTGCCGCTCGCGCGCCGCCTCGCGGGGCTGATCCGCGACATCGAGGGCACCGAGGTCCCCGCCGGCGCGCTGGACGTCACGCTCTACCGCGACGACCTGACCCGCCGCGGGCCGTTGCCGCTCGGGGAGACCCGGGTCCCGGTGTCGGTCGACGGGCGCACGGTCGTGCTGGTCGACGACGTGCTCTACACCGGCCGCACGATCCGCGCCGCGATGGAGGCCGTGCTCGAGCTCGGGCGTCCCGCCCGCATCCGGTTGGTCGCGCTGGTCGACCGGGGCCACCGGGAGCTGCCGATCCGGGCCGACCACGTCGGCAAGAACCTCCCGACCGCACCCGACGACCGCATCCGGGTCCTGCTGGACGAGGTCGACGGCCGCGACGGCGTCGTGGCCGATCCGCCGTCCCGGCCCGCCCCGTCCGCGGAGGTGCACGCATGAAGCCGCTCGGGAACCTGATCTCCATGGAGGACCTGGACGGCGACCAGGTGGTCGGCATCCTCGACACCGCCGAGCAGCTGCTGCCGATCGCCGAACGGCGCCGCAACAGCGTGCCGACCTTGCGCGGCAAGGCCGTGTGCAACCTGTTCCTCGAGGACTCCACGCGCACCCGCATCAGCTTCGACCTCGCGGCCAAGCGGCTCTCCGCCGAGGTCATCAACTTCTCCGCCAAGGGCAGCTCGGTCTCCAAGGGGGAGTCGTTCAAGGACACCGCCCTGACCCTGGACGCGATGGGCGTCGACTGCGTCGTCGTGCGATCCGGCTCCTCGGGAGCGCCCCTGCAGCTCTCGCGCTACCTCGAGGTCCCGATCCTCAACGCCGGGGACGGCTGGCACCAGCACCCCACGCAGGCGCTGTTGGACGTGTTCACCATGCGACGCCACCTCGGCGACCTCGCGGGACGTCACGTCGTCGTCGTCGGCGACGTGCTGCACTCGCGGGTGGCCCGCAGCGAGGTGCAGGCGCTCAAGCTGCTCGGCGCCCGCGTCACGCTCGTCGGTCCGCCCACCCTGCTGCCACCACAGGTCGAACGCTGGGGGGTGAAGGTCACCGGCGACCTCGACGCGGTCCTGCCGGACGCCGACGTGGTCTACCTGCTGCGGGTGCAGCGCGAGCGGATGCACCGCGCGTTCTTCCCCACCTCGCGCGAGTACTCCCGGATCTGGGGCGTCGACGTGGCCCGGCTCGACCTGCTGCCCGAGCACGCGATCGTCATGCATCCCGGCCCGATGAACCGTGGCGTGGAGATCACCGCCGACGTGGCCGACTCCGACCGGGCGGTGATCGTCGAGCAGGTCACCAACGGCATCGCGGTGCGCATGGCCTGCCTGTACCTGCTGTTGTCCGGGGACGCCGAGGGCACCGAGGTGAGCGCATGACCGACCACACCACCGCCGCTTCGGGCGCTCAGCCGGTGCTGCTTCGCGGCGGACGCCTCCTCGATCCCGCCTCCGGGACCGACACCGTCACCGACGTCCTGGTCCGCGACGGACTCGTCGTCGAAACCGGTTCCGGCCTGTCCGCCGTCGCGGCCGAGGTCGTCGACTGCGACGGCCTGTGGGTGGCGCCCGGATTCGTCGACCTGCACACCCACCTGCGCGAGCCGGGCTTCGAGGACGCCGAGGACATCGCCAGCGGCTCGGCCGCCGGCGCCGCGGGCGGCTACACCGCCCTGTGCCCGATGGCGAACACCGACCCCGTGTGCGACGCCGCGGCCGTTGCCGAGTCGGTGTGGCGCCGCGGCCAGGAGGTTGGGCTCGTCGACCTCTTCCCGGTCGGGGCGATCACCAAGGGCCTGCGCGGCGAGGAGCTGGCCGAGTTCGGCGAGCTGCGCCACTCGGCGGCCCGCGTCGACTTCTTCTCCGACGACGGCAAGCCCGTCGCCGACAGCCTCGTCATGCGTCGCGCCCTGCAGTACGCCGGCGCGTTCGACGCCGTCATCTGCAACCACGCCGAGGATCCCGACCTCACCGCCGAGGCCCAGATGAACGAGGGCGAGATGTCCTCGACCCTGGGGCTGCCCGGCTGGCCGCACGAGGCCGAGGAGATCATGATCGCGCGCGACCTGATCCTGGCCGCCGGCCTGGGCGCCCGGTTGCACGTGCCGCACGTCACCACCGCCGGCGCGGTCGAGCTGATCCGGGCCGCGAAGGCCCGAGGCGTCCGCGTCACCGCCGAGGTGACGCCGCACCACCTGAGCCTGCAGGACCACCTCGTGAGCAGCTACGACCCGGTGCTCAAGGTCAACCCGCCGCTGCGCACCGAGGCGGACGTCACCGCGCTGCGGGACGCCCTGGTGGACGGGACCATCGACTGCGTCGCAACCGACCACGCCCCCCACGCGCCCGAGCTCAAGGACCAGGAGTGGGAGCACGCCCCGTGCGGGATGCTCGGCCTGGAGACGGCGTTCGCCGTGGTCAACACCGAGCTGGTGCGCAGCGGCCTGCTCGACCCGATCACCGCGATCGCCCGCCTGACGACCGGGCCCGCGGGCGTGCGCTCGGTCGGCGCGCACGGGTCGGCGGTGGCCACCGGCGGCGCGGCCAACCTCACCGTGCTCGATCCGCAGGCGCGCTGGACGGTCGACGGTCGCGGCCTGCACTCCAAGGCCCGCAACACGCCCTTCCACGGCTCCGAGCTGGTCGGCCGGCCGGTCCACACGCTGCTTCGTGGACGCTTCACCCTGCGCGACGGGAAGGTCGAGGCATGACCGGCTACGAGACGCTCCCCGGTGCCCCCCGGCGCAGCCTGCCGGCCCTGCTGGTGCTCGAGGACGGCAGCGCCTTCCGTGGCCGTTCCATCGGCGCCGCAGGCACGGTGTACGGCGAGGCCGTGTTCAACACCGGGATGGCCGGCTACCAGGAGGTCCTGACCGACCCCTCCTACCGGCGCCAGATCGTGGCGATGACGGCCCCCCACGTCGGCAACTACGGCCTCAACGACGACGACATGGAGTCCGACCGGATCCAGGTCGCCGGCTTCGTGGTGCGCGAGGCCGCACGCCGCCCCTCGAACTGGCGGTCACAGCGGGACCTGCGCGATGCGCTGGCCGACGCCGGGGTCGTGGGCATCGAGGGCATCGACACCCGGCGCCTCACGCGTCTGCTCCGCGACAAGGGGGCGATGCGCGCCGGGCTGTCGACCGACGTCCTCGACGCCGACGTGCTCCTCGCCGGCGTCCTCGACAGTCCCGGCATGGAGGGGGCCGAGCTCGCCAGCGAGGTCACCACGCCCGAGCCGTACGTGCTCGATGCGGTCGGCGAACGGCGGTTCCGGGTCGTCGCGCTCGACTTCGGCATGAAGCGGTCCATCAGCCGTCATCTGCGCGAGCAGGGCGCCGAGGTGCACGTGCTGCCGGCGTTCGCCACCCCCGAGCAGGTGCGCGAACGCGAACCCGACGGGTTGTTCCTGTCCAACGGGCCGGGCGACCCGGCGACGGTGTCGCAGGGCATCGCCACGACGGCGGCGCTGCTGGGGGAGGTGCCGACCTTCGGGATCTGCCTCGGCTCACAGTTGCTCGGGCAGGCGCTGGGTGCCGACACCTACAAGCTCGACTTCGGCCACCACGGCGTCAACCAGCCGGTGTTGCGCCGTCGCGACGGCGCGGTGGAGATCACCAGCCACAACCACGGGTTCGCGGTGCGCGCCTCGACACTGGGGGAGCAGGTCGACGGGCACACGTTCGCCACCCGCGACCACGGTCGCGTCGAGGTCAGTCACGTCAACCTCAACGACGACGTGGTGGAGGGGCTGACCGCGCTCGACGTGCCCGCCTTCAGCGTCCAGTACCACCCCGAGGCGGCGCCCGGCCCCACCGACGCCCGCTACCTGTTCCAGCGGTTCGCCCGCCTGATCGAGGAGGTCCGTGGTGCCACGGCGTGACGACATCGCCAGTGTGCTGGTGCTCGGCTCCGGCCCGATCGTGATCGGGCAGGCCAGCGAGTTCGACTACTCGGGCACGCAGGCCTGCAAGGTCCTGCGCGAGGAGGGCCTGCGGGTCGTCCTGGTCAACTCCAACCCCGCCACGATCATGACCGACCCGGCCATGGCGGACGCGACCTACATCGAGCCGCTGACGGTCGCGACCGTGCGGGCCGTCATCGAGAAGGAACGCCCCGACGCGCTGCTGCCCACGCTGGGCGGACAGACCGCGCTCAACCTCGCCGTCGAACTGTACGAGTCCGGTGTGCTCGACGAGTACGGCGTCGAGGTGCTCGGCGCCGACCTGCTCGCGATCCAGACCGCCGAGGACCGCCTCAGGTTCAAGGAGGCGATGGCCGAGATCGGGCTCGAGTCGCCGCGCTCCACCTACGTCAAGGAGGAGTCGCAGGCCTTCGAGGCCGCCGCGGAATACGGCTACCCGGTGGTGCTGCGGCCCTCGTTCACGCTCGGCGGGAAGGGCGGCGGCATCGCCTACGGCGAGGACGAGTTGCGCCGCATGATCCGTCAGGGCCTGGCCGACTCCCCGGTGCACGAGGTCCTGGTCGAGGAATCGGTGCTCGGCTGGAAGGAGTACGAGCTCGAGGTCATGCGCGACCGCAACGACAACTGCGTCATCGTGTGTTCGATCGAGAACCTCGACGCCATGGGCGTGCACACCGGCGACTCGATCACGGTCGCGCCGGCCATGACGCTGTCGGATCCCGAGTACCAGCAGATGCGCGACGCCGCGTTCGCGGTCCTGCGTCGCATCGGCGTCGAGACCGGCGGTTCGAACGTCCAGTTCGCCGTCGACCCGGCCACCGGCCGGCAGCTCGTCATCGAGATGAACCCCCGCGTGTCGCGCTCCTCGGCGCTGGCGTCGAAAGCGACCGGCTTCCCGATCGCGAAGATCGCCGCCAAGCTCGCGATCGGGTACTCCCTCGACGAGATCGCCAACGACATCACGCGCCGCACCAAGGCCGCCTTCGAACCCAGCATCGACTACGTCGTCGTCAAGGTGCCGCGCTTCGCCTTCGAGAAGTTCGGCGGGACCGACGACACCCTGACCACGAAGATGAAGTCGGTCGGTGAGGTCATGGCCATGGGCCGGACCTTCAAGGAGGCGCTGAACAAGGCGCTGCGCAGCCTCGAGGACGGTCAGGTCGGCTTCGGCGCGGCACCATCGCTCGACATCGACGACGACGAACTCGAAGCCCGCCTCCGCCGGCCGACCGCGACACGACTCGACGCCGTCGACGAAGCCCTGACGCGCGGCTGGACCGTGGAGCGCGTCAGCGAACTGACCGGGTTCGACCCCTGGTTCGCCGACCAGCTGCTGCAGCTGGTCGAGCGCCGGCGGGAGCTGCGTGCGCACGAGCATCTGGCGGCGCTGCCGGACGGGCTGCTCCGTACCGCCAAGTCCGAGGGGTTCTCCGACGCCCATCTCGCCCGGTTGCTCGACACGTCCGAGGACGCGGTCCGGGCGCGCCGTCACGCGGCCGGGATCCGGCCGGTGTTCAAGACCGTCGACACCTGCGCGGCGGAGTTCGAGGCGTACACGCCCTACCACTATTCGACCTACGAGGACGAGGACGAGGTCACCGACTCCGGCCGCGACAAGGTGATCGTGCTCGGATCGGGCCCCAACCGGATCGGGCAGGGGGTCGAGTTCGACTACTGCTGCGTGCACGCGGTGTTCGCGCTGCGCGACGCCGGCTACGAGACCATCATGGTCAACTGCAACCCCGAGACCGTCTCCACCGACTACGACACCGCCGACCGCCTCTACTTCGAGCCACTCACCTTCGAGGACGTGCTCGAGATCTGTCACCGTGAACAGCCGGTCGGGGTGCTGGTCCAGCTGGGTGGTCAGACCCCGCTCAAGCTCGCGGGCCAGCTCGAAGCTGCGGGGATCCCGATCTGGGGCACCGCCCCCGACGCGATCGACGCCGCCGAGGACCGGGGCCGCTTCGGCGCGTTGATGCGCGACCTCGGGGTGGCGATGCCGCCCGGCGGCATCGCGGGCTCGTTCGAGGAGGCCCGCGAGATCGCGCGGTCCATCGGTTATCCGGTCCTGGTCCGGCCCTCGTACGTGCTCGGCGGCCGGGCCATGCAGATCGTCTACGAGGAGGAGGGGCTGCAGCGCTACCTGCGCGAAGCGCTCCGGGCCGCCCCCGAGCTGTTCGATGCCGCCCACCCTTCGGCCTCGCGGCCCCCTGCGATCCTCGTCGACCGCTTCCTCGAAGGGGCGATCGAGGTCGACGTCGACGCGGTCTACGACGGTGACGAGATCTTCGTCGGCGGGGTGCTCGAACACATCGAGGAAGCCGGGATCCACTCGGGCGACTCGGCCTGCACGCTGCCGCCGATCACGCTGGGCGGTGCACAGGTCGAGGAGATCCGCCGGGTCACCGAGGGCATCGCACGCGGCCTCGGTGTCCGGGGCCTGATCAACGTCCAGTACGCCCTCAAGGACGACGTCCTGTGGTGCATCGAGGCCAACCCGCGGGCCTCGCGGACCGTGCCGTTCGTGTCCAAGGCGACCGGCGTGCCACTGGCGAAGGTCGCGGCCCGCGTGATGGCCGGCGAGACCCTGGCGCAGCTGCGGACCGCCGGGGTGCTGCCCGCGACCGACGCCGTGCAGGGACCGCGGCCGCGCCACATCGCCGTCAAGGAGGCCGTGTTGCCCTTCGACCGCTTCCCGGGCGTGGATGCCCTGCTCGGCCCCGAGATGCGCTCGACCGGTGAGGTCATGGGCATCGACCACGACTTCGGGGCCGCCTTCGCCAAGTCGCAGGCCGGCACCGGGACCATGGTGCTGCCCGCGCCCGATCTTCCTCCCGGAGCCGACCAGGCCGGTACCGACGTGTCGGGGCGACGGACGCAGGTGTTCGTCTCCGTCGCCAACCGCGACAAGCGCGCCATCGTGTTCCCGGTCATGCGCCTGATCGACCTCGGTTTCGAGGTGGTCGCCACCGCGGGCACCGCCGAGGTGCTCGACCGCGCCGGCATCCCGGTCAGCGTCGTACGGAAGGTCTCCGACGGATCCAGCGAGATCCTCGACCGGATCGAGTCCGGCCTGGTGGGCCTCGTGCTCAACACCCCGTTCGGGTCGAGCACGCGTGGTGACGGCTACGAGATCCGCCAGGCGGCGGTGACCAACGGCGTGCCCTGCATCACGACGCTGTCGGGCATTCTCGCGGCCGTCCACGGCGTCGAGGCCGTGAAGCGGGGCCGGTTCCAGGTCCACTCGCTGCAGGAGTACCAGGCGGCGTTCCGGGACCAGGACGCGGAGGTGGGGGTATGAGGCGGCCCGCCGCCGTCCAGGGTCGCGACGACAAGGACCTGCCGGTCCGGGCGCGGTGCGAGGTGGTCGCCCGGCGCCGCGAGGGCGCGTACTGGCTGCTCTCGTTCTCCTCGCCGGAGATCGCCGAACGGGCCCGTCCGGGACAGTTCGTCAACATTGCGGTGCAGAGCCCCGGTGCGCTGCTGCGGCGCCCGTTCTCGATCGCCCGCGTGTCGCGGCAGGGCGCCTTCGCGGGGACCGTCGACGTGGTGTTCGACGCCCACGGGCCCGGCACCGAGTGGTTGACGGGCATCGCGGTGCACGACGTGATCGACGTCGTCGGACCGCTCGGCGGGGCTTTCCCGCTGCCACAACGGAAGGTGTCCTGCCTGCTCGTCGGCGGCGGATACGGCGCGGCGCCGCTGTTCTTCCTCGCCGAGGAGCTCACACGCCAGGGCCTACGGGTCGACATGATCGTCGGCGCCGCCAGCCAGGCGCGGATGCTCAACGTCATCGAGGCGAAACGCATCTCGGCCAGCGTCACCTTCACCACCGAGGACGGTTCGCTCGGGGAGCGGGGCCGGGTGACCGACGTGCTGGAGGACGTCGCGACCCAGTGCCGGACCGGTGTGGTCTACGCGTGTGGTCCCAACCCGATGCTGCGCGCCGTGTCGGAGCGCTGTGCGGAGCTCGAGCTGCCGGTCCAGGTCGCAGTCGAGGAGCAGATGGCCTGCGGCATCGGGGTCTGCTTCACGTGCGTCCTGCCGCTGCGGACCAAGGACGGCGAGGTACGCATGAAGCGCAGCTGCATCGACGGCCCGGTGTTCAACGGTGCGCGGATCGCCTGGGACCAGACCCGCTACGCCTCGCAACCGCTGGTACTCGACGAGGAACCTGAACCCGACGAGCCCGTCGAACGGCTCACCGACGCCGAGCTGTGGGGTGACGCATGAGCCCCGACGTCCGCCGCATCGACCCGGCCGCCCTCGCGGAGGTCGACGAACGCGCCATCCCGACCGACGACGTCGACCTGTCGGTCGACCTGGCCGGGATCGCGCTCGACAACCCGATCACCACGGCGTCGGGCTGTTTCGCCTCGGGCGCGGAGATCGATCGCTTCTACGACGTCGCCGAACTCGGGGCGATCGTGGTCAAGTCGATCACCCTGGAACCGCGCGAGGGGCTGCCGACGCCCCGGATGGCCGAGACGCCGTCGGGCATGCTCAACGCCATCGGCCTGCAGAACCCCGGCATCGACGCCTGGCTGGACCGCGACCTGCCGTGGCTGCAGGGGCGGGGCGCCAAGGTCATCGCCTCGATCGCGGGTCGAACCGTCGACGACTACCGCGAGGTCGCCCATCGGTTGCGGCGTCAGGCCGGCATCGTGGGGCTCGAGGTGAACCTGTCGTGTCCGAACGTCGAACACCGCGGTCTGGTGTTCGCCTGTTCGCCCGACCAGTCCGCGACCGTCATCGCGGCCGTCGCCCGCGAGGCCGACGTCCCGGTCTTCGCCAAGCTCACCGCCGACGTGACCGACATCGTCGCGGTGGCGCGCGCGGTCGTCGACGCCGGCGCGGACGGGCTGACGCTGATCAACACCCTCCTCGGCATGGCGATCGACCCCGAGACGGGCCGGACGCGGCTGTCGAACACCTACGGCGGACTCTCGGGGCCGGCCATCCGACCGGTGGCGGTCCGCAACGTCCACCAGGTGCACCAGGCGCTGCCCGGGGTGCCGATCATCGGGTGTGGCGGGGTGCGAAACGTCGCCGACGTGATCGAGTTCACCCGCGCCGGTGCGACCGCGGTCGCCGTCGGCACGGCCACGTTCGTCGACCCCTTCGCGGGCCAGACCCTCGTCAACGACCTGCGCGCGTGGCTGGCGACGCGCGGGATCCGCTCGATCGCCGAACTCCAGGGAGCCGTGTACTGATGCAACCCCACGAACGGATCGCGGTCGCGCTCGACGTCCCGACGCTGGACGAGGCGCAGGCGCTCGCACGGCAGCTGGCCGGGCACGTCGGCTGGTTCAAGGTCGGTCTGGAGCTGTTCGCCGCGCACGGACCGGCGGCCGTCGAAGCGATCCGGGCGTTCGGCCCGGTCTTCCTCGACGTCAAGCTGCACGACATCCCGACCACGGTCGCACGCGCGGCGCAGCGCATCGCCGACCTCGGTGTGGGGCTGCTGACCGTCCACGCCGGCGGGGGGACGCCCATGCTCGAGGCCGCCGTCGAGGGGCTCGGTGACCACGGCCGTGTGCTGGCGGTGACGGTGCTCACCTCGATGTCGGAGCAGGACCTCGCGGACGTCAGCGCGCCGGGCGCCGCGACCCAGGTGCCGCTCCTGGCCAGGCTGGCGGTCGACGCGGGCGTGCCGGGACTGGTGTGCGCCCCCCGGGACCTGTCGGCCGTGCGCGACACGGTCGGCAGCGAGGTGCTGTTGGTCACGCCCGGCGTGCGTCCCGCCGGTGCGGGGGAGGACGACCATGCCCGCGCTGCGACGCCCGACGCCGCCGTGCGTGACGGTGCCGACCTGCTCGTCGTCGGCCGCCCCATCACCCGTGCCGACAACCCGGTGGCCGCCGCCGTTCAGATCGCCGCGGCACTCGCGGACCTCGGCTGAAGCAGCGCCGCATGGCACGTCGTGGCCTCTACGCCAGCACCTTGGTCAGGAACGTCAGCTCCTTGCGCACGTGGTGCGCACCGCCGCCCTCGTGCTCGTTGAACGCGTACACCTCGATGTCCTTGTCGCCGTCGTAGGCATGGAAGGCGCTGAAGACCGTCGACGGGGGGCAGACGCGGTCGGCCAGCCCGACCGAGAACAGGGCCGGCGCGGACGCCCGCGTGGCGTGGTTGACGACGTCGAGGTAGCTCAGCGTCCGGAACACGTCGTCGACGCGGTCGCGATGGGCGCTGCAGTATTTCGCCAGCTCGGCGTAGGGACGGGCGTCGGTGACCTCGAGGGCACGCGGGAAGTTGGCCAGGAACGGCACCTGGGCGCTGACGGCGGCCGGGCGCTCGGCGAGATGCGCGGCCGCCAGCGCGAGCCCGCCGCCCTGACTGCCCCCGAGGACCGCGACCCGGTCGGGGTCGACCTCCGTGCGGGTGCGCACCGCGTCGACGGCCCGGGCGGCGTCGACGAACAGCCGGGTGTAGTAGTGGTCGTGGGGATCGCCGATGCCGCGCGTCAGGAACCCCGGGGTCGACGGTGCGCCGGTGTCACCGGGATCGGGGGTGTCACCGACGGACCACGACGCGCCCTGCCCGCGCGTGTCCATGACGAGGTGGGCGAAGCCGGCTGCCGACCAGAACAGCCGCTCGTGCGGCAGGCCGCGCCCGCCGCCGTAGCCGACGTACTCGACCACCGCGGGCAGCGGACCCCGCCGGTCACGGGGGAGCAGGAACCAGCCGCGGATCGGCGCGCCACCGTGGCCGGCGAACGTGACGTCGAACACCTCGACGGTCGTCAGCCCTGCGTCCACCGGCGTGAAGGAGGCCGCGAGGTCGTGCCGGTCCGCTTCGGCCCGCTGCGCCGTCCAGAAGGCGTCGAAGTCGGCCGGTTCGTCGACCCGGTGGCGGTAGCGCCACAGCTCGTCCAGCGGCAGATCGACGTGCACGGTGGCCTCCTCGGCGCCACCCGCGACGTCGGGTGGAACCGGCGACGCTAGTGCCGCCCGCGCCAGGTCGCGTCGGCCGTGCCTTGTCGCGTCAGCAGCGCTCTGTCGCGGCGATCCCGCATCGCTGCGGGATCGGCATGACATGGACGCGGAGGCGCGACATCGTCAGACGGCGCCGACCGAGCCGAGCTCCGCCTGCATCCGCAGGATGTCGGCGAGGTGCAGCGTCTCCTCGAGCAGCAGCCCCTCGGAGACCGCGGTGAGCAGGGCGCTGTTGACCTGCAGCAGCGCGCGGGCCTCGGCGAGCGCCTCCTCGAGGAGGGTGCTGACGGCGGCGTGGACCTGCTCGGCGAGCGGACCGTTGACCACCTGCTCCGGCGCCAGGCTCACCACCCCGAGCGGGCTCATGCCGAACCGCGTCACCATGTTGGTGGCCAGCTCGGTCGCGTGGTGGAAGTCGCTCGCGGCGCCCTGGGTGTACGAGCCGTCGAGGAGGCGTTCCTCGGCCGCGCGGCCGGCCATCGCCGTGACCAGCTTCGCGCGGGCCTCGTCGGCGGTGAGGAACGCGTTGTCGTTGCCGCTCATCCACGTGACGCCGCCGGCGGGACCGCGGGGGACGATCGTGACCGTGACCGGGTCGTCGGCGTCGGGCTGCAGCAGTGCCGCCAGGGTGTGTCCGGCCTCGTGCCATGCCGTGATGGTGCGGTCGCGGTCGGTGGTGACGGCCGAGCGGCGTTCGCGCCCGAGCATCGCGGTCGACAGGGCCGCTTCGAGGTGGTCGTTGCCGACCAGTTCGTCGCCGCGACGTGCCGCTTCCAGGGTGGCGCTGTTGACGAGGGCGGCGAGGTCGGCGCCCGTCATGCCGGGGGTGCGGCGGGCGAGGGCGACCAGGTCGACGTCCTCGTGCAGGTGGCGGTTGCGGGTGTGCAGCTCGAGGATGCGGGTGCGGCCGACACGGTCGGGCGCCGGGACGACGATGCGCCGGTCGAAGCGGCCGGGCCGCAGCAGTGCCTGGTCGAGCACGTCGGCGCGGTTGGTGGCGGCCAGGGTGATGATGCCCGAGCCCTCGAAGCCGTCCATCTCGACGAGCAGCTGGTTGAGCGTGGCCTCGCGCTCGTCGTTGGCGCCCGAGGTGGGGCCGTTGCCACGCGACTTGCCGATGGCGTCGATCTCGTCGATGAAGATGATGGCGCGCTCGTGCTTGCGGGCCTTGGCGAACACGTCGCGGACGCGGCTGGCGCCGACGCCGACGAACATCTCGACGAACTCCGAGCCCGACAGCGAGAAGAACGGGACCCCGGCCTCGCCGGCGACCGCACGGGCGAGCAGGGTCTTGCCGGTGCCGGGAGGGCCCTCGAGGAGGAAACCGCGCGGGACGGTGGCGCCACTGGCGGCGAACCGGGACGGGTCGTGCAGCAGCTCGACGACCTCGGCCAGTTCGGAGACGGCCTCGTCGGCGCCGGCGACGTCGGTGAACCGGGTCGAGGGCACGGCGGCCGGCCCGCGGCTGGACTTGCCGAACTGGCCGAAGCCGCCCTTGCGGGCCACGAACCACAGCAGGAACCCGACGATGATGACGGCGGGCAGCAGGTTGGTCAGCACCGGGGTCAGGCGGTCGGGGATCGGCCGCGGCTCGCCGGTGAAGGGCACGTCGGATTCGGCCAGCATCGCCGCGAGGTCGCGTCCGTAGCCGTCGTTGTAGGCCGCCACCACCTGTTCGCCCTCGGGCAGCGCGAAGCTGCCGTCGGCGGCGACCTGCGGCGAGTCGGCCGCGGGGGCGCCGAGCACGAGCAGCACTTCGCGGCGGCTGTCGTCGATGCTGGCGAACGCCACCTCGCCGGTCCGGATGTGCGCGATGGCCTCGGAGAGCACGACCCGTTGAGGAAGCGCCTGGGGCGCCGGCCAGCTCAGCGCGATCCAGCCACCGATGAGGACGGCCAGTGCGGCGGTGGCGAGCCAGACCCGCTTGTCGCGCCAGGCCTCGGACTCCGGCGGTGGGCCGGAACCGAAGGTGCGGCGGCGGGTGACGGTGTCGGACCGGGACGATCCGGGTCGGCGCGACTTCTGCACGGCGTGCTCACGGGTCGTGACAAGGCAGCGGGCAATCAGGCTAACCGTCCCATCGGCCATGGTCCCGCGGGCGCGAGCGCATGGGCCGGCATGCGCACGCGAAGGTGAGATTTCCGTAAAGGCCGCGCAAACCCCGTGATGCGGCGGCGCGGGCGTGCGGTCGACCAGAGGCAGACCTCGCCCTGCCAGCACCGCCTCGGCCTCGCATCACGGGGCGGGGGTGGCCGGGCGAGTCAGGCGGCGCCGAACTCGGCCCGGTAGGCGGCGATGCGGTCGAGGTCGTCGTCGGTGATGACGCGGCGGCCGTCGACGTCGTGATCGCGCAGGTGCTCGACGACGTCGTCGATGCTGGCGATCGACACCGTCCGCAGGCCGAACTCCTCCTCCAACTCGTCGAGCGCCGACACGTCACCGCGTGTGCCGCGTTCGCGTCGATCGACGCCGACGACCAGCCCGACGACCTCGACGTCGGCCGCGGCCCGCAACAGCGGCAGGGTCGAGCGGATGGAGGTCCCCGCCGTCGTGACGTCCTCGACGACCACGACCCGGTCGCCGTCCTGCAGCGGATGGCCGACGAGCTGGCCGCCTTCCCCGTGGTCCTTGGCCTCCTTGCGGTCGAAGCAGAAGCCGACGTCGCGGCCGTGGCGCTCGGACATGGCGATGGCGGTCGTCACGGCCAGCGGGATGCCCTTGTAGGCCGGCCCGAACAGCACGTCGACGCCGTCCCCGAACGCGTCGTCGATGACCTCGGCATAGAACCGTCCGAGCTCCGCCACCTGCGCACCCGTCCGGTAGCGGCCCGCGTTGACGAAGTACGGCGTCTTGCGACCCGACTTGGCGACGAAGTCGCCGAAGGTCAGGACGTCGCAGCGGACCATGAAGTCGACGAAGGCGCGGGTGCGCTCGTGCACGGCGGGCTCCGGAGGCAGGCGAGGTGGGGGCGCCGCGAGCCTATGGCCGGTCAGCGCCGGGCGAGGACGCGGGCGGCGAGATCGGCGCCGATCGCGAGTGAGGCCGTGGCCGCCGGCGAGGGCGCGTTCACGAGGTGCACGACGCGCCCGTCCTCGCGGACGTCGAAGTCGTCGACGAGGTGACCGGTGCGGTCGACCACCTGGGCCCGAACGCCCCACGGCCCACGGCTGACGTCCTCGTTCCGCAGGTCCGGCACGTAGCGGCGGACCTCGCGCATCGCGGCCCGCACGACCAGGTCCCGCCACAGCTCGCCCGCGGCGACCTTCGGGAAACGGGCGGCCAGTCGCCAGGTGCCGGCGAAGCCGAGGGCGTCACGCAGGTCGGCGGGGTCGACGCTCCATCGCCGGCGTCCCTCGCGTGCCGCCGCCAGGACGGCGTTCGGGCCGACCCACAGCTGGCCGTCGATACGGCGCGTCAGGTGGACGCCGAGGAAGGGCAGACCGGCGCCGACCGGCACCGGGTAGACGTTGCCCCGGACGAGATCAGCGCGTTGGTCCCGGACGCGAAGCCAGGCGCCTCGGAACGGCACGACCCGTCGTTCCCGCCTCCTGCCGGTCATCGCGGCGACGCGGTCGGACTGCAGCCCGGTGCAGGTGACCACCGCGCCGGCCCACCAGCGCCCCCCGGAGGTGACGATGCGGACGCCGTTCGAGGTCGGTTCGAGGCCGGTGACCGCGGTGCCCAGTTCGACGCGACCACCGGCATCGACCACGGCGCGTCGCATGGCCTCGCAGACGGCACCGAAGTCGGTCACCGCCGTGTTGGGCGACCACAGGCCGGCCACCGCCTGGACGTGCGGCTCGTGGTCGCGCACCCCCGCGGGGCCGAGCCGCTCGATCTCGACGCCGTTGGTGCGCGCCCGCTCCGCCAGCGCCTCGAGGGCGGGCAGCTCGGAGCGGTCGACGGCGGCGACGACCTTGCCCGTGCGTCGAACGGCGACCCCGTGTTCGTCGCAGAACCGTTCCAGCTCACGCTTGCCGGCGACACAGAAGCGGGCCTTGGCCGAGCCCGGCGCGTAGTACAGCCCGGCGTGCAGCACGCCGGAGTTGCGCGAGGACTGTCCCGTGCCGACCCTGGCCTCGCGCTCGAGGACCGCGACCGCGAGACCGGGACGCGACTCGAGCAGCCGGAGGGCCGTGGCGAGACCGACGATCCCGCCGCCGACCACGACCACGTCGGCGTCCTCGACCCACCCCGGCAGCTGCTGCCCGCTCTGGTCGCTCATTCGAGTTCGAGCGGCAACGGGACCTGTCGCTCCCGCGCCGCGAACTCGGCCTCGACGAGGGCGACGACGTCCTCCCAGGTGTGGGCGCGGGGGCCGGGCAGGTCGCGGTTGTAGGGCTGGTCGAAGACGATCGCGGCCCGCCCGGCCGCGCGCAACGCGACGATGTTGCTGGGGGAGTCGTCGACGTAGAGATCGGCGCCCACGTTGGGCTTGTCACCGATGAAGCACAGGTCGCGGTAGGGGATCTCGTTCGCGTCGAGCCAGTAGGCGGTGTCGGCGGCGCTGGACTCGTGGGCCCAGTTGAACAGCAGCCGGTGCGTGATGATGCGGATCCACACACCGCGGTTCGACAGCCGCCACAGCGCCTCGGAGACTCCGGGCAGGGGCTGCATGTGTCGGAACATCCGGTCCTCGACGACCGCGGTGCGGTGGGCCTGCTCGAACTGCTCGAACGTCAGCCCCCACTGCGAGTAGGCGTCCATCACCGTCTGGGGCGGCAGCTGTTCCGGCGCACGGCCGAGGTGGCGGACCACCGAGGCGCGAAACGCCTGCTCGTAGTCGGCGCAGACCCCGTCGAGGTCGACGCCCAACACGAACTGATCGATGCTGCTCACGCCCGCTCCTCGCCCGTTGCGGCCCCGGGTTGCGTGGTCGCGAAGCTACACGCCGTGGGAGCGGACTAGGGTGCCCCCGACCCCCTCGAAGCCGCCTCGCCGTCACGTGTCCGATGGCGACGAGCCGACTGGAGCGATACGCATGCCGCTGCCCGAGCTCGATCCCGAGCAGCGCCGCGCCGCCCTCGTCAAGGCGGCCGAGGCGCGCCGCATACGTGCCGAGCTGAAGCAGATGCTCAAGGCGGGCGAAGTGAGCCTGCGCGAGGTCATCGAGCGCGCGGAATCGGCCGATGCGCTGGCGAAGATGAAGGTCTGCGACGTCCTCGAGGCCATGCCGGCCTACGGCCCCGTGAAGGCCAGGCGGCTCATGGAGGAGCTCGACATCGCCTCGACGCGACGCCTGCGCGGCCTCGGACCGCGGCAGACCGAGGCGCTGCTCGCCACGTTCGAGAAGCGCCCGTGACCCCACGCGGCCTCCTGGTCGTGATCGCCGGACCCAGCGGCGTCGGCAAGGGCACCGTCCACGCCCGCGTCCGCGCCTCGCTCCCCGACGCGACCCTCTCGATCTCGGTGACGACACGCCGCGCGCGACCCACCGAGGTCGACGGCGTCCACTACCACTTCGTCGACCGTCCGGCGTTCGAGGCCATGGTCGCCGCGGGGGAGTTGCTCGAGTGGGCGGAGTACGCCGGCAACCTCTACGGCACCCCGCGGGCCCAGGCCGAGGCGGCCGTGGCGGACGGCAAGGTGGTCGTGCTCGACATCGAGGTGCAGGGTGCCCTGCAGGTGCGCGAGCAGGCGCCCGACGCGCTGCTGGTCTTCCTCGCCCCGCCCTCGTTCGCCGAGCTGGAGCGCCGGCTCCGGACGCGGGGGACCGAGGACGACGCCACCGTCGCCGCTCGGCTGGAGGTGGCGCGGGCTGAGCTGGCCCGACGTGACGCCTTCGACGTGGTGGTGATCAACGACGACCTCGACCGCTGCGTCGCCGAGGTCCTCGACACGATCACCGCGGCCCGCGCCGCCGCCTGACCGACTGGCGCACCCGGCGACACCCGCCGGGCGGAACGGTCGGCCCGGTGGTGGGACGCTACGTGGCGACGTGTGGCGCGTGTCGGGCCGCGGCGTCGAGGATCTCGAACAGCTCGCGGCGTTGGAAGCCGAACATCGACGCAACCACGTTGGACGGCACGGCCTGGCGACGCCGTTCGTAGGCGGCCACCTCGAGGTTGTACAGCCGCCGCGCGGCCGAGATGCGGTCCTCGGTCTCGACGAGTTGGCGCTGCAGGTCGAGGAAGACCCGGTCGGCACGCAGCTGCGGGTAGTCCTCGGCGAGCACGAGCAGACCGGTCAACCGCTCGGTCAGGGCGTCCTCGGCGCGTGCCTGGTCGCCGAGCGCGACCTGCGCGTCGACGGAGGCGACCGCACGGTTGCGGGCCTCGACCACCTGCTCGAGCAGTTCACGCTCGTGTGCGGCGTAGCCCTGCACGCTGCGGACCAGGTTGGGCACGAGGTCGTGGCGGCGCTGCAACTCGACGTCGATGCCGGCCCAGGCGGCGTCCATCGAGGCGCGCTGCGACACGAACCGGTTGTACGAGTAGATCAACGCAAGCGGGACCGCCAGCAGGACGGCGACCACCACGACGACCAACGGATCCATCCCCACTCCTAGGCCTGTCGGTCCAGTGCGCGCCAGAACTGGGCCGGCACGCCCTGCAGCAGGCGCGCGGTGTCCTGGCGGACGGTCGGCAGCCGGCCGATGCAGCCCGGCAGGGTGTCGTCGCGGTCCGAGGGATCGCCGGCGAGGACGAGCAGGTCGCCGCTGAGCTCGATCGTGCGGCCCTGGAACGCGGTCAGCAGCAACTCCTGCAGCCCGGCGTCGAGCAGCTGCACGGTCAGCATCCGGTCCCGGGCGACGACCCGGAACCGGCGGTTGAAGGCGTCGGACTCGAGCTGGTGGTCGCCGCGCGTCAGGCCGAGGCGGCCCAGGACGGACTCCGGCCCGATGCGGACGTGGTCGGGAACCACGCGGGGCAACTGCGTGGCGGTGACCATGGTCCGGCGGGTCGCGTAGGTGGTCGTGGTGCTGCCGTTGGCGTCGCGGTGCTCACGCCGCTCCTCCCACCACCACTCGAAGGCGGCGCAGCGCAACGTGACGGGCTGCTGCTCGAACTCGGTGGCGAGCGGCCCCTCGACGCCCCAACGAACCCCGTTGCGCCGGTCGCCGCGCGGGCAGCCGACGAAGGTGTCGGCGAACTGCGCCGCGCTCAGTCCGATCGGCGTCGCCGTGGGCATCAGTCCCGGCTCACGGGCCAGCAGGCGCGCCAGCCCGTCCTCCATGCGCTTGCGGTGGGCGTGCTGGACGTACAGGACCAGCCCGAACACCGCGACGACGGCCAGGACGACCATGATGATTCCGGCGTCCACGTGCACCTGCCCCGGTGTCTGCGCCACCGTGCCCGGTGCGCCGGCGCAACCGTATCGCGGCGGAACCCGCGATCGGCGGCGTCCTCGCAAACGGTGCGCCGGCGCGGGAGGCCGTCGAGGCGGTAGCCTTGTGGCAGACCGTGGCCGGGTCGTGCCGTCGGCGTGCCTGCCGCCGCGACCCGCACCTTCCCCGCCCGACGTACGCGGAGGTACTCCGATCGCCCGCATCGACGACCTGATGGACAAGGTGGACTCGAAGTTCCACCTCGTGCACCTCGCGGCCAAGCGCGCCCGCGAGATCAACGGCTACTACGCGCAGCTCGGTGAGGGCCTCGGCCAGTACGTCCCGCCGCTGGTGCAGACCGAGTCGAACAAGCCGCTCTCGATCGCGCTCGAGGAGATCTCGCAGGCGAAGATCGAGGGCGTCGAGTCCACCGGCACCACCGAGGACCCGCTCGCCTTCATCGAGGGTGACGAGCAGGCCTGAGCACCCCCCGCGGTGACGACCGGACCGGGAGCCCGCCGGTGAGCGACCTGCACGGCAGCCGCGTCCTGCTCGGCGTCACCGGAGGCATCGCCGCCTACAAGGCAGCGCTGCTCGCACGCCTGCTCGTCGGTGCCGGCGCCACGGTCGACCCGGTGCTCACCCGTGGCGCGGGACGTTTCGTCGGTGCCGCGACCTTCGAGGGCATCACCGGCCGTCCGGTGCGCGACGAGGTGTGGCAGGACATCCCTGGCGAGACCCACGTCGCCCTCGGCCGCGCGGCCGACGTCGCGATCGTCTACCCCGCCACCGCCAACGTGATCGCGAAGCTGGCCGGCGGCCACGCCGACGACCTCCTCACGACCACGCTGCTGGCCGCCACGTGCCCGCTGCTGGTCGCCCCCGCCATGCACACCGAGATGTGGGAGCACCCGGCCACCCGCGACAACATCGCCGTCCTGTGTCGCCGGGGCGTCGACGTGGTGGGCCCCGCGGTCGGGCGACTGATGGGCGGCGATCTCGGCGCGGGCCGGCTGGTCGAGCCCGACGAGGCGTTCGAGCGCCTGGTGGCGCAGCTCCGCGCCGCGCGCTCGCGCGCGGACGACCTCGCCGGTCGTCGCGTGCTCGTCACGGCGGGCGGCACGCACGAGCCCCTCGATCCCGTCCGCTTCCTCGGCAACCGCTCCAGCGGCAAGATGGGGTTCGCGATCGCCGCGGCCGCGGCCGCCCGAGGCGCGAAGGTCGACCTGGTCGCGGCCCCGAGCGCGCTGCCGACGCCGCCCGGTGTCGAGCGCCACGACGTCACCACGGCCCGGCAGATGCACGACGCCGTGTTCGCCCTGGTCGACGTGGTCGACGTGGTGGTGAAGGCCGCCGCCGTCGCCGACTTCCGCCCGGCCGACGTGGCGTCGTCCAAGGTCAAGAAGTCCGACGGTGCGCCGCGGCTGGAGTTGGTCGCCAACCCCGACATCCTCGCCGACCTCGGTGCCCGTCGCGCCGAGGGGCATCCGCGTCCGTTCCTGGTCGGTTTCGCCGCCGAGACCGACGACGTCGAGGACAACGCCCGGGCCAAGCTCACCCGCAAGAACGCCGACCTGCTGGTCGTCAACGACGTCGGCGCGACCGACGCCGGGTTCGGTGTCGACACCAACCGGGTCGTCATCCTGGGCCGTGACGGCAGCCGCACCGAGGTCGAGCTGGCCGCCAAGTCGGCGGTCGCCGACCGGGTCCTCGACGAGGTCGTCGGCCGCCTGCCCGCCAGTTGATCCTCGCTAGGCTGCAGCGGCCGTCACGCCGGTCGTGCGTGGACGAGCGTCAGCCCAGGAGAATTCGTTGTCCCGTCGAAGCCTGTTCACGTCCGAGTCGGTGACCGAGGGTCATCCCGACAAGGTGGCCGACCAGATCTCGGACGCGATCCTCGACGCGATCCTGACCGAGGATCCGAATGCGCGGGTGGCGTGCGAGACGCTGGTCACCACGGGACAGGTGATGATCGCCGGCGAGATCTCCACCAAGACCTATGCCGACATCCCCCGCGTGGTGCGCGACACGATCCTGTCCATCGGCTACGACTCGCACGACGTGGGCTTCGACGGCAACACCTGCGGGGTCTCGGTCGCGATCGACGAACAGTCGCCCGACATCGCCCAGGGCGTGGACACGGCCTACGAGTCCCGCAGTGGCGCCGACACCGACCCGTACTCGCTGCAGGGCGCCGGTGACCAGGGGATGATGTTCGGGTACGCGACGGACGAGACCCCGTCGCTGATGCCGATGCCGATCCACCTCGCGCACCGGATGGCGCAGCGGCTGTCGGCGGTCCGCAAGTCGGGCGAGGTGTCCTACCTGCGTCCCGACGGCAAGACGCAGGTGACCGTCGACTACGAGGACGGCGTCCCGAAGGCGGTCACCGCGGCGGTCGTGTCGACGCAGCACCGGGCCGAGATCGACCTCGAGACCCTGCTGCGTCCCGACATCGAGGACCACGTCATCCGGCCGTTGCTGCCAGACGACATCGACACCGACGGGTTGCAGATCTACGTCAACCCCACCGGGAGGTTCGAGCTCGGTGGCCCGGTCGCGGACGCCGGCCTGACCGGTCGCAAGATCATCGTCGACACCTACGGCGGCATGGCCCGCCACGGCGGTGGCGCCTTCTCGGGCAAGGACCCCTCGAAGGTGGACCGCTCGGCGGCCTACGCCGTGCGATGGGTGGCCAAGAACATCGTGGCCGCGGGGCTGGCGAAGCGGGCGGAGCTGCAGGTCGCCTACGCCATCGGGGTCGCGTCGCCGGTGTCGCTCAACCTCGAGACGTTCGGCACGGAGACCGTCGACCCCGACGCCATCCTTGCCGCGGTGCGTGAGGTCTTCGACCTGCGGCCGGCGGCGATCATCGAGGCCCTGAACCTGCGCTCGCCGGGCTACCGCGAGACCGCCGCCTACGGACACTTCGGCCGCGAGGGCGACCGGTTCACGTGGGAGCGCACGGACCGCGCCGACGCGCTGCGCAGCGCGGCCCAGTGACCCGCGTGCGGGCCGCAGCCGCGTCGCGCACCCGCACCGGAGGCTGACCACTGCGCATCGCGCGCGTCGCGGTCGAGGTCGAACCGATCCACCTCGACCGCCCGTTCGACTACCTCGTCCCCGACGACGTCGAGGTGGTCGCCGGCCAGCGCGTGCAGGTCGCCTTCGCCGGCCGGTCGGTGCGCGGGCTGGTGCTCGAGACCACCGACACCAGCGAGGTGCCGACCGCCCGGCTTCGTCCCCTGAAACGGACCCTGGGTGCGCACGTCTGGGTCCGTCCCGACGAGCTCGAACTGCTGCGCTGGGCGGCCGAACGCTTCGGTGCCCCGCTCGCCGACGTGGTGCGCCATGCCCTGCCGGCGCGGACCGTCGACGTCGAACGTCGCGCGGCCGACGCCGGGTGGTACCCGCCCGGTGCCGCGCGGCGTGCGACCTCCGATCCGCCCCCGCCGCAGGACGAGATCGCGGCGGCCTGGTCCGTGTACGGCGAGCAGGGGCAGCGCCTGCTCGCGGCGATCGGGGGCGGTCAGGGCTCGTTCGTCTGGCGACCCCTGCCCGGCGAGGACGTCGCCGCCCGCATCGCCGAGTTGGCGCAGCACTGTCTCGCCACCGACCGCGACGTCCTGCTGCTGGTGCCCGACCCCGACTCGCCGGTCGCCGACGCCGTCGTCGCCGCCGCCGGTGACCTGGCCGTGGACCTGCGCGGCGGCCCCTCGCCTCGGGTGACCTACCGCCGCTGGCTCGAGGCACGCTGCGGCGTCGCGCGGGTGGTCGTCGGTGAGCGTGGGGCGGCCTGGATGCCGCTCGACCGGCTCGGGCTGGCCGTCGTGTTCGACGAGGCGAACCCGGCCTACAAGGAACGCCGCAGCCCGCGCCACCACGCCCGTGACGTGGTGCTGGAACGCGCACGCCGGGCCGGCGCGGTCGGCCTCGCTATCGGGACCGTTCCGAGCGCCGTCGCGTGGCGGCTGCTGCGCGAGCGGCGTGTGGCGGCGGTGACGCCGTCGCGGGACGCCGAACGGCGCGCCCGACCCGACGTGCAGGTCGACACGGGCGAGGGCGAACCGCGCGCCCGGCTCACCCGAGCCTCGCTGCGGGCATTGCGCGACGCCGTGCGCGCGGATGCCTACGGCGTCGTCCTCGCCAGCCGCCGGGGTGAGGGACGTGCGCTGGTCTGCGCCGTCTGCGGCGAGCGCACGGCCTGCCCGCGGTGTGCGTCCTCGCTGGCGTTGCACGGCGTCGCCGTCGCGTGTGTCGGTTGCGGCTGGCAGGCACCCCGGGTGCCCGCCTGCGCCGCGTGCGGTGACCGGCGGGTCGTGCCGCTGGCGGCCGGCGCCGTCCGGCTCGGCAGCGAGCTCTCCCGGACCTTCGAGGTGCCGGTCGCGGTGCTCGAGGGCTACGGCCAGCCGGCTCCACCGCCGCCCGCCGTGCTGGTGATGACGCGCGGCTCGGTGCTCGACCAGCCGCCGGGGCCGGTCGGCGCGGTGGTGCTGCCCGACCTCGACGGATCGCTGCGGCGCCCGTCCCTGGACGCCGCCGAGGACACGCTGCGCCTGGCCATGGCCGTCGCCGCCTGGACGGTCCACGGCCGTCGCCGCACCACTCCCGGCGTGGTGGTCGCCCAGACCCGCGAGCCCGACCATCCCGCCATCGGCGCCCTGGTGGCGTGGGACCCCGGCGCGTTCTGGCGCGCCGAGGTGCAGGTGCGTGCACCGTTGCGGTTCCCGCCGCTCGCACACGCCGTGCGGCTCGACTTCGCCATCGACCCCACCCCGCTGCTCGGCGGGATCACGCAGGCCCTGCCGGCCGGCGACGCCGTCCTCGGCCCCGTTCCCTCCGACGGGCGGTGGCAGCTGCTGTTGAAGGTCGACGACCGGCCGGAAACGCTCGCTGCGCTACGACCGCTGCGCGAGGAGTGGAGCGCGGCCAACCTCGACGTGCGCCTCGACGTCGATCCCGTCGACGCGTGGTGAGCCACGGCTGACGTACGCTGGGCGTCCCACGACGACTCCAGGAGCCCTCAGCGCCGTGAGCCTGCTCGAGATCCGCATCTTCGGCGACCCCGTGCTGCGCCAGCGCGCCCACGAGGTCGAGGACTTCGACGGTCGCCTCGCCAAGCTGGCGGGCGACATGTTCGACACGATGCGGGCCGCCGAGGGCGTCGGACTCGCGGCGAACCAGGTCGGCGTGCTCAAGCGCCTGTTCACGTGGGAATACCCCCAGGAGGACGGCGACGACCTCGGCGGCGCCGTGGTGAACCCGACCCTGCTCGACGCCTCCGAGGACGAACTGCAGGACGGCGACGAGGGCTGCCTGTCCTTCCCTGGCCTGTTCTATCCCCTGCAACGTCCGCTGCGGGTCGAGGTCGCCTACCAGGACCTCGGGGGCGAGGACCACACGGTGCAGCTCGAGGGCTACCTGGCGCGGGTGTGGCTCCACGAGATGGACCACCTCAACGGCATCCTGTTCGTGGACCACCTCGCCAAGCACGACAAGCAGGAAGCGCTCAAGCGCATCCGCGACTACCGCATCCAGCAGGGCATGGACGACCCGACGCCGCCCCGGCCGGGCGGTCTGCTCCTGGGACGTCGTCCCCACTAGACGCAGCCGCCGTCGGACCCGCGACGGCCGGCCCCCTCCGACGAAGGATCACCGCTCGTGCGCGTCGCCTTCCTCGGCACGCCCGACGTGGCCGTGCCCGCACTCCGTTCGCTCGTGGCCGCCACGGACCTGGAGGTGGCCGCCGTCGTCACCAATCCCGACCGGCCGAAGGGACGTTCCAGGTCACTGGTCGCGCCTCCCGTGAAGGTGGCCGCGCAGGAGCTGGGCCTGGAGGTGTGGCAGCCCGTCAAGCCGGCCGAGGTGCTCGACGAACTGGCCGCGCTGGAGCTGGACGCGTGCGCCGTCGTGGCCTACGGCGCCCTGTTGCCCCAGCGGGTCCTCGACGTCGGAGGCGCCGGTTTCGTCAACCTGCACTTCTCGTTGCTGCCGCGCTGGCGAGGAGCCGCCCCGGTCCAGCACGCCCTGCGGGCGGGGGACACGGTGACCGGCATCACCACCTTCGTGCTCGACAAGGGGATGGACACCGGCCCGGTGCTCGACCGCGTCGAGGTCCCGATCCAGCCGGACGAGTCGGCGGGCGAGCTGCTGACCCGGCTGGCCGAACTCGGCGGACCCGTGCTCGTCGACTCGCTGCGTCGCCTGGTGGCAGGGGAGGTGCCCGTTCCGCAACCGGCCGAGGGCGCGACGCTGGCGCCGAAGATCGAACCCGACGACGTCCGCATCGACTGGACGCGCCCCGCGCGTGAGATCAAGGACCTCGTACGCAGTGCCGAGCCTGCTCCCGGGGCCCACACCACCTTCCGCGGCAAGCGGCTGAAGGTGCGCGCGGTCGACGTCGTCGAGGCCGACGCCGCGTCCCCGGGCACCGTCCTCGAACGCACCGCCGACGGCGTCGTGGTCGCGACCGCGGCGGATGCCCTCGTGCTGCGCCGGGTCCAGCCCGAGGGCAAGCAGGCGATGGACGGAGCGGCCTTCGCCAACGGCTACCGACCGGATCCGGGCGAACGACTGGGTGCGGACACCGCGGCGTGAGCGAGGCGACCGGACTGCCCGCCCGCCGTGCGGCGCTCGCCGCGCTGGCCGCCGTCGACGAGGACGACGCCTACGGCAACCTCGCGGTCCCGGCCGCGGTCGAGCACCTCGAGGACGCCCGCGACCGCGCGTTCGCGTCCCACCTCGCCTACGACACGCTGCGGTGGCAGGGCACGCTCGACTGGGCCCTGCAGCACGTGCTCAGCCGGCCCCTGACCGACGTCGAACCCGCGCTGCGGCGGGTGCTGCGCCTCGGCGCCCTGCAGCTGCTGCGCAGCGGCGTTCCGTCGCGCGCCTCGGTCTCCACCTCGGTCACGCTGGCGCGTGAAGCCGTCCCGGCCCGTCGTGCCCAGGGCGCCGGTGGCTTCGTCAACGGCGTCCTGCGCAATCTCGACCGGCGGCGGGACGCACTGCCTTGGCCCGATCCCGACGACGACCCGGTCGCGAGCCTGGCGCTGACGACCGCCCACCCCGAATGGGTCGTCCGCGACCTGTTGACGCGCTACGACCGCGACCGCACCCGTGCGATCCTCGAGGCCGACGACGCCCCGCCGGGGGTCACGCTGCGGGCCACCGGTGACCGCGACGCCCTGGTCGCCGAACTCCTCGCCGAGGGGCTGGACGCACGCCCGGGGGCGCTGCCCGAGGCCGTTCGCGTCCCCGGCGCCGATCCCCGCCGCCTCGCGGCCGTGCGCGAGGGCCGGGCGGCGGTCCAGGACGAGGCGTCCATGGCGGTCGCCCACGCGACCGGCGCCCGCCCGGGGGACCGGGTCCTGGACCTGTGCGCCGGCCCCGGCGGCAAGAGCGCCCACCTGGCGACGCTGGTCGGCGAGGACGGCCACATCGACGCCGTCGAACTCCATCCCCACCGCGCCCGGCTGATCCGCGAGACGGCCGAACGGCTCGGGGTCGCCGTCACCGTCCACGTCGGTGACGCCACGAAGCCGCCGGTGCCCCCACAGGCCAGCTACGAACGCGTCCTGCTCGACGCCCCCTGCACCGGGCTCGGTACGGGCCGGCGCCGGCCGGAGGTGCGCTGGCGGCGACAGGCCACCGACGTCGCCGACCTCGCCGGGCTGCAGCGCCAACTGCTCGAAGCGGCCGCGGAACGCGTGGCACCGGGCGGCACGCTGACGTATTCGGTGTGCACCTGGACCACCGGCGAGACCGAACAGGTCGCACGCTGGTTCGACGCCGCGCACGGCAGCCGCTTCGAAGCGCAGGAGCGACGGCAGTTGCTGCCCGACGCCGACGACACCGACGGGATGTACGTGACGACCTGGCGTCGACGGTCCTGAGCCGACGCGCGAACCGACGGATCGGGCGCGGGCTCCCAGCTAGGGTGATGCCCCCTGAGCCGCGGGCCAGAAAGCATCGAACGTGCACGACCTTCGGGTTGCCCCGTCCATCCTGTCCGCCGACTTCGCCCGGCTCGCCGACGAGGTCGCCGACGTCGCACCAGCGGTCCGCATGGTCCACGTCGACGTCATGGACGGGCACTACGTCCCCAACCTGACCCTGGGCCCGCCCGTGGTCCGCAGCCTGCGGGCGGCCACCGAGCTGTTCCTCGACGCCCACCTGATGATCAGCGACCCGCGCACCTACGCGCCACAGATCGTCGCCGCGGGCGCCGACTCGGTGACCTTCCACCCTGAGGTCGAGGACGACCCCCTCGGCCTGGTCGAACTGCTGCGCGACGCCGGCAGCCAGGTCGGGGTCGCCATACGGCCCCACCAGCCACTGTCGCTGGTCGAGGAACTGCTGCCGCACATCGACATGCTGCTGATCATGACGGTGCAGCCGGGGTTCGGCGGGCAGGCTTTCCAGCCCGACGTGGTCCCCAAGATCGCGGAGGCCGTCGAAGCCAGGGCGTCGCTCCGGGCACGGTTCCGGATCGAGGTCGACGGGGGCATCTCGGTGGCCACCGTCGGCAGCACCGCCGCGGCGGGGGCGGACACCTTCGTTGCCGGGTCGGCGGTCTTCGACCATCCTGACCGGGTCGCCGCGGCCCGGGCGGTGCTCGACGCTGCGCACGCCGCACTGGGTGCCGGTGCACAGGCCCGGGCGTGACACGCCACGTGCTGGTCGTCGACGCCGACGCCGGTGACCGCGACTTCCTGGCCGAGACGCTGGACCTCGCCGGCTTCGAGGTGACCGCTGCCGCCACCGGTGTCGCCGGCCTGATGGTCGCGCGCAGCCAGGACATCGACCTGGTCGTCCTCGACGTGATGATGCCCCGTCTCGACGGTCTGCAGACGGTGCGCAGGCTCCGCAGCGACGCCCGCACCAGCCATCTGCCGGTACTGCTGACCACCGCCGCCGGACGTCACCGCGACGCCGTCGAGGGGCTCGACGCGGGTGCCGACGACACGCTCGAGAAGCCGATCCCCGCCGACGTGCTGGTCGCCCACGTCCGCGCGGCACTGCGTCGCGCGGACCTGCAGCGCTCACTCAACCCGCTCACCGGCCTGCCGGGCAACGAACGCATCCTCACCGAGCTCGCCGCTCGGCTGCAGCTCGAGGAACCGGTCGCGCTGCTCTATGTCGACCTCGACCAGTTCAAGCCCTTCAACGACCACTACGGGTTCCTGCGCGGGGACGAGGCGCTTCGCGCGCTGGCGGGCCTCCTGCGCGAGGTGGCGCGGGACACCGGGGACGAGGAGACCTTCCTCGGGCACGTCGGCGGCGACGACTTCGTGGTCGTGGTGGCGCCCGAGCTCGCCGAACCGCTGGCCAAGACGCTGTGTGCACGCTTCGACGCGCTGGCCCCGTCGCTGTACGACCCCGACGACCGGCGTGCGGGTGGCATCGAGGTCGCCGACCGGCGGGGGGTGCCGCAGAAGTTCGGCCTGCTCTCGGTGTCGGTCGGCGTGGCCGCGACGATCAGCGGCGAGGTCGTCCACCACGGCGAGCTCGTCGCGATCGCCACCGAGATGAAGCGCTACGCCAAGTCGCATGGCAAGCCGGGTTCGAGCTATGCCGTCGACCGTCGTCACGTCGGCGACCCCGTCGACCTCGAGGTCGACCTCCCGTAGCCGCCGCGCGCCGTGATGCCAGGGCGCGGCGGTGCGGCGAAGCCGAGGTGCACCTCCGCACGACCGCACGGCCGCGGGTCGGCATCACCTCGGGTCGGCGACCAGGCGCGTACGGGACGGCGTACGGGGCGGCGTACGGGACGGCGTACGGGACGGCGATATGCTGGCCGGGCGTTCCCGGGGAGGGGTGGAATTCCCTACCGGCGGTGACAGCCCGCGACCCGGATCGCCCTTCGGGGCGTGAAGGTTGACCCGGTGGAACTCCGGGGCCGACGGTCAGAGTCCGGATGAGAGGGAGCGCGGGCGGCGTCGTGCCTGCGGGCATCCGACGCCCCGGCCGCCCGGCGCACCGGTCAGCGGCCGGCGGTCCGCGTGCCTTCCGTCACCTCCGCGAGTGCCGGCCCCGTCGTCCGACGCGGTCGTCCGACGCGGGAAGTGGCCGACGTGCGTGCTCCGACCGTCGACGAGCGGCGCGCCCTGGCGCGCGCCATCGCCCTGGCCGAGCGCGCCCGCCCCTCCACCGCGCCGAATCCGGCCGTCGGCTGTGTGCTCCTGCGCGACGGCGACGTCGTCGGCGAGGGCGTCACGCACCCGCCCGGTGGTCACCACGCAGAGGCCGCCGCCCTGGCGGCGGCCGGGCCACGCGCCGCGGGGGCGACCGCCTGCGTCACGCTCGAGCCCTGCGCCCACCACGGCCGGACGCCGCCGTGTGCGCCCGCTCTGGCCGACGCCGGTGTCCGCCGTGTCGTCTATGCGCACGCCGACCCGCACGCGCTGGCATCGGGCGGGGCGGACGAACTGCGCGCCCGCGGCGTCGAGGTGGTCGGTCCGGACACGGTCGGGGGAGTGTTCCACCACGCCGTCGCGGCGCAGCTCGAGGGGTTCCTGACCGTCGCGACACACGAGCGACCCCACGTCACCCTCAAGGCGGCGCAGACGGCCGACGGCCACCTGCGACCGCCGGACGACCGCCGCTGGATCACCGGACCCGCCGCGCGCGCGGCGGTCCATCGCTGGCGCGCCGAGGTCGACGCCGTCCTGGTCGGTTCGGGCACCGTCCTGGCCGACGACCCACGGCTCGACGTCCGCCTGGTGTCCAGCCGCGTCCAGCCGCGTGCCGTCGTGCTCGACCGACGGTTGCGCACCCCCCCGGACGCGCAGGTCGTGGCCAGAGGTGCCCTGGTCCTCACGGCTGCCGACGCGCCGACCGGAGCCGAGCAGGCGTTGCGCACCGCGGGCGCGGACGTCCGTCGGCTCGCCGCCGACGGGAGCGGCTGGCTGGCCGCGGCCATGGCGACACTCGCGGCGGACGGCGTCCGTAACCTGTTGGCCGAGCCCGGCGCCACGCTCGCGCGCGCCATGCTGGACGCCGCCGTCGTGGACCGCCTCGTGCTGCACGTCGCGGACCTGGGAACCGGCCCGGCACGTCGTGCGCTGACCCCGCCGTCCGGGCCCGGGTGGGCCACCGAACGTGTCGGTGGTGCCGGCCCCGATCTCATCCTCCAACTCCGTCCGTGCGCCGCCCAGGAAGGTCGCTGATGTTCACCGGGATCGTCGAGGAGGTCGGCAGCGTCGCGGCCGTCGAGCGCCACGCCGGCCATGCCCGGCTCGAGATCGGCTGCGCCGAGGTCGTCCGCGACGCGGCGGTGGGCGACTCCATCGCCGTGGACGGTTGCTGCCTGACGGTGACGTCGTTCCTCGACGTCGACGGCGAGCGCCGCGGGTTCAGCGCCGACCTGATGGCCGAGACGCTGCGGGCCACCGCCCTCGGCGACCTCGAGGCGGGCGACGGTGTCAACCTCGAGCGTGCCATGCGGGCTGACGCCCGCTTCGGCGGGCACCTGGTGCAGGGGCACGTCGACGGCGTCGGCGAGGTCGTCGCCCGCGACGAACAGCCCGGAACCGTCTTCGTGACCGTCGCGGCATCCGACGGGATCGCCCGCTACCTGGTGCCCAAGGGGTCGATCACGGTGGCGGGCGTCAGCCTGACCGTCGTGGACGTCGCCGCTGGCCGCTTCCGGGTCGGGCTCATCCCGCACACCCTCGAGGCGACCACCTTCGGCGTTCGGCTGCGGCCCGGACGGCGCGTGAACCTCGAGGCCGACGTGATCGCCAAGTACGTCGAGCGCCTGCTCTCGGGCGGCACCGTCTCGCCCTACGCCGTCACCGCACAGGAGACCAGCCACCCATGAGCAACTTCGCTTCCATCGAAGCGGCCATCGAGGTCATCCGTGCCGGTGGCATGGTCGTGGTCGTCGACGACGAGGACCGCGAGAACGAGGGCGACCTCGTCCTGGCCGCCGACGCGGCGACCGACGAGCAGGTCGCCTTCCTCGTCAACCACACCAGCGGCGTGATCTGCGTGCCCATGCTCGGCGAGGACCTCGACCGCCTGCGGATCCCCCTGATGGTCGTGGACAACCAGGATCCGAAGGGGACCGCCTACACCGTGTCGGTCGACGCGGCGGAGGGGACCTCGACCGGCATCTCCGCGGCGGACCGTGCGCGCACCATCCGCGTGCTGGCCGACCCGGATTCCTCGGACGGCGACGTCAACCGCCCAGGACACGTGTTCCCGCTGCGCTACCACCCGGGCGGGGTCCTGCGCCGGCCGGGTCACACCGAGGCATCCGTCGACCTCGCCCGCCTGGCCGGCCGCCGGCCGGCGGCCGTCATCGCCGAGGTCGTCAACCGCGACGGCACCATGGCGCGCGTGCCGGACCTGGAGGTCTTCGCCGCCGAACACGACCTGCTCATGGTCACCATCGCCGACCTGGTCGCCTACCGCCGCGCCCGCGAGGACTTCATCGAGCGTGTCGCGGTCGCCAAGCTGCCGACCCCGTACGGCGACTGGCGCATGATCGGCTACCGGTCGGGGGCCTCGGCCACCGAGTCGATGGCGCTGATCCACGGTGCGCCGGAGGGCAAGCCCGACGTCCTGGTCCGCATGCACTCCGAGTGCCTCACCGGGGACGTGTTCCGGTCGCTGCGCTGCGACTGCGGACCGCAGCTGGACCTCGCCATGGCCCGCATCGCCGACGAGGGGGAGGGGGTCATCGTCTACCTTCGTGGCCACGAGGGGCGCGGCATCGGTCTGCTGCACAAGCTGCAGGCCTACGAGTTGCAGGACGCCGGGGTGGACACCGTGGACGCCAACCTGCAGCTCGGCCTGCCGGCGGACGCCCGCGACTACGGCGTCGGCGCCCTGATCCTCGCCGACCTCGGTCTGTCCAGCCTCCGCCTGCTCACCAACAACCCGGCCAAGCGCGCCGCCCTCGGCGGCTTCGGGCTCACCATCGCCGAACGCGTGCCCGTCGAGGTCCGCCCCAACGACGCGAACGAGCAGTACCTGCAGACCAAGGCCGACCGCATGGGTCACGAGTACACCGGCCAGGACGTCGTGGTGTCCACCGGCGTCGGCGACATCGCCAAGCAGCGTCCGACCGCCCCGGCAGCGGTCGAGAAGCCTTCCCCCCGCGGCGTCGGCATGGCCCCGCCGCCGCAGGACGACCTCCGAAAGGACTCCGCGTGACCAGCCCCAACGATCTCGACGTCAACGTCGTCGCCGGCAACCTCGACGCGTCCGGCCTGCGGGTCGGCATCGTCGCCGCCCGCTTCAACGAGGCGATCGTGGAACGTCTCGTCGACGGCGCCGTCGCGGCGTTGGTCCGGCACGGTGCCTCGGCCTCCGATCTCACCGTGGCCTGGGTGCCCGGCGCCTTCGAGGTGCCGGTCGTGCTGCGCCGCATGGCCGCCGAGGGTGGCTACGACGCCCTGGTCGCGCTCGGCTGCGTGGTCCGCGGTTCGACCCCGCACTTCGACTACGTCGCCGGTGGCGTGGCGACCGGCGTCGCCGCCGTGGCCGGCGAACACGGCATGCCGGTCGCCTTCGGGGTGCTGACCACCGACACCTGGGAGCAGGCGGTGGAGCGCGCCGGCGGCAAGCTGGGCAACAAGGGCGCCGAAGCGGCGATCTCGGCCGTGGAGACGGCGCAGGTGCTGCGCCAGCTGTGACGGCCCCCGCTCCCGACTCCCGTCGCGACCCCACGGGCGCCGACGTCGCCCCGACCGAGCCCGAGGCCGGCGCGAAGCGTGCCGCCATCGAGGCCGAGCAGGCCCACCTCGACCGCGTCCACGACCGCGTCGAACACCTGCGCCGCCGGGCCGACGAGCGCGCGGCCCAGGCCGCGGCCGACCACAGCGGATCGACGTTCCAGGCCCGGTTCGAGCGCGACGTGACGGCGCACCACCACGCCTCGAGGGCGGCGCGCTACACGTTCGGCGACGTCGAGTCGCTCGCGTTCGGACGCCTCGACCTCGTCGACGGCGACCACCTGCACGTGGGCCGCGTCTCGGTCGTCGACGACCGGGGCGACGTCCTGCTGGTCGACTGGCGTGCCCCCGCCTCCGCGGCCTTCTACCAGGCCACTCCAGCCTCGCCCATGGACGTGGTGCGTCGCCGGACGCTGGTGACGCGGGGGCGCGACCTGCGCGACCTCGACGACGAACTGCTGGACGCCGACGCCGCCGAACGGCTCGGGCTCGGGTCGGTGACCGGGCAGGGTGCGCTGCTCGCGGCGCTCTCGCGGACCCGTACCGCCCACATGCGCGACATCGTGGCCACGATCCAGGCCGACCAGGACCGCATCATCCGCTCGCCCGCCACCGGGACGCTGGTGGTCACGGGCGGGCCAGGGACGGGCAAGACCGTGGTCGCCCTGCACCGGGTCGCCTACCTGCTCTACGGCGACCGCGACCGGTTCGAGGGCCGCGGCATCCTCGTCGTCGGTCCCTCGCGCGCCTTCACCGAGTACACGGCCCGCGTCCTGCCCTCGCTCGGGGAGGACCGGGCGGTGCAGCGTTCGCTCGACGGCTTCGCCCCGCGCGGGCTCCGGGTCACCGGCTGGGACGAGCCCGACGTGGCGGCGGTCAAGGGCGACCTGGCCATGGCCGAGTTGTGCCGCCGTGCCGTGGCGGCCGCCGTGCCGCCGCTGCCGCCGACGACGCGCGTCAGCTTCGACGGCAGTACGGCCCAGGTGGATGCGCGCAGCCTGGCGCAGATCCGGCGGCGGCTGCTGGGGCGTACGTCCGCCGACCGTGCGCAGAGCACCTACCACGCCCGGGCGGGCGCGGCGGACGACGCGCTGCGTGCCGCGCTGTGGAAGGCATGGCGCAGCGCCCGCCGTGCGTCCGGGGGGCGCCCCCCCGAGGAGCGTTCGGGCACCGGTTTCGACCAGGCCCTGGACGACTCGGCCCAGGTGACGATGCTGCGACGCTGCTTCTGGCCGGTGCTGGACGCGACCGGGGTGCTCGAGGCCGTCGCCACCGGGCGCGTCGACCTCGACCGGCTCGCCGACGGCCTGCTGGACGCCGGGCAGCGCCGGCTGCTGCGCGACGCCTGGGCCGCCGCCGACGGCTGGACCGTCGACGACGTCGCGCTCCTCGACGAGGTCCGCGCCGTGCTCGGCACCGTGCCGGCGCCGACGTCCGACCGGCCCCGCGAGTCCGATCCGGGGCTGCGGGTCACGGGCGACGTGCCCGACGCCGAGGTGCTCTATGCCGACGTCGAGGACGACGACTACCGCGACTTTGCTCACGTCGTCGTCGACGAGGCCCAGGACCTGACGCCGATGCAGTGGCGGATGGTGGCGCGCCGCGGCCCGTACGCCTCGTGGACCGTGGTCGGCGATCTCGCCCAGCGCAGCCGGGTCGCCGAACCGCGCGACTGGGACGCCGTGGCGCGGCTGATCGGCCGGCGGCAGGTCGCGGTCCAGGGGCTTACGGTCAACTACCGCACCCCGGTCGAGATCGTCGAGGTCGCGCGCGCCGTCCTCGCGGCCGCCGGCTACGACCCCGACGCGGTGCCCCAGGCGGTGCGCGAGAGCGGGCGTCGTCCCGTGCTGTACCGCACGCAGGACCTGCCGACCACGGCGGTGCGTGCTGCGGTCGACGCGGCCGAACGTGCGGACGGGACGGTCGTGCTGATCGCGCCACCCGAGATGCTGGCCGACCTCGAGGCACGGGTCGACCGCCTCGTCGCCGGCGCGGAGGTCAGGGATCGCCTGCGCGTGCACGACGCCCGAACCGTCAAGGGCCTCGAGTTCGACGACGTCGTCGTGGTCGCGCCCGACCGGATCGCCGCGGCGTCGGCGGTCGGCCTGCACCAGCTCTACGTCGCCGTGACCCGCGCGACGCGGTCGCTTGCGGTCGTCGCCGACCCGGACGCTCACGTACCCGGCGAGGAGCACCTCACGCGGGCATGACCGGCCGCGGCGGCGCTATCCCGGCTGCCAGGTCGGGCGCCGGAAGGCGGGCGGCCCACCATGGTGGACGTCGACGGCGGCCGCGACGGCCGCGCGCGCATGCCCCGGGAGCTCGACGTCGGCGAGTGCCTCGGCGTCGAACCAGCCGGCCTCGGCCAGCTCGCCACGGTCGAGGTCGATGGCGGCGGTGGAGCGCAGGCGCGCGGTGAACACGGTGGTCACGTAACAGGTGCGGTCGCCGTTGTCGTAGCGGATCTCGGCCTCCGGACCCCCGAGCACCCCGGCGATCGCGGTCACCTCGACGAGCAGCCCCGTCTCCTCGTGGACCTCGCGGACCGCGGCGTCGGCCGGGTGCTCGCCCGGTTCGATCGCGCCACCCGGCAGCCCCCAGTCGTGGCTGCCGTCGGCGTGGCGCACCAGCAGCAGCCGGTCGCGGTCGAAGACGGCCGTTCCGACCGAGGGCAGCAGCAAGCGGTGGGTGCCCACCAGCGCCCGGATCTCGGCGACGTGTCCAGAGCGCGCCATGATCAGAGGCGGCAGGCGAGGATGTCGGTGACCAGGATGCCGCGCGCACCGAGGTCCCACAGCTGGTCCATGATCAGGTTGGTGTCCTTCCGCTTGACCATGGCGCGGACGGCGACCCAGCCCTTGTCGTGCAGCGGGGACACGGTGGGCGACTCGATGCCGGGCGTCAGCTCACAGGCCGCGTCGACCGCTTCGACGCGCACGTCGTAGTCGATCATCACGTACTGCCGCGCGATGATGACGCCGTTGAGCCGGCGCGCGAGCTGCTCGACCTGCGGGCTCGGTTCGCCGTTCCGTGCGTCACGCACCAGCACGGCCTCGGACTGCAGGATCGGGTCGCCGAGCACCTCCAGGCCGGCCTGACGCAGGGTCGCGCCGGTCTCGACCACGTCGGCCACGATGTCGGCGACGCCGAGCCGCACCGCCGTCTCGACCGCGCCGTCGAGCCGGATCACCTCGGCCTCGATCCCCCGACGTTCGAGGTCGCGGCGGACGATGCCGGGGTAGCTGGTCGCGATCCGCTTGCCCGCGAAGCCGGCGACGTCCTCGGCCGTCCCCGGAACGGCGGCGTAGCGGAACGTCGAGCGGGCGAAGCCCAGCGGCAGCAGTTCCTCGGCGTCGCTGTGCCCGTCGAGCAGCAGGTCGCGTCCGGTGATACCGACGTCGAGCTGTCCCGCACCGACGTAGGTGGCGATGTCGCGGGGACGCAGGAAGAAGAACTCGGTGTCGTTGTCGGCGTCGACCAGGACGAGTTCGTGGCGGGCGGAACGCTGGCGGTAGCCGGCCTCGCGCAGCATCTCGATGGCCGGCTCGGACAGCGACCCCTTGTTGGGAACGGCAACACGCAGCATCAGCAGCCTCGGGGCGGGGGAGCGGGGGCGGTGGTCACAGGTGGCGGTAGACGTCCTGCAGCGTCAGGCCGCGGGCGAGGAGCAGCACCTGCAGGTGGTAGAGCAGCTGCGACGCCTCCTCGGCGGTGCGCTCGGCGCTCTCGTGCTCGGCAGCCATCCAGACCTCGGCGGCCTCCTCGACGATCTTCTTGCCGATCGCGTGGACGCCGGCGTCGAGCGCCGCGACCGTGCCCGAGCCCGGCGGCCGGCGCGCGGCCCGGTCGGACAGCTCGTCGAAGAGTTCGTCGAAGGTCTTCACGTGGGTGGCCTACGGTCTGGACACGGTTCGGCGGCGAGCCTACGGCAGTGACGGGCAGGACCCGTGCCCCCGCGGGGTCGCTAGGCTCGTTGGCCACCACCACGACTCGACCAGCGAGGAGCGCCGCGTGAGCGACGTGCCGTTCGATCCGTCCCAGGCCTCCGGGCAGGAACCCTCCGAGGAGGAGGTCCGTGCGTACCTGGGTCAGCTGCGCGCGGCTCCGGTGGAGCAGGTCGTCGCCGAGGTCGCGTCCGCGCTGCTGAACGCGGCCCAGGTCAAGCTCGGGCGCCAGGACGGCCGTCTGCTGTTGGACATGGTGGCGGGCCTGACCGAGCAGGGTCGCTCGCGCCTGCCCGAGGAACTGACCTCGCAGCTCGACCAGGCGCTGTCGCAGCTGCGCCTGGCCCAGGTCGAGGCCGAGCGCGAGGTGCAGCAGGCCACCGCGCAGGGCCACACCGAGGAGGGCGACCTCGACGCCGACGGCGCCGCCCCACCGGCGGCCGCGCCCGAGACGCCACCGCAGACGCCATCCGCCGCCTCGCGGCTGTGGGTGCCCGGCTCCTGACGCCTCCGGACCCGTCGGCACCCCCCGCGTGCGCTCGACGCGCCGTGGGCCGGCTGGTACCGTGGGCCCGCGCGACCGCCGTGACGGTCGCGCACAACTGAAGACAAGCGGCACGCCGGGCGTCGACGCCCGGGCCGGTGCCCACCCGGCAGGTCGCACCTCCCCGGGTCCGGAGCTCGCTCGCGTCCCGCGCACCTCGTGCGCCGGGCGTCGGCGGCGACGTGTCCTGGACGGCGACCCTCGGGTCGCCGTTCTTTCGTCGTGCCGCACCGCGTGGCGCGAGCGCCGTCTCGAGGAGGCAGCAGCATCAACGATCAGCAGCAGCGGCTGAACGCCGACATCAAGGTTCCGCGCGTCCGTCTCGTGGACGCCGACGGCACGCAGGTGGGCATCGTGCCCCTGGCCCAGGCCCTGCGCCGCGCCCGGGAGCAGGAACTCGACCTCGTCGAAGTGGCACCCCAGGCCGACCCGCCGGTGTGCCGCATCATGGACCACGGCAAGAACAAGTACGAGCAGGAACAGAAGGAGAAGGAGGCGCGCAAGCGGCAGAACCAGATCTCCGTCAAGGAGATCAAGATGCGCCCCAAGATCTCCGACAACGACTACGGGACCAAGTCCGGTCACGTGCGCCGGTTCCTCAACGACGGCTCCAAGGTCCGTGCGTCGATCATGTTCCGTGGCCGCGAGATGAGCCACACCGAGCTCGGTCTGCGTCTGCTGGACCGCCTCGCCGAGGACATGAAGGAGCTCGCCACGGTCGAAGCCAGCCCCAAGGTCGACGGCCGCAACATGGTCATGGTGCTCGCTCCGGTCAAGCCCAAGCAGCCCAAGGCCGAAAAGCCCGCCCACGTGGCCGGAGAACCGCCGGTCGAGGCCGACAACTCCAAGGCGCCGGCCGGGTCCGACTCCGAGCCCGAGGCCACCGCGACGCCGGAGGCGACGGCCGAGCCCGACCCACAGGCCTGACCGTCCCAGACGTCGCCGATCGGCACCCATCGCCGACCGGCTCCCCCCCGCACGCCCGGCGCGTCACGCGCGCCCGAGACGAAGGCAGCAGTTCATGCCGAAGCAGAAGACGCACAGCGGTGCGAAGAAGCGGTTCCGCGTGACCCGCAACGGCAAGGTCATGGTCGCGCAGAAGAACCGTAAGCACCTGCTCGAGAAGAAGGACGCCCGTCGCAAGCGGCGTCTCGCCGGCGAGACCGAGGTCACCGGCAAGCCGGCCAAGAACATCAAGCGCCTCCTCAACACCTAGTCGCCCCGCGCGACCGCAGCAGGCGCTGCACCCGTCCCGTCGAAGAGCACCGAAACAGCCACGAGATCGCCCCACGTCCGGGGCGCGAGGAGGAGGACCCCCCATGGCACGCGTCAAGGGTGGCGTTCACGCCAAGAAGAGCCACAAGGCGGTCATGGACCGCGCCAAGGGATTCCGCGGTGCCCGCAGCCGCCGATTCAAGGTGGCCAAGGAAGCCGTCTACCACGCGGATCGTTATGCCTACCGCGACCGCCGTGCGCGCAAGGGCGACTTCCGCAAGCTGTGGATCGCCCGCATCAACGCCGCCGCCCGCCAGGAGGGCCTCAGCTACAGCCGGCTCATGCACGGCCTCAAGCTGGCCGGCATCGAACTCGACCGCAAGAACCTGGCCGACCTGGCCGTGCACGACCAGGCCGCGTTCGGGGCGCTGGTCACCGCCGCCAAGTCCGCGCTCGAGTCCGAAGCGGCCTGAGCAGCAGGTAGCACCGTCGTGACGCGAGCGCCGGCCGATGGCCGGCGCTCGCTGCGTCGGGTCCCGTCCGCCGCGCTCGACCCCGGCAGGGAGGTGGATCGCATGGAACCCATCACGTCGGTCCGCAACGCACGCGTGCGGGAGCTCGCCGCGCTCGCCCGGCGACGCGAACGCAGGTCCACGGGCCGCCACCTCGTCGAGGGGCCCAACGCCGTGACCGAGGCGCTGGACGCCGGCGTGGTCGAGGAGGTCTTCGGCACCGACGAGGCGCTGGCCCGCATCACGGTCCCCGTCGGGATCCGTGTCCAACCCGTGGCCGAGCACGTCCTCGAGCGCCTGGCCGACGCCACCACGCCACAGGGCGTGGTCGCGGTCGCGGTCAGTCGGACGGCGTCGCTGTCGGAGGTGGTCGGTCGTGGCCTGCTCGTGGTCCTGCACGAGGTGGCGGACCCGGGCAACGCGGGGACGATCATCCGCACGGCCGATGCCGCCGGCGCCACCGGCGTCGTCCTGACCGCGGGCAGCGTGGATCCCTTCGCGCCGAAGACGGTGCGGGCAGCGGTGGGGTCGACCTATCACCTGCCGCTGGTGGTCGACGTGACCCTCGCCGAGGTGGCTGCCGCCTGCGGCGGGGTCGGGCAGCCGCTGCTCGGCCTGGACGCCGCGGGCTCACGGGAGGTCTTCGACCTCGAACGCATGTCGTCGCCGCTGGCGCTGGTGCTCGGCAACGAGGCGCACGGCCTCGAGCCGGACGGAGCGGCGCTTCTCGACGACGTCGTCGCCATCCCGCGGTGGGGCCGCGCCGAATCCCTCAACGTCGCCGCCGCGGCGGCCGTGGCGGTCTACGCGGCCGCCCGGGCCACCCACCACGTCCCTGCCATGCCGGGTCGCCCGCCGGTAGGGTGAGCGGCCGAGGCACAAGGCACCGTGATGCGCGGGTACGAGGCGTTCGACCTCCTTCCGGAGGCGGTCCTCGTCATGGACGCGGACGGTGTGGTCGTCGCCGTCAACGACCGTGCGCGCGTGCTGCTCGGGGGGGCCGACCCGGTCGGGAAGCCCTTCGCCGACGCGCTCGAGCTGCATGACGACGCCGGGGTGCGCTTCGGCATCGACGGCGGGCCGCCGCGGCTGGGGGACCGGCTGAGCGAGCGGGTGCTCCACCTGCGCGCCGCAGGGCGGGTCCGGCCGGTGGCGGTCGCGGGCCGGTGGCACGACGACGTCCTGGTCGTGACGCTGCGGAGCGCGGCCCGTCGCGAGGCGCTCGACGCCGTCCGGGGCGACGTCGTGGCGACGGTCTCGCACGAGATCCGCTCCCCGCTGACCAGCATCAAGGGATTCACGCGCACCCTGCTGTCGCGCTGGGACCGGTTCTCCGACGAGCAGAAGCGCGCGATGCTCGAGACCGTCGACGCGGACGCCGACCGGGTGACCCGACTGCTGCGCGAACTGCTCGACGTCTCGCGCATCGACGCCGGGCGGGTGCAGTTGCAGCGGCAGCCGGTCGACGTCGCCGTGCTGGCACAGCGGGTCGTCGACAAGCTCGCGCTCGGCGACCTCGCGGCGGAACGCGACCTGCGCCTGCTGGTCGAAGCTCCGCCCCCGCGGGTGCTCGCCGACCCGGACAAGGTCGAGCAGGTCCTGGTCAACCTGCTCGAGAACGCGCTCGCGTATGCGCCCGACAGCGAGGTCCGGGTGCGGGTGGTCCCGATCGCCGACGGCGTGCAGATCAGCGTCGAGGACGACGGCGAAGGCATCGCCGCCGACGACGTGCGCACGGTGTTCCGCAAGTTCGGCCGCGGCCGCGACAACCGGCGGGCCGGCACCGGCCTCGGGCTCTACATCACCCGGGGGCTGGTCGAGGCGCACGGAGGGCGGGTCTGGCTCGACACCGAGCGGCACGACGGTGCCAGCTTCCACGTCGTCCTGCCCGCCAGCGCCTGACCCGGACGCGTCGGGGCCACCGGCACGCGGCGTCTACCCTGCACGCTCGCCCCCGACCGGGCTCGAAGGTGAGAGAGACGTGACCGAACTGCAGACCCTGCAACGCGATGCGCTGGCCGCGATCGCGGCTGCCGACAGCCTCGACGCGCTCGACGACGCCCGCGTGCGGTTCACCGGCAAGAAGTCCGACCTCGTCGGCATCCAGCAGCAGATGCGCGACCTGCCGCCCGAGGGCCGCAAGCAGCTCGGCCAGCAACTCAACGCCTTTCGCGAAGCGTTCCAGTCCGCGTTCGACGACCGCCACGAGGCGCTGTCGGCAGGCGCGTTGCGCGAGCGACTCGACGCCGAACGTCTCGACCTCAGCCTGCCCCCGCGGCGTCTGCCGCCCGGCCGGCCGCACCTGCTGACCCAGGTCGAGAACGAGATCGTCGACGTCTTCGTCGGCCTGGGCTACCGGGTCGCCGAGGGCCCCGAGGTCGAGGCCGGCACCTTCAACTTCGACCTGCTCAACACCCCGCCCGACCACCCGGCGCGGCAGGAGCAGGACACGATCTACGTCGCCGGCGCCGCCGACGTCGTGCTGCGTACCCAGACCTCCGCCGTCCAGGCCCGCACCATGACCACCCAGCCGCCGCCGGTAGCGGTGGTGTGCCCGGGCCGGGTCTACCGGGCCGACAGCGTCGACGCGACGCACTCGCCGGTGTTCACCCAGGTCGAGGGGCTGCTCGTCGCCGAGGACGTCTCCATGGCCGACCTGCGCGGCACCCTGCTCGCGTTCTCCCGGGCGCTCTTCGGGGCGGACCGCGAGATCCGCCTGCGGCCGTCGTTCTTCCCGTTCACGGAACCGAGCGCCGAGGTGGACGTCGCCTGCGGGTTCTGCGGTGCCGCCGACGGGCGCGCCGGCGACCCCGACTGCCGCGTGTGTTCGGGAACCGGGTGGATCGAGATCCTCGGTGCGGGCATGGTCGACCCCAACGTGCTCAGCGCCTGCGGCTACGACCCGTCGCAGGTGTCGGGCTTCGCGTTCGGCATCGGCGTCGAACGTGTCGCGATGCTGCGTCACGGCGTCCGCGACATCCGCGACTTCTACGACGCCGACGCCCGCTTCCTGACCCACTTCTGAGCGCACCGACGCGCCCCCCGCGACACCGCTCCCGATCCCGCCCGTGGAGATCCCGTGAAACTCCCGCTCTCGTGGCTGCGCACGTTCGTCGACGTCGACCTGTCGGTCGAGGAACTCGTCGACGTGATGAGCCTCAACGGGCTCGAGGTCGAGTCCGTGGAGACGCCCGGTGCCGGCACCGCCGGCGTGCGGACCGCCCGTGTCCTGCACTGGCAGCCGCATCCCGACGCCGACCGGCTGCGGGTGGTCCGGGTCACCGGCGAAGGAGGTGACGGCGAGATCGAGCTGGTCTGTGGCGCCGCGAACTTCGACGTCGGCGACGTGGTCGCGCATGCCGTTCCGGGTGCGTCCATTCCCGGGATGACGATGGAGGCGCGTTCGATCCGCGGCGTGGTCTCCAACGGCATGCTGGCGTCCGCGCGTGAACTGCAGCTGTCCGACGAGCACGAGGGCATCCTCCGGCTCCCCGGGGACACCCCGCTCGGTGCCGACCTGCTCGAGCTGCTGCCGCTCGGCGAGCCGGTCATCGAGGTGGCGGTCCAACCCGACCGCGGCGACCACCTCTCGGTGCTCGGCGTCGCACGTGACCTCGCCGCCATCCTCGACACCAGCTGGCGCGAGCCCCAGGACATCCCCGCCGCGCTGGACACCCTCACGATCCCGGTGGAGTTGCAGACCGACGCCTGCGAGCGGTTCGTCACCTGGGCGCTCGAGGACGTCCGGGTCCAGCCGTCACCGCCCTGGCTGCGCCAACGACTGGGTCAGTGCGGCGTCCGCTCCATCGACGTCGTGGTCGACGTCACCAACTACGTGATGCTCGAACTCGGCCAGCCCCTGCACGCCTTCGACCTCGAGCGCATCGCCGGCCCGCGCCTCGTGGTGCGCGACGCCCGCGACGGTGATCGGCTCGTCACCCTCGACGACCAGGAGCGCGAACTGGTCGCCGGCGACGTCGTGATCGACGACGCGGACGGTCCGGTCAGCCTCGCCGGGGTCATGGGCGGCGCCAGCACCGAGGTCGTCGCCGGCACCAGCCGGGTCCTGCTCGAGGGCGCCGTCTGGGACCCCGCCCGCATCCGTCGCACGTCGCGGCGGCTGAACCTGGTGTCCGAGGCCAGCCAACGCTTCGAACGGCGGGTCGATCCCGAGGGCGCGGCCCGCGGGGTCGCCCGGGCCGTCCAGCTGCTGACGCAGCTCGCAGGCGCCCGGCCGGTCGGGACCGACGCCGTCCGCCGTGACGTGGCCTGGAGCGGCCGGGCGACCATCACGGTCGACCCCGAACGGATCCGCCGCCTGCTCGCGGTCGACGAACTCGACCGGGAACGGCAGAGCCAGTTGCTCACCCGCAGCGGCAGCTACGTCCAGCCCGAGGGCGACCTGCTGGCGGTGACCGCGCCGACCTGGCGTGGTGACCTGCTGCGCGAGGCCGACGTCGCCGAGGAGGTGGCGCGGTTGCACGGCTACGAACGCATCCCGGCCACGTTGCCGAAGGTCACGATGGTGGGGGGACGGTCGCCGGCGCAGCGGTTGGAGGCGGAGCTGCGCGCCGTGGCGCTCGCCGCCGGCCTGTCCGAGGCGATCACCCGCCCGTTCGTCGGCGCGCAGGCGCTGGGCGGGGTCGTGCCGACGGAGGGTCGCGTCGAACTCAGCAACCCGTTGGCCAAGGACGCCTCCTCGATGCGGCCGTCGCTGGTCGAGGGGCTGCTCGTCGCGCTGCGCCGCAACACCGGGCAGGGACGCCCCGGCACCGCACTGGTCGAGTTCGGGCGCCTGTTCCGGCCCGACGGCGACGCCCTCGCCGACGCCCTCGACGCCTTCGAGCCGATCGCGGCCGGCGGCAGCTGGCGCTGGGCCGCGCCCGACGGCACGCCCCTGCCGATCCAACCCCGCACCGTGGCCCTGGCGGCCCAGGGCCTCCGGCTGGGGCCCGACCACCTCGACCCCGAGGACCGCTGGAGCGTGTACGACCTGCTCGCCGTCCTCGACGAGATGGTGCGACGCGCGGCGCCGCCGTCGGTGACGTGGACCCTGGAGCGACGCCCCGCGGAACGCGACGGCTTCCACCCGGGACGCTCGGCCGCCCTGCTGTTGCGCCCCACGCCGGATGCCGATGCGGTCGAGATCGGCTTCGCCGGGCAACTCCACCCGCAGGAGGCCGACCGCCGTGACCTGCCCGAGCCGGTCGTGGTCGCCGAGTTGCTGCTGGAACCGTTGCTGCGCGCGGTCCCACCCGAGGGGCATCCGCCCGTCGCGGCACGCACGCTGGTCCGGCACCCGGCCATGAGCCTCGACGTGGCGCTCGTCGCCGACGAGGACGTGCCCTACGCGACGCTCGAGGCCGCCGTCCGCGACGGGGCGGGTCCGTTGCTCGACGGGTTGTGGTGGTTCGACGAGTACCGCGGCGAACAGGTCGGTGACGGTCGCCGCAGCATCGCGATCCGGTTGCGCCTGCAGTCGCCGGAGCGGCAACTGACCGACGCCGACGCCGAGGCCGTCATCGACGCGGTCGCGGCACGTGCCGAGGCACTCGGCGCGACCCTGCGCCGCTGACGCCCGGACCCGCCCGGACCCGCCCGGCACGCACGTGCCGGGCGGCCGCCGCGCGCCGTCGGATCGCCGCGGACCCCACCTCGTTGTCGTCGGCATCACGCCGTCCCCGAGGAGCGTCCGATGCCGGCCCGAACCCCCCTGTCCCTGCTGGCGGTCGTGGCCGTCGGCTCGCTCGCGCTCGTCCCCGCGCCCGACCTGGTCGGCGGCGTGCTCGACGGGACGGGCGCCGGACCGATGGAGCACGTCGCCAACGTCCCGTACGCGAACGCCCACGGCACCGGGCCGAACCAGGGAACCGACCTCGAGTTCGCGACCATCCCGGTCGCGCGCACCGTCGAGGAGCGGGTCGGCCTCGGGCGGGGTGGGGGAGCGGTCCGGACCCGGACCGAGGTCGAGGACCGCACCTTCGTCTTCGCCGGGACCTACACCAACGGCCTGCAGATCCTCGACGTCACCGACCCGGGCCGCCCACGGCCGGTGGCCGTCTACGACTGTGCCATCGCGCAGGGCGACGTGCAGGTGTTCGAACGCGACGCACGCTGGTACGTCACCTACACCCGGGACCTCGGGTATGCGAGCCAGACCCGCACGGACTCCGCCTGCTTCCGTGAGGCCGAGGCGCTCGGGTTCGGCGCGCGCGACGCCCTCGGTCCCGGCACCTTCGTCGTCGACGTGACCGATCCCCACGCGCCGACGCTGGCGTCGTTCGTGTCGTTCCCGAAGGGCTCGCACAACCAGACCGTGCACCCGAGCGGCGACTACCTCTACAACTCCAACTCGGAGCTGATCACCTCCGTCGTCGGCGAGGTCGGCATCGAGGTCGTCGACATCCGCGACCTCGCCGCCCCGGTCCAGGTCGCATTCGTCCCGCTGCCGATCCGGCCGGGACTGGGCACCGAGTCGCACGACATCACGTTCAACGCCGACGGCACGCGTGCCTACTCGGCCGCCCTGTCCCAGACCGTCATCATCGACACCACCGACCCCGCCGATCCGTCCGTCGTGTCGTCCTTCGTCGATCCGGCGATCAACGTCGAGCACCAGGCGAACCCGGTCACGCTGACCGACCCGATCCTCGGTCGCCGCGAGTTCCTCGTCGTCGAGGACGAGGTGGCCGGCGCGTCGCCGACGGGGCAGTGCCCCAACGGCGGCGTCCACGTCTACGACATCACCGGCGACCTCGAACGGACGCCACGCAAGGTCGGCTACTGGAACATCCGTGACGTCGGCCTCACCACCGACGGGCTCGGCACCTGCACCGCCCACGTCTTCGAGATCCACGAGGACGAGGCCCTGATGACGATCGCGTTCTACAACGGTGGCGTGCGCGTGGTCGATCTGTCGGGCCTGGTCGGGGTCGCCCTCGGCGAACTCGGCGTCGGGATGCGCGAGGTCGCCTCGTTCCGTTTCCAGGACAGCGACACGTGGGCCGTGAAGGCACCGTCGGTGTCCCGCGACCGGCCCTTCCACGTCTACGGCAACGACATCGCCCGCGGCCTCGACGTCTACCGTGTCGACCTGTCCAAGGCGACCGCGGGCACCGGTCTCGACCAGTGGTTGTCCGCGGAGCAGGCCCTGCTGCAGTTGCCGAGCGAGCCGCTCTCGCCCACCGAGCTGGCGGACATCGCGCTGCGTTGCAAGCTGCCGACCGCGTCCTGAGCGAACCGCGGGTCACGTCGCCCGACGCGCCGGGCGACGTGACCGCGGCTACAGCAGGTCGGGACGGGCGAACGCCTTGCCGTGCAGGTGTTCGTCGAGGAACGACAGGACCGTCTCGTACCACAGCCGGGCGTTCTGTGGCTTGAGCACCCAGTGGTTCTCGTCGGGGAAGTACAGGAACTTCGCATCCACGCCGTTTCGCGACAGATCGGTCCACAACGTCAGGCCCTCGCTGATCGGGACCCGGTAGTCGAGTTCGCCGTGGATCACCAGCATGGGGGTCCGGATCTCGCCGACGAAGCGGTGCGGCGAGTTCTCGGTGTAGACCGAACGGTCGGCGTAGGGGTCGCCGAACTCGCGCTCCCAGATCAGACCGAGGTCGGTGGTCCCGTGGAAGCCCTCGAGGTTCCACAGCGACGCGTGGGTCACGATGCAGCGGAACCGGTCGGTGTGCCCGGCGACCCAGTTCGCCATGTAGCCGCCGAAGGAGCCGCCCATCGCGGCGGTACGGTCGGCGTCGATGGCGTCGTGCGCGATGGCCGCGTCGACGGCGGCCAGCAGGTCGGTGTAGGGCTCCTGGCCCCAGCGCCCCCAGCCGCGCTGGATGAAGTCCTGGCCGTAGCCGGTGGACAGGGCCGGGTCGGGGAGCAGGACCGCGTAGCCCTGGGCGGCCAGCACCGCCGGACACCAGCGCCACGACCAGTTGTTCCAGGAGCCCAGCGGGCCGCCGTGGATGAACACCACCAACGGCACCTGGCCGTCCAGGGTCTCGGGCAGGACGAGCCAGGAGCCGACCTCGACACCGTCTTCGGCAGTCGTGATGATCCGCTCGACGGTGACGGCCGGGTCGTTTCCGACCGGCGAGGGCACGACGTGCGCCGCCTGGTCGGCGCGATCGGTGGCGTAGCGGACCGGCCGCGGCGGTTGACCGACCGTGGCGCGCAGTGCGTAGACGCTGGCACCGTCCGGCGCCACGCAGGTGTCGGTGTGGGCGCCGTCGGCCGTCAGCCGTGTCACCTGTCCGTCCGCGAGGTCGAGCCGGAAGATCGGGCGATGGCCGTGCTCGTCGGCCTCGAAGACGATGGCGTCACCGGAGGGCAGCCACTGGGGCCGCTCCGGCCAGACGTCGTGGCCCGTGGCCAGCTCGCGGACCTCGCCGGAGGCCACGTCGACGACGGCGAGGTGGTGGCTGGCGGCCCGGTCCGGCCGGCCGACGTCCATGACCAGGCAGACCAACCGCGTGCCGTCCGGGGAGAACCTCGGCGAGGACCAGAAGCGCCCGTCGGCGACCAGTCGGCGGCGCTCCCCGCTGGTGACGTCGATCACCACGAGATCGGTCGCGAGGTCGTCCGGCTGTCGCCGGGCACGGGTTTCCCCGGCGCGCCGCCAGGTGGTCGCATACGTGTGTCCGTCGGGCGCGAGATCCCCCGTGCCGTTGTGCAGCGTGCTGCCCCGGGCGAGGATGGTCGGCTCGGGGACGGTGCCCGTCGCCTCCTCGTCCTCCGCGGTTGACCAGGCCGGTTCCTGAGGCGCCGTCAACCGATCAGCGGCGACGAACCAGCGTCCGGGCTCGCGGGGGCCGAGGTAGGCGTCCCAGTGCCGGATCGGATAGTCGTCGAACAACTGGGCGCTGACGCCAGCCTCATCCCGGGCCTTCGCACGTTCTCGGTCGTCGGCGAACGTGGCGGCCCCGGGATGGATCGGGGCGTGCAGGACGACGTCGCCGGAGGCACGGGCGACCTCGACGCCGCCGACCCCGCCGGGTGGGGAGACCACGAGCCGTGCCTCGCCGCCGTCGCGCGGCAGCGCCCAAAGGGCCGTCGTCGGCTCGCCGTCGGTGGCGACGTCGGGATCGGGGCGCGCCGAGGCGAACAGCAGGGTGCCGTCCGGCGCGAACGTCGGACTGGACTCACCGGGCGCGGAGCGGGTCAGCTGGCGCGGCGCAGCGCTTCCGTGCGGGTCGAGCGCCCACAGGGCGCTGCGGTAGCGCTTGCCGTCGGGCGCCTCGGTCGCCACCGCGACGACCAACTGGTCGCCGTCGGGGGAGAGGACCAGGCCGGACAGACGCGGCTGGCGGAGGAAGGTCTGGAGTTCGAAAGGAGTCGTCATGCCGTCCGAGGCTAATCGAATGCCCGCGGACGGCTGACGGGGGCGCGCCCACGTGACGCCGCCCGCCTGGCCTTAGTCTCGCGGCATGGCCGATATCCGTCTGCGCCGAGGCGTCTCCGTTCCGGAGGCGGAGTTCGACGTGCGTGTCTCGCGTTCGTCGGGCCCCGGTGGTCAGGGCGTCAACACCACGGACAGCAAGGTGGAGTTGCGCTGGGACGTCAGATCGACGCCCTCGCTCACCGAAGCGCAACGGCAGCGCGTGCTCGAGCGGCTGGGCAACCGGATCACCGACGACGGGATCCTGATCCTGCAGGCCTCCGAGCACCGCAGCCAGCACCAGAATCGCGCCGCGGCGCTCGCCCGCTTCCAGGCCGTCGTCGGCGAGGCGCTCGAACCGCCGAAGGTGCGGCGTCCGACGCGCCGCACCCGCGCGTCGAAGGAACGCCGGCTGCAGGCCAAGAAGCAGCGCAGCGAGACGAAGCGACTCCGGCAACGGCCCGACCTCTGAGCGGATGACGCGGGTGGAGTGCCGATGACGCTTGCGGAGGTTGCATAAACATGCATGATCGTGCAGACTCGCCGCCTCGCGTTCGGACAGGAACCGCATGACCGCCACGGTCGGCATCGTCGGCGCCTCCGGGTATGGAGGCGCGGAGCTGCTGCGCCTGCTCGACGGCCATCCCGCCCTGCATGCCGAGGTCGTGGCCGCGCACTCGCAGGCGGGTGCGCCCGTCGCCGCGACGTTCCCCAACCTCGCCGCGGATCGCCGTTTCGACGCGGTCGAACTCGACCGACTCCGCACCCTCGACCTGGTGTTCCTGTCGACGCCGCACGGTCCCTCGCTGGAACTGGGCGCTGCGCTCCACGACGCCGGCGTGCGCACCGTCGACCTCTCGGGTGCGTTCCGCTCCAGCGCGGAGGACTTCGCCACCTGGTACGGCGAACCGCATCCCCGTCCCGACCTGGCACCGGCGGTCTACGGCCTGCCCGAGTTCAACCGGAAGCAGGTCGTCGACGCGACGCTGGTCGCCAACCCGGGCTGCTACGTCACGACCGCGCTGCTCGGGTTGGTCCCCATCGCCGGGTTGCTCCAGCCGGGCACGGTCGTCGTCGACGGCAAGTCGGGAACGTCGGGCGCCGGCCGCGCCGCGAAGGACGCGCTGCACGCGACCCACGTGGCTGGCAGCGTCACTGCCTACGGCGCGCCGGGTCACCGCCACACCGGCGAGATCGAGACCGCACTGGCCCGGTACGGCGCGGACCTCGGTGCGATCAGCTTCACCCCCCACCTGCTGCCCATCGCGCGGGGCCTGCTGACGACCAGCTACGCCAGCCTGGACGACGGCGTGACGGCTGCCGACGTGCAGGACGCCCTCGTCGACGCCTACCGCAACGAACCCTTCGTGCACGTCCTGCCGGCCGGAACCTTCCCGGTGGTGAAGTCGGTCACGGGATCGAACGGCTGTCAGCTCTCGGCGGTGGTCGACCCACGCACCGGCCGGGTCACCGTCGTCAGCGTGACCGACAACCTCGGCAAGGGTGCCGCCGGACAGGCGCTGCAGAACGCCAACCTCATGCTCGGGCTCGAGGAGGCGACGGGGCTCACCGCCGTCGGGGTGTACCCGTGATCGGCGGCTGGGGCCCCGGCGACCGCAGCGGGCTCGAACCGGTCGAGGGCGGCGCGACCGCGGCGGCCGGGTTTCGTGCCTCGGGTGTCGTCAGCGGCGTGAAGCCCTCCGGGCGGCCGGACCTCGCCCTGCTCGTGGCCGACGCACCGGCCGGCGCCGCTGCCGTCACGACCACCAACCTCGTCAAGGCGCCCGCCTGCACGCTCACCGACCGCCACGTCGCCGACGGACGGGCGCAGGCCATCGTCGTCAACGCCGGCAACGCCAACGTGTGCACGCCCCAGGGCGAGGCCCACGCCCAACGCCTGGCGGCCGTCACGGCAGACCGCCTGGGCATCGCCGCGGGCGACGTCATCGTCATGTCGACGGGGGTCATCGGGGTGCCCCTGCCCATCGAGCGGATCGAGGCGGCGCTGCCGACCGCCGTCGCCGCGCTGACCGCGGACGGCGGCGACGCCGCCGCGACCGCGATGCTGACCACCGACACCCGGACCAAGCAGGTCGCGTTCCGGGTCACCGACGACCACGGCACCTGCGTCGTCGGCGGCATGGCCAAGGGCGTCGGCATGATCGAGCCCACGATGGCCACGCTGCTGGTGGCCATCACCACGGATGCACCGCTGGGCGGTCCGATCGCCCGCAAGCTGCTGCGTGCCGCGGTGTCGACCACCTTCAACCGCATCAGCGTCGACGGCGACGGGTCCACCAGCGACACCGTGGCGTTGCTCGCCAGCGGGACGGCGGCGCAGCCACCGGGCCTGGACACCCTCGCCCGTGCGGTGCACGCCGTCTGCGCCGATCTCGCCCACGCGGTCGTCGCCGACGGTGAGGGTGCGACGCGTGTCGCGGCCGTGACCGTGCGCGAGGCGGCGATCGAGGCCGACGCGGAACGGATCGCCCGCGCCGTCGCGACGTCGCTGCTCGTCCGGGCGGCCATCCACGGCGGCGACCCCAACTGGGGCCGGATCCTGATGGCGATGGGCAACGCCGGGGTCGAGTTCGACCCACGGCGGGTCACGGTCCGCTGCGGCGGCATCACCGTCTGCCGGTTCGGGGTCGCGGCCAGCTTCGACCGGGGTCAGGCCGCCGCCGCGATGCGCAAGCCCGAGGTCACCATCGAGGTCGACCTCGGCACGGGCGCGGCCTCGGCCACCGTCCTGACCTGCGACCTGACCCCCGAGTACGTCCGGTTCAACGCCGAGTACACGACGTGAGTGACACGAGGCCCATCATGACCACCGCCGAGGACGCCGGGCAGGACGCCGGCCACCAGCGCGTCGTCGCCGCCCAGGGCAAGGCCGCGGTGCTGCGCGAGGCCCTGCCGTGGATCACCCGGTTCCACGGACAGACCGTCGTCATCAAGTACGGCGGCAACGCCATGATCGACGACGAGCTCAAGCGTTCGTTCGCCGCCGATGTCGCCCTGCTGCACTTCGTCGGCCTCCGCCCGGTGATCGTCCACGGGGGAGGGCCGCAGATCAGCGCGCTGGCGACCCAGCTCGGCGTCGCGTCGACGTTCGTCGGGGGCCTGCGGGTCACCGACGCGGCGATGATGGACGTGGTGCGGATGTCGCTGCTCGGACAGGTGAACCCCGAACTGGTCGGCCTGGTCCAGGCGGCCGGAGCGCCGGCGGTCGGCATCGCCGGGACCGACGCCGGCCTGCTGCAGGTGCGTCCCGCGGTCGGGCCCGGCGGCGAGGACCTCGGCCTCGTCGGCGAGGTGGACCACGTCGACACCTCCTACATCGACGAACTGCTCGGTGACCACTTCCTCCCCGTCGTCGCAACGGTCGGTCGCGACGCGGACGGCAACGAACGCAACGTCAACGCCGACCTCGCGGCCGGCGCGATCGCCGCGGCATTGGGAGCCTCGAAGCTGGTCTACCTCACCGACGTCGAGGGCCTCTACCAGGACTTCGGTGACCCCGAGCGCCAGAGCCTGATGAGCGAGGTGTCGGCCGGCGGCCTGCAGGCCATGCTCGAGGCAGGCGAGTTGCACGAGGGCATGCGGCCGAAGGTGCGCTCCATCGTCCAGGCGTTGGCGGATGGCGTCCCGCAGGCGCACATCCTCGACGGCCGGGTGCTGCACGCGGTCCTGATCGAGATCTTCACCGACGAGGGCGTCGGCACCATGATCACCCCAGGGGCCGCGCGGCCCGCGGTGGTGGCATCGTGACCATCGCCCAGGACCTGGCCGGCCGGGCCGCCCAGCACGTCATGCCGACCTACCCGACGCCGAAGGCCGCGTTCGTGCGGGGCAAGGGCACCGCGCTGTTCGATGCGGACGGCAACGTGTACCTCGACTTCCTCTGCGGACTCGGCGTCACCAACCTCGGGCACGCGCATCCCGCCGTCACCGCCGCGGTCACGCACCAGGTCGGCACGCTGGTGCACACCTCGAACCTGTTCGTCTCCGAGCCGGCGGTCGCCCTCGCGGAGCGGCTGGCGCGGATCCTGGCGTGGGAGGACGCCAAGGTCTTCTTCGCGCAGTGCGGCGCCACCGCCAACGAGGCCGCGATCAAGCTGGCACGCCGACACGGCAAGCACCAGCGCGCCGACAAGACGCGCGTGGTCGCGCTCGAGGGCTCGTTCCACGGCCGGACGCTCGCGACGCTGGAGGCGACCGGACAGTCGGCCAAGCACGCGCCGTTCGCTCCACTGGCCGGGTTCGTCGACCATGTCGCCCACGACGATCCCGACGCGCTGCGGGCGGCTGTGAACGAGACCACCTGCGCCGTACTGCTCGAGGTGGTCCAGGGCGAGGGTGGCGTACGGCCGCTGAGCGACGCGATGCTGGTGGCCGCCCGCGAGGCGTGCGACGCCAACGGCGCGTTGCTGGTCGTGGACGAGGTCCAGACCGGCTTCGGCCGCACCGGCCCGTGGTTCGCGTTCCAGGACACCCCGGTCGTCCCCGACGTCGTCACGGTCGCGAAGGCGCTCGCCAACGGCCTGCCGATCGGCGCCTGCATCGCACGCGGCCCCGCTGCCGACGGCTTCGGTGTCGGCGACCACGGCACCACCTTCGGTGGCAACCCGGTGACGTGCGCGGCCGCCAACGCGGTGATCGACACCATCGCCTCCGAGGGAATCCTCGCCGCGGCTGCGACCCGTGCGAAGCGGCTGCGCGAGGGGCTCGAGACGCTGGTGGCGACCTCGCCGTCGGCGATCGGCGTGCGTGGCAAGGGACTGCTGCTGGGACTCGAACTCGACGCCCCGATCGCCGCCGAGGTGGAGACCGCCTGCCGTGACCGGTTCCTGGTCGTCAACGCCGTCGCGCCGGACGTCCTCCGCCTGGCGCCGCCGCTGACGGTGACGCGCCAGGAGATCGACGTCGCACTGTCGGCCATCGACGAGTCCCTCGCGGCCGTCGCCGCCGATCCGTCGGCCTGAAAGGCAACCGCATGCCGTTCCCGGAGCACTTCCTGTCCATCGACGACCTCTCGACCGAGCAGCTCCTGCGGGTCCTCGACGCCGCGGACGCGTTCAAGGCCGACCGGGCGGAGCGACTGGCCGCCGGGTCCGAACTCGCCCACGGGGGGCTGCGCGGACGCACCGTTGCGCTGGTGTTCGAGAAGCCGTCGACCCGCACGCGCGTGTCGTTCCAGGTCGCGGTGACCGAGCTCGGCGGGCAGCCCCTACCGCTGTCGTCCGCCGAACTGCAACTGGGCCGTGGCGAGACCGTCGCCGACACGGGCGCCGTGCTCTCGCGCTACGTCCATGCCATCGTCGTCCGCACCTTCGGCCAGGACCGGCTCCAGGAGCTCGCCGACGCGGCCGACATCCCGGTCGTCAACGCGTTGACCGATCTCGAACACCCCTGCCAGGCGGTCGCCGACCTGCAGACCTTCCGCGAGGTCCATGGCGGGTTCGAGGGTCGCAGCCTCGCCTACGTCGGCGACGGCAACAACGTCGCGAACTCCCTGCTGCTGGCGGGCGCCAAGGTCGGCCTGTCGGTGCGCGTCGGCCATCCCGAGGGCTACGCCCCCGACACCGCCATCGTCGCCCGGGCGCGGGAGCTGGCGGCCGACCGCGGCGCCAGCATCCTGCTCACGACCGATCCCATCGAGGCGGTGCTGGACGCCGACGCCGTCTACGCCGACGTGTGGGCGTCGATGGGACAGGAGTCCGAGGCGGGGGAGCGTGCCGACCGGTTCGTTCCCTACCGCGTGACGCCCGAGCTGATGGGGCACGCCGCCGCCGACGCGGTCTTCCTGCACTGCCTGCCCGCGCACCGTGGCGAGGAGGTGACCGCCGAGGTCATCGACGGTCCGGCCTCGCGCGTGTTCGACCAGGCCGAGAACCGGCTGCACGCCCAGAAGGCGCTGCTGGCCGGGCTGATGGCCTGAGCGCCCGAGGAGCCGCCGCCATGGCAGACAAGCGTCGCCGCCAGCAGTTGCTGCGCGAGCTGATCAGCGACCACGACCTCGGCTCGCAGAGCGAGGTCCGCGCCGCGCTGGCCGCACGCGGTGTCGACGCCCACCAGGCGACCGTCAGTCGCGACCTCGACGAACTGGGCGCGGTGAAGGTCCGTGGCGCGGACGGCACGCTGGTGTACCGCCTCGCCGTCGATCCCGGTCCGGGGTCGGCACGCAGCCGCCTCGACGAGACACTGCGCCAGTTCGTCGTCTCCGTCTCGCACAGCGCCAATCTCACGGTCCTGCGCACGCCGCCCGCCTGCGCCCACCCCGTCGCCTCGGCGATCGACCTCGCCGAACTCGACGGGGTGCTCGCCACCGTCTCCGGCGACGACACGGTCCTCGTGGTCGCCGCCGAGACGCTCCCCGGCCGCGACCTCGCCGCCGACCTGCGATCCCGCGCCGGCCTCGCCGACGCGATCCCGACCCCTCCCGCCTGAGCACCTCCCAGGAGTCCTCCATGTCCAAGCCCAGCGTCGAGCAGCCGGCGAACGCCGGAACTCGCCCTCGTATCGTCCTCGCCTATTCCGGCGGCCTCGACACCTCCGTCGCCATCCAGTGGATGCAGGAGCACAAGAACGTCGACGTCGTCGCGTGCGCCATCGACGTCGGTCAGGGTGTCGACGACCTCGAGGAGATCCGCCAGCGGGCGCTCGACTGCGGTGCGGTCGAGTCGGTGGTCGTCGACGCGCGCGACGAGTACGCCACCGACTTCATCCGCCCGGCCCTCAAGGCCAACGCGATGTACATGGGCAAGTACCCGCTGGTGTCGGCCCTGTCCCGACCGCTGATCGTCAAGCACCTCGTCCGGGTCGCGCGCGAGACCGGCGCGGCCGGCGTTGCGCACGGCTGCACCGGCAAGGGCAACGACCAGGTCCGCTTCGAGGTCGGCACGATGTGCCTCGCACCGGACCTCGACACCATCGCCCCGATCCGGGAGTGGGGCCTGTCGCGCGACGCCGCCATCGACTACGCCAACGAGCGCGGCATCCCGATCCCGGTCAAGTCCAAGGCGTCGCCGTACTCGATCGACGAGAACGCCTGGGGCCGCACCGCCGAGTGCGGGATCCTCGAGGACCCGTGGGAGGCGCCGCCGGAGGACGTCTTCGAGCGCACGGTCAGCGTCAAGGATGCCCCCGACACGCCCGAGGAGGTCGTCATCGGATTCCAGGCAGGCGTCCCCGTCAGCCTGGACGGCAAAGAGCTCCCTCTGGCGGAACTCGTCGCGGAGATCGACACCCGCGCCGGTGCCCACGGCGTCGGGCGCATCGACATGATCGAGGACCGCCTGGTCGGCATCAAGAGCCGCGAGATCTACGAGTGCCCGGGTGCGATCACCCTCCTGACGGCCCACCGCGACCTCGAGGACCTGTGCCTCGAGCAGGAGCTCGCCGAGCACAAGCGCGCCGAGGAGGGCCGCTATGCCCAGCTGATCTACAACGGGCTGTGGTGGGGGCCGCTGAAGAAGGCGCTGGACGCCTTCATGGACGAGGCCAACCACTACGTCAACGGCGAGGTGCGCGTCGAGCTGTTCAAGGGCCACGCGACGGTCGTCGGCCGCCGCAGCGAGGACTCCGGCCTGTACGACTACGAGATGGCGACCTACGACGCGCAGGACCAGTTCGACCAGTCGCTGGCCGAGGGCTTCGTCAAGCTGTGGGGCCTGCCCTTGAAGACCTGGGCGGCACGGGTCAAGGGCCTCGGCGAGAAGTTCTGACGCGTCGACGCTCGGCGTCGCCCCCGTCACCGGCGCGATGCGGTGCGGCGCGGCGCGGCGCGGCTCCATCATGTCGCGTCTCCACCTCGATGTCGCGGCAGCCCCGCACGGATGCGGGATCGGCGCGACATTGACGTGGTGGCGTGACATGGCGAGGCGATGCGCACTCGGGATCCTGCCAGGTGGATCGCCTGACCTCGCCGTTTGACAGGCAATACACCTGTCGGCACGCTGACACAGTTCCATTGCCTGACAGGAGCGCCCGTGCCGGTCTACGTGATCGCGGACGTCGTCGACAGCCGGCGCCATACCGACCAGCGGCGGCTGCTCGCCGGCCTCGGCGACGCGGTGCGCGGGCTCGAGGAGGCGCGCTCGGCCGCGCCGACCACCGGCGACGAGTTCCAGGCGGTCTACGACGACCTTCCGGCCGCCATCCGATCGCTCGCCGGCCTGCGTCTGCGCCTGTTGGACGATCCGCCCGCCGACCGGCCCGTCGAGTTGCGGGTCGGCATCGGCGTCGCACCCGGCGACGCCCCCGTCGATGCCGGCGCCCCCGGTCAGGCGGACCCGGGCTGGTGGCACGCGCGCGCCGCCCTGGAGTTCCTCACCGCCCCGCGTCGCGCCTGGCCGCGGCTGGGGTGGTGGCTCGACGGCGTCGGCGACCTCGCGTCCGGCCGGGCCCTGCTCGTGGCGCTGGACAGCCTGACCCAGCGCTTCGACCCGCTCGACGTGTCACTGGCGTGTGGTCTGCTGGCCGGAGAAACCGCCCGCAAGCTCGCGGACGACCACGGCATCACCCCGCAGTCGGTCGCCGAGCGTCTGCACGGCCACGGGGTGTACGGCTGGGTACGAACCCTGCAGACCCTGACGGAGGAGCTGCCGTGACCTTCGGGTTCGCCCTGCTCGTCGCCGCCGCCCTGGTGCCGGTGCTCGCGCGACGCATCGGTGGGGTGGCGGCGTTGTGGTCGGCCGCGGCCCTGGTCCTGGTCGGCATCGTGGTCGACGCCGTGGCTCCGGCGGCCATCGCCAACGCCTCGCGCCCGCTCGAACGGATCGACCTGCTCGGGCTCGCCGGGGTGGGTCCGGCGGCACGTGCCGCGCTCGTCGGCGCGCTGGTGTGGTGCGGGCCGGCCGCCGACGTCCTTGTCCGGGGCGTGTTGCGGGCGACCCGACTGCCCGCGCCCGAGCTCGCCGAGTCGGCCGGCCTCCGCGCCGGCCGCTGGATCGGGCGGCTCGAGCGCTGGTTGCTGCTGCTGTGCATCGCCGGGGGACAGCCCGCGCTGGCCGTGATCCCGATCGGCGGCAAGGCGCTGTTCCGCTACGCCGAGGTGTTGGCGGACGCGCGGGCGGATCGCCCCCGCCTGCTGGGACCGTCCGACGACGGTGAGACGCAGCCACCCCGCGACGCCCTGGTCGACTACGTCATCGTGGGTTCGCTCGCCTCGTGGGCCCAGGCCATCGCCCTGGGCCTGCTCGTCGCCCATGCCTGACGCACCGACCCCGAAGGCGGCCCGGCTATCGTCGCCGCACCGACACCGAGGGCACGACGTGAGCGAAGCACGCGACGCCGCGACCGACGCCGGCAGACTGTGGGGTGGGCGGTTCACGGCCGGCCCGGACGAGGCCGCCTGGCAGCTGGGGGTCTCCACCCACGTCGACCGGCAACTGTGGCGCCAGGACCTCGACGGCTCCCGCGCGCACGCCCGTGAACTGCACCGCATCGGGGTCCTCGACGCCGAGGAACTGCAACACATGCTGGCCGCCCTCGACCGGTGCGCCCGGCAGTTCGCGCACGACGAGTTCGCGTTCCTGCCCACCGACGAAGACGTCCACGGCGCCATCGAGCGCTGGCTGGTCGACGAGCTCGGTCCCCTCGGCGGGAAGCTGCGGGCCGGCCGCTCACGCAACGACCAGATCGCGAACGACCTGCGCCTGTGGTGCCGCGACGCCTGTGACGAACTGGTCGCCCTGGTCGGCGCGTTGCAGCAGGCGCTGACCGACCAGGCCGAGGCCCACCTCGACTGGTTGGCGCCGGGCTACACCCACCTGCAGCGTGGCCAGCCCGTGCTCCTGAGCCACCACCTGCTCGCCTACGTGTGGATGCTCGACCGTGACGCCGGGCGTCTACGTGACGCGCGTGATCGGCTGGACGCCTCGGTGCTGGGTTCGGGGGCCCTGGCGGGAACCACGCTCGGCCTCGACCCCGCCGCCTACGCCGACCACCTCGGCTTCTCGCGGGTGACCGAGAACTCGATGGACGCGGTGGCTTCCCGCGACTTCGCGCTCGAGGTGCTGTCGGCCTGCGCGATCCTGGCGGTCCACGTCTCGCGCCTCGGCGAGGAGATCGTGCTGTGGGCCACCGCGGAGTTCGGCTTCGTCCGGGTCGGTGACGCGTTCTCGACCGGGTCGTCGATCATGCCCCAGAAGCGCAACCCCGACATCGCCGAGCTCGTGCGCGGCAAGGCCGGCCGGGTCATCGGCGACCTCGTGTCGCTCCTGACGACGGTCAAGGGCCTGCCGATGACCTACGACCGGGACCTGCAGGAGGACAAGGAGCCGGTCTTCGATGCGGTGGCCACCCTCCGGCTGGTGCTCCCCGCGATCGCGGGCACCGTGGCGTCGCTGACCTTCGACCGCGACCGCCTGGCGGCCGCATCGGTCGGCGGGTTCGCCCTCGCCACCGACCTGGCCGAGGAACTCGTGCGTCGGGGGGTGCCGTTCCGCGAAGCCCACGAGGTGGTCGGCGAGGTGGTGCGGCTGGCCGAGTCGAAGGGCGTCGACCTCGACGGCCTCGACCCCGGTGAACTGGCCGCAGCACATCCGGTCCTCGACCGCGGCGTGGCGGACCTGCTCGATCCGCGCCAGGCCGTGGACCGGCGCGACAGCAGCCTGGGGACCGCGTCCAGCGCCGTCCGCGACCAGCTCCGCCGCGCCCGCGCGGCCGCGTCCGCCAACGTCGCTGCCGATCGGCGGACGTCATGACCATGCGCCGAGCCGTTCTCGGCGTGGTCGTCGTGCTGGTGGTGTTCGCGGCGGTGTTCGTCGTGACCCGCTGGTCGGCAGAGGTCGCGAACGACGCCGGCCCGCAGACCGACGTCGGCGCCGGCGGCTGAGCAGCCGTCACCCCGGCGGCCGGCGGGCGACCCCGGACGGTCGCGAGCGACGGCCGGGTCGGGGTCAGACCGGGAGCGGCTCGTGCTCGGGCGCCGTGCGTGTGCGGTGCAGCGAGACCAGGACGTGCGCGGCCGCGGCGAGTGCAGCGAGGGCACCCAGCAGCGCCAGGGAAGCGGCACCCGAGCCGAGCGTGATGCTGAACCAGCGCCCGGTGGCGAGCAGGTAGAGGTCGCCGGCGGCGGAGGCCACGGCGACCGGCACGCCGACCAGCAGGAGCAGGCGGCGCGAGGTCGCCCAGCTCTGGACCATCCGAGGAGAGCGGACGACGGCGGCGAAGGCCGCGATCAGCGCCAGCTGCGCCGGGAGCAGTACCAGTTCGAGCAGCGAGACAGCGGCCGCGGGGCGTACGTCGCCCAGCATCGTGTCCACGACCTGGATCGGCGCGTCCGGGGCGGCGACGCCGCTCAGGACGGCGAGCTCGGACAGGCCCGTGACGACGACGGCGACGACCCACCAGCGGCGGGCGGCGGACACGTTCGCGTCGTCGCCGTGGGGCGACGCGGCGCGCAGGTGCCCGAGTGCGGCCACGCACAGGAAGGCCCCGACGGGGTCGCTGAGCAGGTCGAACCCGCCGACGTCGAGGTCGAAGGCGACCAGCAGCAGGCCCCAGAAGGCCAGTCCCGCCGCCCGCCTCTGCCCGTGCACGGTTCCCCCGGTGTCGCGTCAGCGCCCCGCTGCGCGGCGGGCACACGATACGCGCTACGCGTGGCCGTCGGGAGGCGATCGGCGAAGGCCGAGCTCCTGCAGTTCCACGGCCGCGAGTGGGGCCCAGTCCCCGTGCGCGAGTGCCGCCCCGGGATCGACGACGGACTGGCGCAGCAGCCGCAGCGGTCGGCCGGCGACGGCCCGGTGGGCCAGCAACCGCTCGCCGTCGGCGGTCCCCAGGACGCGGGCCACCTCGGCGGTCTCCCGCATCCACGCCAGTCGCCCGGGCAGGTACCGGAACAGCACGTACCCGAGCACCAGTCCCACGAGCAGCAGCGGCACGAACAGGCCGAGGCCCTCGATCGCCGCGCCGGCGTCGGTGCCTGCCGCGCTGAGGTCGCGTCCGGCGTCGGCGACCGCGCCGAAGGGGGCCGACAGTGCGCCGCCGACCACCGGCACGTCCTGCAGGGCGCTGCCGGCCGCGTCGGCGCCCCGGACGACGTTGCGTCCGGCCGACTCGACCCGCTCCGCCGCCGACCGGAAGTCGAGCAACTGCCGGCGCACGCGGGCGGCCTGGCGGACCACCAGCCAGGTGACGACGAGCACCAGGACATCGCCCAGGACCTGGCGGGCGCGCACGCTCGCCACATCGGCGTACAGCTTCACCGTGTGCACTCCTGGTCGGGGGCGGACACAACTAGCCGACGTGATCGGGTGTCGCCAGGAACGGGGCGGCCGCCGAATCGGTCCGCATCCGGAAGTAGTCTCGTCCGCGGGCCGTGACGGCGGCACACGACCGGCGAGGAAGAGCGACGCGGTGGCCAGGACCAACGACGAGGTGGCACGGGCGCTCGGCGAGCTCGCGACGCTCACCGAGATCGACGAGGGGAGCCCACAGGCGTTCCGCGTCCGCGCCTACCAGAACGCGCAGCGCGCGATCGAGACCCTCACCCGCGACGTCGCCGACCTGAGCGTGTCCCAGCTCGCCGAGTTGAAGGGCATCGGGAAGAGCACGGCGGCGAAGATCCGTGAGTACGTCGAGACCGGGACGATGGCCAAACTCGAGGTGTTGCGGGCAAAGCATCCCGTCGGCAAGCAGGAGTTGTTGAAGGTCCCGGGCCTGGGACCGAAGACGATCGGCCTGCTCGACGAACTGTTGGGCGTTCGCGACCTCGAAGGACTCCGGGCGGCCATCGACGACGGTCGCATCGCCGCGCTGCCAGGCCTCGGGGAGAAGACGGCCGAGAACCTCCAACGCGCGATCGACCAGCTCGGGTTGTCGTCGAAGCAGACCCGCGTCCCGCTGTATGTCGCGGTGCCGCTCGCCGAACGCCTCGTCGCCAGGCTGTCGCGTCTTCCGGACGTCGAGCAGGCGGCCTACGCGGGGTCGGTCCGCCGCTTCCGCGAGACCATCGGCGACCTCGACGTCCTGGTCGCGACGACCGACCCGGCGGCCGTCACCGAGGCGTTCCTGGGCTTCGACGACGTGGCGCAGACCATCGGTTCGGGCGAGACGAAGACCTCGATCCTGACGCGTGAAGGGGTCCAGGTCGACCTCCGGGTGGTGCCGCCCGAGAGCTTCGGAGCGGCGCTGCTGTACTTCACCGGCTCCAAGGCCCACAACATCCGGTTGCGCCAGCGGGCACTGAAGCGCGGCCTGACCCTCAACGAGTACGCGCTCGCGCGTCTGCCCGACGACGCGGATGCCGAGGAGACCGCCGCCGCCGCCGGGGACGAACCGGCCGTGCCGGACACCGCGCAACTCGAGGTCGTCGCGCAGCGCACCGAGGCCGACATCTACGCGGCGCTCGACCTGCCGTGGATCGCGGCCGAACAGCGCGAGGACGCGGGTGAGATCGAGGCCGCCGAGGCCGACACCGCTCCGACCCTGGTCACACGCGAGGACATCCGCGGCGACCTGCACGACCACACCGACTGGTCGGGCGACGGCCGCGCCTCGCTCGAGGACATGGTGGCGGGAGCCGTCGAGCGCGGGCACGTCTACCTCGGCCTCACCGACCACGCCGAGGACCTGCGCATCAACGGCATCTCGCGCGAAGGCATGCTGCAGCAGCGCCGGCTCGTGCGTGAGCTCGAGCAGCGGCGCGGCGACATCCGGCTGTTCCACGGCGCCGAGCTCAACATCGGCGTCGACGGCAGCCTCGACTACGACGCGGACTTCCTCGCCGGCTACGACTGGCTGGTCGCCAGCGTCCATTCGCACTTCAGCCGTCCCGTCGCCGAGCAGACCGCACGCGTGGTCGCCGCCATCCGGCACCCGTCGGTGACCGCCATCGGACACCTGCACGGGCGCATGATCGGCAAGCGACCCGGGATCGAGCTCGACCTCGAGCAGGCCCTGGACGCGGCCGCCGAAACGGGCACGGCGATCGAGATCAACTGCAACCTGCGGCGCCTGGACGCCTCGGCGGAGGTGATCCGCGAGGGCGCGGCGCGCGGGGTCACCTTCGTGATCTCGACCGACGCCCACAGCGTTCCCGAGCTCGACAACCTGCGGCACGGGGTGGCCAACGCGCGTCGCGGCGGGCTGGACCGCCAGCAGGTCGCCAACAGCTGGCCGCTGGAGCGCTTCAGCGCCTGGATCGACCAGGTTCGCGGCACGTGACCCCGGGCCTGCGCCAGGCGGGCCGACTCGCACCGTTCGCGCGCGAGCGGCTCGCCGACTCCGCACCCGAGGCCGCCGTGGCGCTGCTCGGTGCGGTGGTTCGCCGGCGGGAGGCCGACGGCACGTGGAGTGCCGTGCGCGTGGTCGAGACCGAGGCCTACCGCGAGGACGACCCCGCCAGCCACAGCGCGGCGGGGCGCACCGCCAGGACCGCCCCGATGTTCGAGCAGCCAGGTACCGCCTACGTCTACCGCTCTTACGGGATGCACTGGTGCCTCAACGTCACCGCCGAACCGGTCGGCGTCGGAGCGGCGGCCCTGGTCCGCGCCGCGGTCGTGCTCGCCGGCCACGAGCGCCTGCGCGCCCGACGGCCGGCCGCGCGCACCGACCGCGACCTGCTGCGCGGGCCCGGCCGGCTGTGCCAGGCGCTGGCCATCTCCGCACCCGACCACGACGGCATCGACCTGCTGTCGCCGGCGGCCGAGGTCCAACTGCTCGACGACGGGTTCCGGCCCCGGGCGGTGGTCGCCGGGCCCCGCGTCGGCGTGCGACTCGCCGCCGACGTCCCGTGGCGCTTCGCCGTTGCCGAGGCCGCGGAGGTCAGCGCGTACCGCCGACACCCCCGCGCACCCCTCCCGGGGTGATCCCGCTGCCGGCGGAATCTTCCGTCGGCGCGTGACCTCCGCGCCGCTCGGTCGTTGGGTGCGGCAGATGGCCAGCGGGACGGCCACGGGAGGCGACGATGACCATGCCCTCACACGCTGCGAACCTGCACCGGCGGCGACGGTTGCTCGGCAGCCTGACGATGGCGGCGGCACTGCTGGTCGGCACCGCCGGTGTCGCCCCCGTGGGGGCGCAGGAGGCCGAGGGCGGTGACGCCGCTGGCGGTACACCACTGGAGATCGAGGCCTCCACGCTGTACGTCTCGCGCACCAGCGACGCCGTGCCGCCGACGCTGCGGAAGCAGTTCCCGCCCGCCGCGGTCTGCGTCGTGCGGCCCGAGCTGTGTCCCGAGTCCACCGAACCCGTCCGCGAGGGCGTGGTCACGGCGATCCGCGAGGTCAACGCCAACGAGCCGGCCAGCCCGGTCCAACCGGTTCCCGCCGACACGGCCGCCGTCTCGTTCTTCGGCGGCCAGACCCGCTACCAGACCGCCATCCAGTTCGAACTGCCCCCGGTGCCGGCCGGCCAGGAGGTCGTGCAGTTCACCGTCACCCTGCCGCAGGCCCAGCCGAGCTACGAGGTCGGCTCGCCCGCGTTCCGGCGCGCCGTCCTGGCCGTCTTCGAGACGATCGGTCCGCAGGACCCGGCCGTGCTCGGCGAGGGACTGGCTGCGGCGCTGCAGGAGGACCCGGTCGAGATCGACCCCGAACTGATCGGGATCGAGGCCTGCCCGCTGCTGAGCCCGTTCGAGCCCGGCGGGGCCCCGCAGGCCTCGTCCGACGACGACCTGCCCCAGCGCGAGGAGGGCGACGAGAAGGTCGTGGACGTCGACTGCATCTTCGGCAGCAACGGGGTGAGGGTCGACGGAGACCGCTGGAGCTTCGACCTGACCTTCGCGGCCGAGGCCTGGGCCAGCGGCGAGTTGGCCAACCACGGCGTGCTGCTCCGCCCCATCGGCGCGCCCAACCTCGCCTTCGGTGATCCCGACACCTCGACGACCGCGCAGGTGGCTCTGGACCTGACCGAGGTGCGTGCCGCCATGCAGACCGCGGAGCCGGCCCCGCCGCTCGACACGCTGCCGGGCATGGACGGAGGCGGTGGCTTCGACGACGCCGTGGTCGCCGACTCCGGCGGATTCGACGCCGGTGGCGGCTTCGACGACGGCGGTGGCTTCGACGACGGCGGCGGATTCGAGGATCTCGGGGGCGACGACGGGTTCGCCGACGGTCCGGAGTTCGACGAGGCCGACCTGGCCGACGACGAGGCGGCCCCCGGAGCTGACGTGGCGGGGCCCGGTGGTGGCGGTGACGGCCCCCAGGCGTCGGCGCTGACGGCCAGCGACGCCGAGCCCGGGCAGCCGTGGTGGACGTGGCTGCTCGTGCCCGTCTTCGCCGGTGGCGCCTACTTGACGACGCAGGCGCTCACCGCAACCGGTGCCGCTGCCGCGCTCGGTGGGGGTGGGGCGGCCGCCGGTGGTGCGGCCGCCGGGGGAGGTGGCGCCCTCAGCCGGCTGATGGCCAGGCGAGGCACCACGGCCCCGGTGTGACCAACGACCCGCAACGCGTGCACGCGCGACGTACGGAGGCGGCGACGAGGATGCGAACCACCACGATGCGAGGACTGGCGGCGCCGGTCGCCCTGGCCATGGTGCTGCTGGCCTGCGGGCAGAAGCCCGGCGTCCACGTCGAGACCGGACCGCTGGCGCAGGGCGGCACCCCGGGTGCACCCGGCACCGTCGCCGGTGACGACGGCATGGCCTTCGACGACGGGCTCGGCGAGCAACCGGTCGAGGGCGACGCCGTCGATCTCGAGGTGGTCGAGGGCGAGGACGTCGACGTCGAGGGCGGCGGCGAGGTCGCCGCGGGCGACCCGGGCGAGGGCGGTGCCACCGACGGTTCCGGCTCCGCGGGCGACGGTGGCGGAACGACTGGCGGCGGCGCGGAGGGCGGCGGCGGTGCTGCCGGCGGCGGCAGCGGTGGCGGTGGCGGTGGCGACGGCGGCGGTGGCGGCGCCCGGCAGCCACAGGGCAGCGACCGCACCGGCGTGACGGATGCCGCGATCACCCTGGCCATCCATGCGCCCGTGACCGGAGCGGCCCCCCTGCCCTCCACGTCGTTCGAGAAGTCGCGCGACCTCTACTGGCGGTGGGTCACCGAGGGCAAGGGTGAGAAGGTCCTCGGACGCGACAAGGTCGAGGTGATCTTCGCCGACGACCGCTACGACCCGAACTCGGCGATCCAGGTCTGCCGCAACCTGGCGGCACGCGCGTTCCTGCTGATGGGAGGTGGCGGTACCGACCAGATCCAGGCCTGCGGTCGCCGGATGGGACAGGAACGGGTGCCGTACTTCTCCGCCGGGGTCACCGAGACCGGACTCGAGGGCAACCCGTGGTACTTCGCGGCCTCGATGACCTACAAGCAGCAGACCGAACTGCTGGCGCAGTACGTCAAGAAGAACTACCCGGGCAAGAAGGTCGGCGCCATCGTCACCCAGACGCCGAACTTCAACGACGCGGTCGCCGGCTGGGAAGCGGCGGTCAAGCGGCACGGACTGCCCTACACGACCACGCACCGCCACCCGAAGGGCGACACGACCTGGTACTCGACGCTGTCGGCGGATCTGGAGAAGAAGGGCGCCGAGGTGGTCTTCATCCTCACCAGCCCCCTCGACTACATCCGCTTCGCGCAGACGGCGGAGAAGGACTTTCAGTTCGTCGGCGTCGGGGTCAGCAAGGGGCTCAACGACGTCTTGCGTTCCGGCTGCCCGCACGTCGGGAAGGGGACGTTCCTCTCGCCCTTCCCGGCGCTCGAGACCGCCGGCAAGTTCGATCCGGAGTTCCAGCAGGCAGCCAGCAAGTTCGGGGTGGCCGCCGACGACATCGCCTGGGCCATCTGGGGCGCCAGCAAGCTCCAGCACGCGGCCTTCAAGCGCTACGAGCAGACCTTCGGAAACGATCTGACCCGTGAGGACTTCCGGGCGCTCGTCGAGTCGGCCGGCAAGCTGTCGACGGGGGTCTACCCGGACGTGAACTACCGACCGGACAACCACTTCGGTGGTACCGGCGTCCACGTCCTGCGGGCCGATTGCGGCTCGCGGACGTACAAGGACGGCGGCACCTTCAAGTCGGGATTCTGACGATGCGGACCTCGACGCCTCCGCCACCCCTCGAGGCCGAGATCTCGGTCGACGAGGTCGAGGTCGCGCCGCGTCGTTCCTGGTCGGACCGTCTCGGCGACGGGCTCGCCCGCCACCACGTCGGCGTGACGTGGAGCGTGGGGGTGCTCGTCGCCGCCGGGGCCATGGCGGCCGCAGGGATGAACGTCGGGGCCACGATCGTCAACGGGCTCGGCTCGGGAGCCGTCTACGCCCTCGTCGCCCTCGGCATCGCCCTCGTCTACCGCGCCACCCGGGTGCTCAACTTCGCGCAGGGCGAGCTCGGGACCATGCCCGCGTTCGTGGTCGTGCTCATCCTGCTCGGCGGGGACCTCGAGGCGTTCGTGGATCCGAGCCAGGTCTCGTTCGGGCGCCTCTTGGCGCTCACCGGGGTCGCCGTCGTCGTGGGCGCCGCGCTGGCCGTGGCGGTCAACCTGTTCGTGATCCAGAAGCTGGCCGATCGCAGCCCCGTGACGAGCCTGGTGGCGACCGCCGGGGTCGCCCTGCTGCTCATCGGGGTGCAGGTGGTCGTCTTCGACCTGCAGTCGCGCACCTTCCCGCAGTTCTTCAGTGGCAGCGTGCGGGTACTCGGCCTGCGGTTCCCGGCGCACACCCTGGTCGTCGCCTGCGTCCTGGCGGCCGCGTCGGTGGTGCTGATCGCGCTGTTCCGCACGCAGTTGGGGGTTGCCCTGCTGGCCAGTGCGCAGGACCCCTTCGCGGCCGAACTCCACGGGGTCTCGGCCCGCGCCATGTCCTCGTTGGCCTGGGGGATCGCCGGGGGTCTCGCCGCCCTCGGTGGGGTGCTCGGCGCCGGCGTCTTCGAGGGCATCACCCCCGGGCTGATGACCAGCACGTTCCTGATCCCGGCCTTCACGGCGGCCGTGCTCGGCGGTATCGCGTCCCCGGCCGGCGCCGTCGTGGGCGGGCTGCTGCTCGGCCAGGTCGCCGCGACCGCGAACACGCTCACCGTCGGGCTCGGCATCTCCGTGCCGAACGCACCCACGTTGGCGGCCTTCGCCGTGCTGCTGCTGGTGCTCGTCTTCCGTCCGCTGGGCCTGCTCGGCAAGGAGGCCTGAGGATGTCCGCCACCACCGTGCGACCCAGCGCCGCACCCACGGGCATGGGTGCGGTCCCCGGCAGGGTCCAGGAGCAGGCGCCCTGGCGCCCGACGGCGGGAGGGGCCGTCGCCCGCCTGCTCGTGGTCACCGCCATCCTCGGCACCGTTGCCGTGCTCCCGCTGGTGGTGACGCCGCTGACCCGCAACGTCGTGGCGACCATCGCGGTCTACGGCATGGTCGCCCTGAGCCTCAACGTCCTCGTCGGCTACACGGGCCAGGTGTCGCTGGGCCACTCCGCCTTCCTCGGCATCGGCGCGTTCGCGGCCGGGTTCGTGCTGACCGAACTCTCGATGCCCTGGGAGGTGGCCGCGGCTGCCGGGGTCGTACTCGGCGCCACGATCGCGCTGCTCCTGGGCGTGGTCGCGCTGCGCGTGCGCGGTCTCTACCTCGCCCTGGTCACGCTGGCGCTGGGGCTGTTCGCCGAGCGGGTGCTGTTCGGCATCGAGCCCCTGACCGGCGGTGGTGCGGGCCAGACGGCGGACCGGCCGTCCTGGGCGGCCGGCGACCTCGCCTACGCCTACGTCTGCTACGCCGGTCTGGCGCTGGTGTGGCTGCTCGACTGGCGGTTGACCGCCTCGAAGGCCGGCCGGGCGATCCGCGCCCTGCGCGACTCCGAGCGCGTCGCCGCCTCGTGGGGCATCGACGTCACGCGCTACAAGCTGCTGGCGTTCGTGATCTCGGGGGCGATCGCCGGCCTCGCCGGCGCGCTGTTCGCGTCGATCACCGAGATCGTCTCGCCCCTGACGTTCAGCTTCATGCTCTCACTGACGTTCCTGATGATGGTGGTGGTCGGCGGACTCGGCTCACGCCTCGGCGTCGTGGTCGGGGCGGCGCTGTTCACCGCCCTGCCGAACGTGCTCGACGCGCTGGGGGAGCGGTACGCCGCCTTCCCGCTGGACGGCTCCGCGGCACAGGTACTGGGCGCCGCGCTGCTGCTGGCCGTCCTCGTGTGGTTCCCCGGCGGCATCGCGGGCCTGCTGGCACCGTTCGTCCGCTGGTGCACGTTCAAGCCGTTCCGATCCGCCGCAGGCAGCCGTGTCGGCGGCGCGGACACCGGGGGTGGCGATGTCCGTCCTTAGTGCGCGCAACGTCTCCATCCGTTTCGGGGGCCTGCAGGCCCTGCAGGACGTCAGCTTCGAGGTCAACGAGCACGAGATCGTCGGACTGATCGGACCGAACGGCGCCGGCAAGACGACCTTCTTCAACTGCGTCACCGGCTTCTACGCCCCGACCGAGGGCGACGTCTACGTCCGCGGCGAGCGGGTCACCGACCTGCGCCCGGACCAGCGCACCGTTCGGGGCGTCGGCCGGACCTTCCAGCACGTCGGACTGGTGCGGTCGTTCTCCGTGCTCGAGAACCTGCTGGTCGCCCAGCACCGTAACGTCGGGTACCGGGTCGCCGGCGGACTGCTCGGTCTGCCCCGAGCCCGTGCCGAGGAGCGGCTGCTGCGCCGACGCGCCCTGACGCTGCTCGACGAGCTCGGCCTCCGCCATCTCGCCGACGAACCGTTGGGCGGGTTGTCCTACGGCATGCTCAAGCAGGTCGAGGTGGCCGCCGTCCTGGCCACCGATCCCGACGTGCTGATGCTCGACGAACCCCTGGCCGGCCTCGGGCCCGAGGAAGCGGACGCCTTCGCCGAGCGTCTGCTCGCCATGCGTCGTGATCTCGGGCTGACCCTCGTGGTCATCGAGCACCACGTGCCGTTCATGCTGCGCATCTGTGACTACGTCTACGTCCTCAACTTCGGGCAGCTGCTGGCACAGGGACGACCCGACGAGATCCGCAGCAACCGCGACGTCGCCGAGGCCTACCTCGGCAAGGGCGCGGTGGCGCTGGCATGAAGGAGCGCACCATGTCGCTGCTCGAGGAGGCCGACGAGACCACGGACGCGCTGCCGGCGGTCCCGGCCGGCGCTTCCGACGACGACGCCCTGCTGGAGGTGCGCAGCGTCCGCTCCGGCTACGGCAACCTGCCGGTGTTGCACGGGGTCGACCTCGCGATCCGGCGCGGCCAGACCGCCGTTCTGCTCGGACTCAACGGTGCGGGCAAGACCACGACGGCGCAGAACATCTGCGGCTCGCTTCGGACCTGGTCGGGGACCATCGCCTTCGACGGGCAGGACACCACCCACTGGAGCACGAAGCGGTGCGTGGATGCCGGCATCGTGATGGTGCCCGAGGGCCGGCGCGTGTTCCCCGAGCTGAACGTGGCCAAGAACCTGCAGGTCGGCGCGTGGTCGCAACGGCGCGACCGTGCCTGGGTCGACGAGCAGCTCGAACAGGTCCTGGACTACTTCCCACGGCTGCGGGAGCGCCTGGGGCAGCTGGCCGGGACGCTGTCGGGCGGCGAGCAGCAGATGCTCGCCATAGCGCGCGGCCTGATGGCGCGGCCCCGGCTGTTGATCATCGACGAGGCCTCCATGGGTCTCGCGCCGGTCATCGTCAAGGACGTCTTCGACATCGTGCGACGCATCAACGCCGACGGGGTCACGGTCTTGCTGATCGAGCAGAACGTCGGCGCCCTCGAGGTGGCCGACGTCGGACTCGTCATGGAGCGCGGGCGCGTCGTGCGGGCCCTCACCGGCGACGAGCTGCGCGACCGCACCGCGGTCAGCGAAGCCCTGATGGGATGAACATCCGTCACGACACGAAAGGACCGACGATGCAGGACCGGACCCGCACGACGATGCAGATCGCCGTCGGCTTCACCGCGGTCGGCTTCCTCCTGATCGCACTCGGCTGGAACGGGGCCGCCAGCCTCGACTACGTGCAGGGACAGGTGCCGTTCCTGATCTCGGGTGGGATCGCCGGACTGGGCCTCATCGGGCTCGGACTGATGCTCGCCATCGTCCAGGAGATGCGCCGTACCAACGCCGAGACCAGCGCGCGCCTCGACATGCTCACCGAACTCGTCGCCGCCGAGCGCGGGGTCGACATCGGTGGGCCGACCGCCGTCCCCACCGATGGCACCGCGGTCGTCGCCGGGCGGGCGGTGTTCCACGCCCCGCACTGCCGCCTCGTCGAGGCACGACCTGGTCTGCAGGCCATGAGCACGCCAGACGCCCAGCAGCGCGGTCTGGTCGCCTGCCGCGTCTGCCGGCCGCTGACGAACCTGGTGGGCTGAGCCCACCGGCGGGCCTGTGCTGCGGAACGCAACTCGAGGCCGATTTCTGCGCGATCACAGCGCGGTACCAACGCCTGGTTTGCGCCCCCGCGCCGTCCGGATACTGTTCCACCCGTCAGCGGGAACGGCCACCGCAGCCCACCAGGGCGCGGTTGGACACCCGGGCGCGAGCCCGGTACCGTAGACGACCGGCCCGAAACGGGCCCACGCTCCTTCCACCTCGAGCCGTCACCGACGCGCCGCGGGCATCGACCGCGACCGCCCGGGAGCTACGAGGATCACCGACCCCGGTGCCGATCAGGCACCGACCGCGTCGGAGGAGCG